>NZ_JBYSWZ010000012.1:0-279013 GCF_058781685.1 Burkholderia sp. FW306-1C-G01B
CCCTCTTCCGCGCCGCGTTTCCGTTAGCGCGAAAGAGGCGTGATTCTATGCACCTCGCTTCGATCGCGCAAGGGGTTTCGCAAAAAAATTCAAGGCCCCGCACGCTGCCGCGTGCGGGGCCCTATATAAAGAAGCAACGGGATCGTCAGACCGCGCGCACCTGGCGCGCGACGATCCCCATATAGTGATCGAGATCCGGCGTCACCTTTCCTTCTTCCTTCGCCGTATCGTCCCAGCGGCGCAGACGCAGCGCGTCCTCCGCAAACGGGCGCTGCAGGAATGCCACCGCCTCCTCTTCACTGAAGATGCCGCCCTGCAGCGCAAGGCTGCGCACCGAGTCCGGCGACAGGCCCTCGAAGTAGCCGGCGTCCGTGCGGCACAGGCAGCGCTTCGCATCGACGTGCAGCCGGATCGGCTCCAGCACCGCGTCGGAAAATAGCGGCCGTAGGAACGGTAATACGTAATACTGATGCAGATCGTCGATCCCGCGCGCACTCGGCGTCTCGCCCTGGCGATTCAGCAGATGCCCGAGGTCGTGCAGGAACGCCGCCGCAACCAGCGCTTCGTCCGCGCCCGCCTCTTCCGCCAGCAATCCGCTTTGCAACGCATGCTCGAGCTGCGTGACCGGTTCACCGCTATAGGCCACATGGCCGTGCTCGCGATACAGCCCGTGGATCTCTTCCACCGTCAGTGCCATTCGCTCACTCCCAAGGCAGCGAAAACGTCTTCAGGTTCGTGAAGCTCTTCATCGCCTCCTGAACGCCTTCCTTGTAACCGAGCCCCGAATCCTTGATCCCGCCGAACGGCGACAGCTCGATCCGGTATCCGGGTACCTCCCATACATTCACGGTGCCGACGTTCAGCTCGTTCACGAAGCGCACGACGGCCGCCGTGCTGTCCGTACAGACCCCCGACGACAGCCCGAACGCCGTTCCATTGCCAATCCGGATCGCGTCGTCGATCGTGTCGAACGCGATGACGGGCGATACGGGGCCGAAGGTCTCCTCGCGCACGATCGTCATCGACGGATCGACGTTGTCGAGGACGGTCGGCGCATACAGCGCGCCGCGCCGCACGTTGCCGGTCAGCAAGCGCGCACCCTGCGCAACCGCCTCGTCGACCCGCGCCTCGAACAGCCGCGCCGCCGCCTCGTCGATCACCGTGCCCATTTCGTTCGCGGGATCGAACGGATCGCCGTACTTCCACGCGCGCGTCTTCTCGACGAGCAACTCGGTGAACGCGGGCGCGATCGAGCGCTGCACCAGCATCCGCTTGACGGCCGTGCAGCGCTGGCCCGAGTTCCGGTACGAGCCGAGCACCGCCAGCGATGCCGCGCGTTCGAGATCGGCGTCTTCGAGAACGATCAGCGGGTCGTTGCCGCCCAGCTCCAGCACGATGCGCCGGTAGCCGGCCCGCGCGACAATCGCCTTGCCGATCGCAACGCCGCCGGTAAACGTGATCAGCGATGCATGCGGATGCGTAACGAGTTCGTCCGCGATCTCGCGCGGATCGCCGGTCAGCACCTGCAGCATCGGCTCCGGCAGCCCGGCCTCGACCAGCAGGTCGGCCAGATAGAACGCCGACAGCGGCACCTTCTCCGACGGCTTCACGATCACGCGGTTGTTGGTCGCGATCGCCGGCGCGATCTTGTGCGCAACCTGGTTCATCGGATGATTGAACGGCGTGATCGCGACGATCACGCCGTCGAGCGGCTGCCGCTGCGAGAACACGCGCCGCGCCTTGCCGTGGGGCGTCAGGTCGCACGAGAAACTTTGCGCGTCGTCACGCAGCGCCTCGACCGCCGCGAACTTCAGCACGTCGGCAACGCGGCCGATCTCGTAGCGGGAATCCCGTTTCGACAGCCCCGATTCGAGCGTGATCAGGTCGGACGCTTCCTCGGTGCGCTCGCGCAGCAGCGCGGCCGCACGTTCGAGGATCTGCGAACGCTCGTAGCGCGTAAGCTTCGGCCGGTAGGCCATCGCGTAATCGAACGCGGCGCGCACGTCGTCGACGCTGGCGAGCGGCGCGGTACCGACCCGGGCGCCCGTATAAGGATCGTCGATATCGAAGGTGCGCTCGCGCGTCGCGCGCGTGCCGCACCAGCGCAGCGCCTCGGCGCGAAACTCGGGGTGGTCTTGCCGGGGGTGGGCCATCATGTCGCGATCCGGTTCAGCACGAAATCGAACACGTCGAAGTTGCGCGGGCGACGCGCGGGATCGTCCCGCTCGACACGCCGATTGAACAGCAGCGGCACCTCCTGCTCCGACACGCCGCCATGCGAACGCAGCGGCACCGTGAGGCCCGACAGGTCGTGTTCGCGCTCGCGCGTGCCGAGCGTCATGTCGCGACGGCCGATCACGACGAGATCGCCGATCCGGTCGGCCGGCAGCTCGAAGCGTGCGGCGGCTTCCGCGTTGTCGAGCACGAGCTCGACACCGTCGAGGCCGCCGACACGCCACATCGCCTCGGCCCGGTCGACGCCCGGTGCGAGATAGACCGTCGCAAACGAGCCCAGCGCGCCGTGGTGCACGACATACGGATCGGTAATCGGCAGGATCACGCGCGCGGCCTGCGCGCCGTACCAGCCGTCGAACGCATCCTGCAGATAGATCACGTTCGGGCGGCCGGTCGCGGGATCGTGCTTCGCGTTCATCCCGTGGTCGGCCGTGAGCCCGATCGCCCAGCCAAGCGCGTCGAGCTGCGCGAGATAGCCGTCCATCATCGCGTAGAACGCGTTCGCGCCGGCGCTGCCCGGCTCGCACTTGTGCTGCACGTAGTCGGTGGTCGACAGGTACATCAGGTCGACCTGCCGCGTCTGCGCGAGCCGCACGCCGGCCGCGAACACGAATTCGGACAACGCCGCGCTGTAGACATCCGGCGACGGCAGGCCGACCCAGTCGAGCACGTCGACGATGCCGTTTTCCGCGAGATTCGCCTGCGCGGCCTTCTCGGCGGAAAAGCAGATGCCGTTCAGCTGCCAGCCAAGCAGCCGGCGCAGCTTGTCCTTCGCCGTCACGACGGCCACCCGCGCGCCGGCGTCGGACGCCGCCGCAAGCAGCGTGCCGGCCCGCAGATAGGCCGGGTCGTTCATCATCACTTCGGCGCCGCGCCCGCCGTCGGCGGCCGAATCCCAGAAATAGTTGCCGCAGATCCCGTGGACCGACGGCGGCACGCCGCAGACGATCGACAGGTTGTTCGGGTTGGTGAAGGTCGGCACGACACAATCGGCCCGCCATGCCGTGCCTTCCGCCATCATCCGGCCAATGAACGGCGCGACGCCCGCTTCCACCGCACGTTCGAGATAGGCGTACTCGCAGCCGTCGACGCAGACGACGACGGTCGGCTCGACCGGCAGCCGGTAGCGCCGGCCGTTGACGTCGACCGAGCGTCCCGCGAGATCCGGCGATGCGCCGGCCGCCGACGCTTCACCGGGACGGCGCAATGCGAACGCGGCGTTCATGATGCAGCCCGCGTGCCGCGCGGCACGCGCGCGGCGATCAGCAGCAGCGCCGCGAGCGACGCGCCGAGCATCAGCAGCGACAGCGCCGATGCCGGAAGATAATAACCACGCTCGACCTGGCCGATCACGACGATCGGCACGGTCGCGAAACCGGGCGGATAAACCGTCAGTGTGGCGCCGAGCTCGCCGAGCGACAGCGCGAAGCCGAGCGCGAGGCTCGCGCGCAGCGCCGGCACGAGCTGCGGCAGCAGCACGCGGCGCAGCACCATCGCGGGTGGCGCACCGAGGCTCGCCGCGGCTTCGCGCAGCACGGTCAGTTCCGGACGCAGCGCGGCGGCCGCGCAGCGATAGCAGAACGGCAGAATCAGCGCGAGCTGCACGAGCACGACGATCGCCGCCGAGCTCGACAGATCGAGCGGCTTCTGGTGATACGCGATCAGCACCGCGAGCCCGAGCACGACGCTCGGCACACCGTTCGGCACCATCACGAGCGCGTCGACGACCGCGCCGAGGCCGCGCCGGTCGCGCCCTTCGAGCGCAAGCGCGAGCCACAGCCCGAGGATCGTGCCGATCGCCGACACGCCGAAGCCGATTTCGAGGCTCGTCAGCAGCGCATCGTATTCCGGCGAGCCGAGCCGCTCGAACCAGCGCAGGCTGTAGCCGGCCGGCAAGATCGTGCCCGACCATTGCGTCGACACGCTCGACAGCGCGACGACGATGACGGGCAGCACGAACAGCCAGAAGCATGCGAACGCGGCCAGCGCGAGCGCGGCGCGCGACGCATGCTTGAGCAGCGCGTCGCTCCAGCCGATCTGGTGACGCGGCACGCCCTGCCCGATACGGAATTCAGCGGACATCGTTCCCTCCCGTCGCACGCCGGTTCACCCGGCGATAAACCGTATACAGCGCCAGCGACAGCGCAAGCATCACGACCGCGCCGGCCGACGCGGTCGGCAGGTCGAGATCGACGGTCGCGCTGCTGTAGATCGCGACCGGCAGCGTCACGAGCCGCGCGCTGCCGAGCACGAGCAGAATCCCGAATTCGTTCAGCGTCAGCAGGAAACACAGTACGGTGCCGGCGGCGATGCCCGGCCACGCGATCGGCAGCACGACGCGGCGCGCGAGCATCCAGCCCGACGCGCCGAGGCTGCGCGCGGCTTCGATCAGCCGCAGGTCGAGCGTCGCGAACGACGCGAGCGTCGGTCGCACGACGAACGGCGTATAGAACACGGTCTGCGCAAGAATCACGCCGCCGATGCCGAACAGGAAGTCGAGCGGCGGATTCTCGAGATGAAACAGGTGCTGCAACGCGATGCCGATCGACCCTTGCGAGCCGTACAGGAAGATCAGCGTGAACGCGACGAGGAACGACGGAAACGCGACGTACAGTTCCAGGAAGCGCGTGACGAGCGACGCGCCCGGAAACGGCTTGAAGAACAGCAGCGCGGCCAGCAGCACGCCGAGCACCGATGCGGTGCCGGCGCTCGCGAACAGCACGCCGAGCGTCGTCAGCAGCACGTTGCGCGTGTCGGGGTTGCCGAAGAAGGTCCGGTATGCGGCAAAACTCAGCCCGTGTTCGCCCGATACGCTCAGCAGTACGAGCCGCACCAGCGGATACACGACGAGCGGGCCCAGCACGACGACCGCGAGCGCGGCCAGGTGCAGGTCGCCCATGCGCTTGCGGCGCCGCGCGACGGCAGCGTGCGCGGCGGCCGACGCGAGCACGTGCGGCGGCAGGCCTGTTTCAGGGCTCGATAAGGACGACATCGTCTGCCTCGCAATGCAGGGAAACGCGCGCACCGCGCTCGGGAGCCGCGCCGCGGCCGCGTTGCATCGTGACGCGCACGGGTTCGTCGGGCGCCGCGTCGATCACGACCGCGATCGACAGGTCCGCGCCCTGCCATTCGACCGACGACACCGTGCCGTGCAGGCCGCCCGCCGCGAGCGGCATCACGGTCAGGCGCTCGGGGCGCACGCACGCGACCTTGTCGCGCACTTCGTGACGCGGATCGCCGAGCGGGAAAATCACGCGCGGCGGCAGCAGGTTCGCCGGGCCGAGATAGCGCGCGACGTAGCCATCCTGCGGCGCGTCGTACAGTTGCTGCGGCGTGCCGAGCTGCGCGATGCGGCCGTCGCGCAGCAGCAGCGCGCGGTCGGACAGCACGAGCGCGTCGTCGCGGTCGTGCGTCACGCAGACGACGGTCAGGTTCGGCAGGCGCTCGTGCAGCGCCTTCAGTTCGCTGCGCACCGATGCGCGCAGGTTGGCGTCGAGCGCCGACAGCGGCTCGTCGAGCAGCAGCACGTCCGGCTCGATCACGAGCGCGCGGGCCAGCGCGACGCGCTGCTGCATTCCGCCCGAAAGCTGCGCGGGCAGGTGGTGGCCCGCATCGCCGAGCTGCACGAGCTTCAGCGCGTCGGCGACGCGTCGCGTCACTTCCGACGACGCCATCCCGCGCGCGCGCAGCCCGAATGCGACGTTCTCGAACACCGACAGGTGCGGGAACAGCGCGTAATTCTGGAACAGCAGACCGAGATTGCGCTTGTGCGGCGGCGCATAGGTCAGGTCGCGTCCGGCAACGGTCAGCGTGCCGGTCAGGCCGTCGGCCTTCACGAACCCGGCGATGAAGCGCAGCAGCGTGGTCTTGCCGCAGCCGCTCTTGCCGAGCACGGTCAGAAATTCGCCGGCGCCGATCGACAGCGACAGATCTTCCAGCACCGTGCGTGCGCCGTAGCGCACGCTCAGGTGCTGGATCTGCACGCCGCCCGGCGCGCCGGACCGCAGCGTCGCGTGCGGTTCGGCGGCGCCGAATGCGCCGGGATGGGTCAGGGTGGTTTCCACCGGGTTCATCCTCTTGCTCGCTGATACGGGCGGCGTGCGCCGATCACTTCGGCTTGACGACGTCGAGCTGCTTGCCCGAGCTGCCGATCACGTCCTTCTTCCAGCGCTCGATCCACACCGGCTTCTTCGCCATCACCTGGGCCCAGTCGACCGGGATCAGCTTCACGCCGGCGATCGCCTTCTTGACCGCTTCGCCGTTCCTGCCTGCCAGCGGCACGTCCGTGCGGCCCGGGATGCCGTACATGTCCGGCACCTTCGACTGCACTTCCGTCGACATCAGGTAGTCGATCAGCTTCTTGCCGGCATCCTGGTTCGGGCCGCTCTTGATCAGCCCGATGCCGTACGGGAGCTGGAACGTGGTCGGCTGGTCGCCCTCCTTCGCGGCCAGGAAGATCGGCTTGACGGACAGCGCGCCGTGTTCGGCATCGTCGAGGTCCATCTGCAGGTCGCCGTTCGCGACGCTGATCTCGTTACGCGACAGCAGCACGTTCAGGTAGCCCGTGCCCTTCGTGTGGAACTTCACGCTCTGCGACAGCTTCGCGAGGTAGTCGAACGCCTTGTCCTCGCCCATCAGCGAGGTCGTCAGGATCAGCACGGCCATCCCGTCGCCGGCCGTGGCCGGGTTCGAGTACGCGACCTTGCCGGCATAGCTCGGCGACAGCAGGTCGGCGAACGTCTTCGGCTGGTTCTTCACGACGTCCGGGTTGATCGCGAACGAGAAGTAGTTGTTCACGAACGTCGCCCACGTGCCGTCCTCGGCCTTCGCAATCGCCGGCACGTTCTTGTAGTTCACGCTCTGGTACGCCTGCAGCAGGCCCATCTGGCCGGCCTGCTGAATGAACGGCGGCAGCGTGACGATCACGTCGGCCTTCGGGGAATTCTTCTCGATGTTCGCGCGGTTGACGACCTCGCCGCTGCCCGCCGTCACGATGTTGACCTTGACGCCTTCCTTCTTCTCGAAGGCCGGCAGCACATCGCGATAGAGGTTCTCGAGACCGTCCGCCGTATACAGCACGACCGCGTTTGCCGCATGCGCCGGCAGCGCGGCTCCTTGCAGCAAACCGGCGGCGCAGGCGGCCAGCGCGAGCTTGCGGAACGCGCCGGCAGCGGCGCGCGAGGAATTCTGCAGTGTCATCTCACTTCTCCGTAGGCGGAACACCAAACGGCCGGGGCATGTCCGGCACTGTCGGCCAGAGTTGGCGCTTCAGCGCTTACTCTGGCCCCATGCAAAGCTGTCGGCCAGAGTTAGCGCTTCAGCGTTTCCTCCGGCCGCATGCAAGGCCTGTTATCTCCGGGCAGGCCGATAAGCGGCCCGCCTCGCCGCCGCGCTGCGGTTGGTTTCGCGCGGCAACCGAAGGATCACAGCGTTCAATGACAAACCCGTGACGAGTGCCACAATTTCCAAAAAATGACACATTTTGCCAATATCATGCACGTCATTCAGAAATGCCGCCCGGCGTTTCGCCCGACCTTTGCTGGAGACAAACCATGCCCGACCCGATCCTGCTTACGCCCGGCCCGCTCACCACGTCCGCCACAACCCGCCACGCAATGCAACATGACTGGGGGTCGTGGGACGCCGCTTTCAACCAGCTGACGGCCAGCGTCTGCACGGACCTCGTCGCGATCGCGCGCGGCGGCGACGACTACGTGTGCGTGCCGATGCAGGGCAGCGGCACGTTCTCGGTCGAGGCCACGCTCGGCACGCTGGTGCCGCGCGACGGCGTCGTGCTCGTGCCCGACAACGGCGCGTATTGCGCGCGCATCCTGAAGATCCTCGGCCGGCTCGGCATCGACGCGATCGCGTTGCCGTTCGGCGAGGACGCGGCCGTCGACGCGGCCGCGGTCGAGGCCGCGTTCGCACGCGAGCCTCGCATCACGCACGTCGCCCTCGTGCACCTGGAGACGAGCGCCGGCATCCTGAACCCGCTGGACGCGATCGCGGCCGTATGCCGGCGGCACGGCAAGCGGCTGATCGTCGATGCGATGAGTTCGTTCGGCGCGCTGCCGATCGTGCTGGCGGACAGCGGCATCGATGCACTGATCTCGGCGAGCGGCAAATGCCTCGAAGGCGTGCCGGGGATGGGTTTCGCGATCGTGCGGCGCGACGCGCTCGACGCGAGCGAAGGCAACTCGCGGTCGCTCGCGCTCGATCTTCACGATCAATATGCGTACCTGCGCAAGACGGGCCAGTGGCGCTTCACGCCGCCGACGCACGTGATCGCCGCGCTGCGCGCCGCGCTCGACCAGTACCTCGCCGAAGGCGGCCAGCCCGCGCGCGGCGCGCGCTATGCGGAGAATTGCCGGACGCTGGTCGAATCGATGCGCGCGCTCGGCTTCGTATCGTTCCTCGACGCGGGCGTGCAGGCGCCCGTGATCGTCACGTTCCACGCGCCCGACCATCCGGCCTACGATTTCCGCCGCTTCTACGACGCGGTGCGCGACGCGGGCTTCATCCTGTACCCGGGCAAGCTCACGCAGCTCGAGACGTTTCGCGTCGGCTGCATCGGCGCGATCGATGCCGACGATATCCGGCGCGCGGTGGCGGCGATCGCGCAGGCAGTCGAATCGCTCGGCATCGCCGTGCGGCGCGCGTAACGCGCCACGCGAGCCGGGATACAAGCCGGCACACCAGCCGGCGCGCAAACAAAAAAGCCCGGCGGCCAACCGGCCGCCGGGCGAACGCACGAGATGCGCGTGGAGTGGGTGCTTACAGCTCGATCCGCTTGATGTCGCCGACGACGAAGATGTACGACAGCGCACCGACCAGCGCGATCACGCCGATGAACACGAGCGCGCCGACGAACGAGCCGGTCGACGCGACGATGAAGCCGACCACCAGCGGCGTGACGATCCCCGCGAGGTTCGCCGCGAAGTTGAAGATGCCGCCCGTCACGCCGAGCAGGCCGTCCGGCGCGATGTCCGACACGAGCGCCCAGCCGAGCGCGGCCATCCCCTGCGCGAAGAATGCGACCGACATGATCGCGATCACGGCCTCGTTGCTCTGCACGTAGTTCGCGAGAATGATCGTCGATGCGAGCAACAGGCCCGCGATGATCGGCAGCTTGCGCGCGAGGTTCGCGGACTTGCCGCGGCGCAGCAGCCAGTCGGACAAGATCCCGCCGAACATCACGCCGACCGACGCGGCGATGAACGGCATCACCGCGAAGAAGCCGATCTTCAGCCAGCCCATGTGGCGCTCGGTCGCGAGATAGGTCGGGAACCAGGTCAGGAAGAACACGAGCGTCGAATTGCCGGCGAACTGGCCGAGGCAGATGCCCGCGAGCTGGCGCTTCTTCAGCAGCTGGCCGGCCATCGCCCAGCTGAACTTCTTCTGCTCGCCCTTGCCGCCGTTGTTACCGTCCTTGCGTGCGGCGTGCACGAGACCGCCGCCCGCCTCGATATACGCAAGTTCCTCCGAGTTCGCGCCCGGATGATCACGCGGCTCGTGATAGAACTTCCACCAGACCAGGCCGAACGCGATGCCGACCGCGCCGACGACCCAGAACAGCGAGCGCCAGCCGAACGCGCCCATCAGCGCGAACAGCACGGGGCTGAAGAACGCGAGGCCGATGTACTCGCCGACGGTATAGGTGCCCGTCGCCATCGCGCGCTCGTTCTGCGGGAACCACGTCGCGACGACGCGGCTGTTGGTCGGGAAGCACGGCGCCTCCGTCACGCCGAGGCCGAGCCGGCATGCGAGCAGCGTCGCGATGCCCGGCACGAAGCCCTGCAGGAACGTGCACAGCGACCACAGCGTCATCGACCAGTAATAGGTGATCTTGCTGCCGAAGCGGTCGAGGAACAGGCCGCCGGGCACCTGCATCGCGGCGTACGTCCACGAGAACGCGGAGAACATGATGCCCATCACGGCCGCGTTGATGCCGAGTTCCTTGGTGAGCTGCGGCGCAGCCACCCCCAGCACGGTGCGGTCGAGGTAGTTGATCATCGTGCCGATCGCGAGCAGCGCGAGAATCTTGTAGCGCGCCGAGGTGCGCCGGACCGTGCCGGCCGCCTGCGCCGGCGCGGCACTCGTATGGGTGGTGTGCTGCATGGTCGTCTCCTGGTTTCTCTTTCTATAAGGGGGTCAGCGCGCGACGAGCGACTGAAAGTGATCGAACATCCGCTCGGGGTCGGGCGTGCGTCCGGTGAAGATCTCGAACGCGTCGACGGCCTGGTAGACGGCCATCCCGCCACCTGGCAGCGTGGCGCAGCCGGCCGCGCGCGCGGCGCGGATCAATTCGGTTTCGAGCGGGAAATACACGATGTCGGCCAGCCACATGCCCGCGTGGAGCAGCTCGGCCGGCAGCGGCAGGCCCGGGTGCTTGATCATGCCGGTCGGCGTCGCGTGGATCAGGCCCGTCGCGGCGCGCATCGCGGCCGCGAGATCGTCGCCGGACGGAGCGCCGCCCGACGCAACGCGCGCGGCCGGGAAGCGCTGCTGCAGCTCGCCCGCGAGCGCGGTGGCGCGCGCACCATCGACATCGAAAATCGTCAGTTCGGCCGCGCCCATCTGCAGCGCCGCATGGGCCACGGCCGCGCCCGCGCCGCCCGCACCGAGCTGGACGACGCGTTCGAGCGACGCACCGGGCAGCCCGCGGCGGAACGATTTCGCGAAGCCCGACCAGTCGGTGTTGTGGCCGATCCGCTTGCCGTCCTTGAACAGCACGGTGTTCACCGCACCGAGCGCGCGGGCATCGTCCGACAGCTCATCGAGGTGTTCGATCACGCGCTGCTTGCACGGGTGCGTGATGTTGAGACCGTTGTAGCCCATCCGCTGCGCGGCATCGAGCAGTTGCGGCAGCGCGTCGGCGGTCACGCCGAGCACGTCGAGATCGATACGCCGGTAGACGTAGCCGAAGCCCTGGCGGAATCCTTCTTCCTCGTGCATCGCGGGCGACAGCGAACCACCGATACCCTGGCCGATCAGGCCGATCAGAAACGACGGGCGGCTCATCGCGCGGCTCCCTGCGCAAACAGCGTCGACAGACGCTGCAGCGCGAACACGTAGCCTTCGGTGCCGCAGCCGCAGATCACGGCTTCGGCGACCGCCGACACATAGGAATGGTGACGGAACGCCTCGCGGCGATGCACGTTCGAGATATGCACTTCGATCACCGGCTTCGCGATCGCGGACAGCGCATCGGCCAATGCCACCGACGTATGCGTATAGGCGGCCGGGTTGATCACGATGCCGTGCGTGTCGTGACGCGCCGCATGCAGCCAGTCGATCAGTTGGTGCTCCGCGTTCGACTGGCGGAAATCGATCTCCAGCCCGAGCCCGTCGGCCGCCGCGCGGCAGCGCCGCTCGACGTCGGCGAGCGTTTCCGCGCCGTAGATATGGGGCTCGCGTGTCCCCAGCAGATTCAGGTTCGGGCCGTTCAGCACCAGCACCTTGTGCTTGCTCATGGTGATTCTGCTCCTAAAACGGGGGCGAATCGCTAGCCGGCTTCGCCCCCTGACGTCAAGATTTGGCGCTAGTGTGCGCTTGCGCAAGCGCAATGTCTTTTCGGGTTTTCGCTAATTTGTACCAACTAGTTAGTTTGTATAATCCATGTCACTTATCCAGTAAATTCGGGATATGGCGCGCGCCCGGAACTCAACGACTGGTTCATTCAGGGCCGGCTCGACCGACGCCATGCCCCGCTCATCCGCAGGAATCGCCCATGCAGCGCTCGATCGCCACCGTGTCTCTGTCCGGCACGCTCGCCGATAAGCTCGCCGCCATCCAGGCCGCAGGCTTCGACGGCGTCGAAATCTTCGAAAACGACCTCGTCTACTTCGACGGATCGCCGGCCGACGTCCGGCGCATGGCCGCCGATCTCGGCCTCGACATCGTGCTGTTCCAGCCGTTTCGCGACTTCGAGGGCGTGAGCGCGGCACAGCTCGCACGCAATCTCGATCGCATCAAGCGCAAGTTCGACGTGATGCACGCGCTCGGCACCGACCGCATCCTCGTGTGCAGCAACGTGTCGGCCGACACGATCGCGGACGACGGGCTGCTCGTCGACCAGCTCGGCGCGCTCGCCGAAGCCGCCCGGGAGGCCGGCGTGGTCGCCGCGTACGAAGCGCTTGCGTGGGGCCGCGTCGTGAACCGGTACGGCCATGCGTGGAAACTCGTGAACGCCGTGAACAGCCCGCATCTCGGCCTCGCGCTCGACAGCTTCCACACGCTGTCGCTCGACGATTCGCCGGATGCGATCGCCGAGATTCCCGGCGACCGCATCGCATTCGTGCAGATCGCCGATGCGCCGAAACTCGCGATGGACGTGCTCGAATGGAGCCGCCACTACCGCTCGTTCCCGGGCCAGGGCGACTTCGACCTCGCGCGCTTCGCCGCGCGCGTGATCGAATCGGGCTACACCGGGCCGCTGTCGCTCGAGATCTTCAACGACGGCTTCCGCGCGGCGCCGACCGCGATCACGGCCGCCGACGGCCATCGCTCACTGCTCTATCTGGAAGAACTGACACGCGCGCGGCTTGCGCAGGACGGCCGTGCGCCGGCCGCCGGCCAGCCGCTCTTCGCGCCGCCGGCGCCGCCCGCGCACGTCGGGTTCCAGTTCATCGAATTCGCGGTCGACGCGCAGGCGGCGGCGACCGTCGGCGAATGGCTTGGCAAGATGCGCTTCCGGCTCGCCGGCCGGCATCGCTCGAAGGACGTGACGCTGTTCCAGCACGGCGCCGCGTCGATCGTGCTGAACGCGGAGCGCGACTCGTTCGCCGATGTGTTCTTCCAGCGGCACGGGCTGTCGCTGTGCGCGTCGGCGTTTCGCGTCGACGACGCGAAAGTGGCATTCGAACGCGCGGCCGGCTTCGGCTACGCGCCGTTCTCCGGCCGCGTCGGGCCGAACGAGCGCGTGCTGCCGAGCGTGCAGGCGCCGGACGGCAGCCTCGAGTATTTCGTCGACGAAGCGCCGAACGCGCCGACGCTGTATGAATCGGACTTCGTGCTGACCGACATCGACGGCCCGAGCGAAGTCGGCCCGCTGACGGGCATCGACCATGTGTGCCTCGCGCTGCCGGCCGACGCGCTCGACACGTGGATCCTGTTCTTCAAGACGGCGTTCGGCTTCGAGGCCGAGCGCAGCTGGCTCGTGCCCGATCCGTACGGGCTGATGCGCAGCCGCGCGGTGCGCAGCGCCGACGGCTCGGTGCGGATCGCGCTGAACGCGTCGGTCGACCGTCATACGGCCGTCGCCGAATCGCTCGAGCGCTACCACGGCACCGGGCTGAACCACGTCGCGTTCCGCACCGACGACATCGTGAAGACGATCGCCGCGTTCGCGGCCGACGGCGTGCCGTTCCTGCGCATTCCGCCGAACTACTACGACGATCTCGCCGCGCGCTACGCACTGCCGGACGAACTGATCGACACGCTGAGCGCGCACCACCTGCTGTACGACCGCGACGAGCACGGCGGCGAATTCCTGCACGCGTATACGGAACTGGTCGACAACCGCTTCTCGCTCGAGATCGTCGAGCGGCGCGGCGGATACGACGGCTACGGCGCGGCGAACGCGGCCGTGCGGCTCGCCGCGCAGGCGCAGCGCAGGAAATAACGGAAGGACGCGAATCGGGAGTCTGGGGCAGGATCACGCCGCAGCCCGCGCCCGACTCAAAGGGCCGCATCGCGCGTGCACCATCGTGGCGAATCGAGCGGCCGAGAACCAGCCCGCGCGGCTGACCGCGGCCGGGCCGGAAGCCGCGCTCCGTATGACGTTACATACGGTAACCCGTACCGCAGCGCAGCATCCCGTCGCCCGCCACCGTTTTAAGAATCGCTTAAGTCTTCGACGGCACCATCCGCAACCAGTACCCGATGGTTATCCCGAAAAGGAGGAAAGCGATGAGCGCCGTAGAAGCACCCGCGGGCCGCCAGGCCGCGCCCCCTGCAAAGAAGACGATGCTGCGCCGCCTGCTCAGTCATCACGAAATCGCGACGCTGCTCGTGCTGCTGCATGCACCGATCGGCGCGAACGCCAAACCCGAATTGCCCGCGCTGCAGGAAGCCGGCCTCGTCGAGATGATCAAGCTCGACGCCGATACGGCCCCGAGCTTCCGGCTGACCGAAGACGGCACGGCCGTCCTGAAAGGGCTCGGCTACCGCTGAGCCGCCGTTTTCCCCGCTTCCCCGCATCGCCCCGATCCCTGCGACGCGCCGGCCCTTCCGGCGTCTCGCGTCACCCCGCCCGCTCCTGCAGCATCAACCGGTATTCCGTCGGCGTCACGCCGACCGTCGCCTTGAACTGGCGCGTGAACGCGCTGTGATCCGTATAGCCGCATAGCGCTGCGACGTCGGTCACCTTGTCGTGCGTGACGAGCAGCGCGGTGGCCGCATCGAGCCGCGTCTTCAGCAGCACCTGGCGCGGCGTCAGGTGGAACACCTTGTGGAAATAGCGTTCGAGCTGCGCGACCGACATCCCGGCCATCTGCGCGAGATGCTTCAGGTTCAGCGGCTGCACGTAGTGATCCTGGATGTGCTGGACCACGTCGGCGAGCTTGCTGTAGGCCGGATGCGATCCCTCGTGCGCCTTCAGGTCGCGCGAGATGCCCGCGAGGCCGACCACCTTGCCCGCGGCGTCGCGCAGCGGCTCCTTGCAGGTCAGGCACCAGCCCGGCTGGCGGCCCGGATACAGGTGCAGCTCGAGCTGGTCCATCAATTGCTGGCCGGCGTTGATCGTCGCCATGTCCTGCTCGAAATAGCTGCGGCCGAAGCGGCGCGGAAACACTTCGTCGGTCGTCTTGCCGAGCAGGTCGCGCTTGTCCTTGTAGCCGCAGCGCATCGCCAGCGTGCGGTTGACGAGCGCGTAGCGGCCGCTCGCATCCTTCACGAAGAACGCGACGTCCGGCAACGCGTCGAACACCGGTTCGAGCAGGCGGAAGTGCGCGAGCATCGCGCCGAAATCGGCGTTGTCGGGCTGGTAGCGCAACGTGTCGGACAGGCTCATGGGCGGTACGGCAAGCAAGGTCGTCATCCCGGCATCCGCGAAGCGAGTGGCAGATGGCGTCGATTATAGGAGCGCCCCTTCAATCGCGTCGCGCCGATCGCGGGGGCGGGCAAGCTGGCGGCAGCCGTCGCATCGCGCCGCCGATCGGCCGGCATCGGCAAGCGACATACGTTGCGCGCGCAACTACCGCGCTGCGGGTACGGCGGCCGGCCGCGAATCCGCTTGCGCCGCCGCATGCAGTCACGCATGCGCCGATGCCGACCTGCCGCATTGGCGCACCGGCACTGCGCGCCCGGATCCACCATCCTAAAAATGCGGACGTGCAGCGTCTTGGCGCGATTGCGCATTCGACGTGACGATTTCGGCATATATCAGGGTTATCGACGATATGCCGATATCGTCGCCGGCCGCGCACCGAACGCGCAAGACGCGCGCATTTTCGCTATCTAGACTTCGCTTCACGGTCACGAGACGACACCGCGCCGCTGCAGCAATCGGCGCGCACGACCCCGCCGCATCACCCGCAGCGCACGCCGATTCCGGCACAACCCGAGCTGCCAGCGGCGAGTAGGCATGGCCTTCGCATCGGCCTGCCGGCCGAACCGTCTCGCCCGGTTTACCGGCGCCGGCCCGCTAGCCGGCGGCGGCCCAACCACGCCACCAAGGGGAAGTGAAAGTGAAGCTGAAGGTATCGTACGTCGCGCTGGCTGCCGCCTGCGCACTGTCGGGCACGCACGCCATCGCCGCCGACGTCGTCAAGATCGGTTTCGCCGCACCGCTGACCGGCCCGCAGTCGAACTACGGCTCGGACATGCAGAAGGGCGTGCAGCTCGCGATCGCCGACTTCAACGCGACGCGTCCGACGATCAGCGGCAAGCCCGTCACGTTCCAGCTCGACTCGCAGGACGACCAGGCCGACCCGCGCACCGGCACGACCGTCGCGCAGCGGCTGATCGACGACAACGTCCGCGGGATCATCGGCCACTTCAACTCGGGCACGAGCATTCCGGCGTCCGACCTGTACGATCGCGCGGGGCTGCCGCAGATCTCGATGGCGACGTCGCCGCAATACACGGCGCGCGGCTACAAGACGACCTACCGGCTGCTGACGAGCGACGCGCAAGCGGGCCGCATCGTCGGCACGTACGCGGTGAAGACGCTGCGCTTCAAGCGCATCGCGATCATCGACGACCGCACGGCCTACGGCCAGGGTATCGCCGACGAATTCGCGAAGGCCGTCGAGGCGGCGGGCGGCACGATCGTCAAGCGCGACTTCACGAACGACAAGGCGCTCGATTTCTCGGCGATCCTGACCAACCTGAAGGGCGTCAATCCCGACGCGGTCTTCTACGGCGGCGGCGACGCGCAATCGTCGCCGATGATCCGCAAGATGCGCCAGCTCGGGATGAAGGCGGCGTTCGTGACGGGCGAGATGTCGCGCTCGCCGACGTTCCTGAAGGTCGGCGGCGAAGCGGCCGAAGGCGCGATCGTCTACATGGGCGGGCTGCCGAAGGAAAAGATGCCGGGCTTCGCCGGCTACGCGGCACGCTACAAGGCGCGCTTCAACGAAGACGTGATCACGTACTCGCCGTACTCGTATGACGGCACGATCGCGCTGCTCACCGCGATGAAGGACGCGAACTCGACCGACCCGAAGGTGTACACGCCGTATCTCGGCAAGGTGTCGATCAAGGGCGTGTCGGCCCCCAGCATCGCTTACGACACGAAGGGCGACCTGAAGGATGCGCCGGTCACGATCTACAAGGTCGAGCACGGCACGTTCAAGCCGGTCGATACGATCGCCGGCAACTGATACGCGCGATCTGCCCCGCGCGGCGCGGGAAGCGGCTCACCGGTCGCCCGCGCCGCGCACGCTTCGGCCGGACGTCCGAAGCCTTCCTCGGTGCGCACCCGCGCGCGCATTTCGCGCTCCTGTAGAATCCCCCCACCCGCTTTGACGCTTCGTCTGCGCCGCGCCCCATCCCGGTGCGGCGGTGCGTGTTTCGTGCCCTATCCGGCACCCTGCCCGCCTCGACGACGCAAGCCGCGCCTTGTCAGTCCATGCCGATAGCGGGCCCTGGAGACGCAGCACCGACAACAACATTCGAAAACCGATCGTCCTGACCATGCAAGCTTCCGAATTGAGCGGCGTGCCTCGCGCCGCCGAACGCGCGCTCACGCGCAGCGACTACAAGACCCTTGGCCTCGCCGCACTCGGCGGCGCCCTCGAGTTCTACGACTTCATCATCTTCGTGTTCTTCGCACCGGCGATAGGGCAGCTGTTTTTCCCGCACGACATTCCCGACTGGCTGCGCCAGTTGCAGACGTTCGGCATCTTCGCGGCCGGCTATCTCGCGCGTCCGCTCGGCGGCGTGATCATGGCGCACTTCGGCGACCTGTTCGGCCGCAAGCGGATGTTCACGCTGAGCGTGCTGATGATGTCCGTGCCGACGCTGCTGATGGGCCTGCTGCCGACCTACGACTCGATCGGCATCCTCGCGCCGGTGCTGTTGCTGCTGTTCCGCGTGCTGCAGGGCGCGGCGGTCGGCGGCGAAGTGCCGGGCGCGTGGGTGTTCGTGTCCGAGCACGTGCCGTCGCGCCATATCGGTTATGCCTGCGGCACGCTGACCGCGGGCCTCACGGCCGGCATCCTGCTCGGCTCGCTCGTCGCCGCGGGCATCAACAGCCGTTACTCGAGCGCCGAAGTCGGAGCATTCGCATGGCGCATCCCGTTCCTGCTCGGCGGCGTGTTCGGGCTGTTCTCCGTGTACCTGCGCCGCTGGCTGCATGAAACGCCGGTGTTCGCCGAGATGAAGGCGAAAAAGGCGCTCGCGGCCGAGATTCCGCTGAAGGCCGTGCTGCGCGACCACGGCCGCGCGGTGATCGTGTCGATGCTGCTCACGTGGATGCTGTCGGCCGCGATCGTCGTCGTGATCCTGATGACGCCCGCGCTGCTGCAGAAGCAGTTCCACCTGACGCCCGCGACGACGCTGTTCGCGAACAGCGTCGCGACGCTGTGCCTGACGGCCGGCTGCATCACCGCGGGTTCGCTCGCGGGCTGGATCGGCGCGAAGCGCGTGCTCGGCATCGGCGGCCTCGGGCTGGCTGCGTGCTACTACCTGCTGTTCGTGCAGGTCGCGGCGGACGCGTCGACGCTGCCGCTCTACTACGGGATCGCGGGCTTCATGGTCGGCACGATCGGCGCGGTGCCGTTCGTGATGGTCAAGAGCTTCCCGGCCGTCGTGCGCTTCTCGGGCATCTCGTTCTCGTACAACGTCGCCTATGCGATCTTCGGCGGCCTCACGCCGGTGATCGTGTCGCTGATGATGAAGTCGAATCCGCTCGCACCGGTCGTGTACGTCGCGGCGATCTGCGTGCTCGGCGCAATCGCCGTGCAGTTCTCGAAGGATGCGAAGGACGTGAAGGACGCGCACTGAACGCGGCGCACGCGCCCGTTCCATGAACAAAGGGCCGAATCCCGCGGCGTGCGGGATTCGGCCCTTTCGTTTTGCTTCAGCGCAACGGCGCGCGTGCGATCAGCGCAGGCCGCCGTACGACGAACTCGGACGACGCAGGCCGTCGATGCTCGCGCCGCCGGCGCCGGTGACGAACAGCAGCAGAAAACCGCCGGCGATCGCGATGTTCTTCCAGAAGTGGATCACCATCTCGTGCTGGACCGCGGCGTCCGTCGCGTCCCAGAAATTGTGCCCGACCATCGCGGTCGCGACCGTATAGAACGCCAGCAGCAGCGCGAGCGGCTTCACCTTGTAGCCGACGATCAGCAGCAGGCCGCCGAGCCCCTCGATCGCGACGACGATCGGCGCGACGACCTGCGGATACGGCACGTTCAGCCCATGCAGGTAACCGACGAAATCGCCGTAGCCGAGCAGCTTCATCACGCCGCCCCACAGGAACAACGCCGCCAGCGCCAGGCGTGCGAAAAAAATGACGCCGGAATCGACGGAACGCGTCATGCCTCTCTCCTCGTATGCAGTTCGGCCGGCCGCACGGGGCGCGCCCGTGAAGCTCGGGGGCCGCGCGGCCCTGCGGGGCCCGCGGCAAATGGGCCAGCATAGAGGGTCTTTCGGCCGTGTCCAAGAAAAAGGTTGTAGCAAATCTTTACATGGCAGCGGTCGCGCGGCCCGCTTGCGGCGGCACGAAAAAAGCGTTTAGCCCGCGTCGCTCAACAGCACGCCTTTCTTGAAGATGAAGCAGCCGTAACCGCGCAGTTCGCCGGTGACGATCACCGCATACGCCTGCTGCGCGCGCTCGTAGAACGCGAAACGCTCGACGCCCGTGAGCGGCACCGCGCGCCCTTCCGCGCGGTCGATCTCGGCCTGCACCTCGCGCTGCACGGGCGGCACCGCAGCCGCGTCGCCGACGACTTCCATCCGCCATGCGGGCGTGTCGACGTACGTGTCGAGCGGCAGCACGGACAGCACCGCACGCGCGACGCGCGCCGAATCGGCACCGTCGATCCGCAGCGCGCGGCCGACCACCGTGTGCTCCGCGACGGATTCCGCCGGAAAATTCGCGTCGCAGATCGCGATTTCGTCACCGTGGCCCATCGCGCGCAGCGTGTGCAGGATGTCGGCGTGCAGCAGCGGGTCGAGATTCTTCAGCATGTCGGCTTGTCTCCAGGATCAGGAATGAACGCATAAGTTACCCGATCCCTGTCGCCGCCGGACAGGTATCGCTCGCTTCACGACGCCGCGACGGGCATTTCGTCGATGAAACCCGTGACCGATGCGAGACGGCCCGACGCATCGACGGTGCCGAAGTCCGAGCCCTTCGCGATCGCCGCGCCGTCGGGCGACACGAGCGCCCACGAGAACCGCAGATGCTGGCCGAACGCGTCGACGTCGGTCGTGCGGCGGAAGCGGTATGCGGGGAAGCGCGCCTGCACGGCCGCGATCATCGTGTCGATGCCCGCGTGGCCGTCGCCGGCCATCAGCGGATCGCGATAGGTCGCATCGCTCGCGTAAGTTGCATCGATCAGCGCGCGGCGGCGCGCGACGTCGGGTTCGTTCCATGCGTCGAAGTAGCGGTCGATCAGGTCGGCGTGAGCGGACTGTGCGGATTGGGCGGTGTTCATGGCGAGGCTCCTTGTGTCGATGAGGGGACGGTGTCGCGAACGTTTCGTGTCCGCGTGCCGCTATCGTCGCCGGCCTCGCGCGGGCGGTCGATTACGTGCGAGGTAAGGAATTCGTGCCGGCCGCGTACGACACGCATGCGCCGCATCGCGAGCCCGCCGCCACAGCAAAAACGGGCGCCCGAAGGCGCCCGCATCGTCTGCCGTCACCACCCGCGCGCGTCAGGTCACCGGCGCCGGATTGAACAGCGTCAGCGCATTCGCGAGCTTCCATTGCTCGGCCCACGTGCGGCGCTTGCCGCTCGCAACGTCGAGCATCAGCCGGAACAGTTCCCAGCCCACGTCCTCGATCGTGGCCGCGCCGGTCGCGATCTGCCCGGCGTCGAGATCCATCAGGTCGTGCCAGCGGCGCGCGAGATCGCTGCGCGTCGCAACCTTGATCACCGGCACCTGCGCGAGGCCGTACGGCGTGCCGCGGCCGGTCGTGAACACGTGCAGGTTCATCCCCGCCGCGAGCTGCAGCGTGCCGCAGATGAAGTCGCTCGCGGGCGTCGCCGCGTACAGCAACCCCTTCTGCCGCGCGCGATCGCCGGGGCGCACGACGCCGGCGATCGGCGCGCTGCCCGACTTCACGATCGAACCCATCGCCTTCTCGACGATGTTCGACAGGCCGCCCTTCTTGTTGCCGGGCGTCGTGTTCGCGCTGCGGTCGACGCGGCCGCGCTGCAGGTAGCGGTCGTACCAGTCCATCTCGCGGATGATCTCGCGTGCGACGTCCTCGTTCGCCGCGCGCGACGTGAGCTGCGCGACGCCGTCACGCACTTCCGTCACCTCGGAGAACATGATCGTCGCGCCCGCGCGCACGAGCAGGTCGGCCGCGAAGCCGACGGCCGGGTTCGCGGTGAGCCCCGAGAACGCGTCGCTGCCGCCGCACTGCACGCCGACGACGAGATCCGATGCGGGGCACGTCTCGCGGCGGCGGCGGTTCAGCCGCTCGAGATGCGATTCGGCCATCGTCATGATCGAGTCGATCATCGAGTTGAAGCCGACGTGCGCGGCGTCCTGCAGGCACACGACGCCGCCGTTGTCGGTCGCGCCGTCGGCGGCCACCGGAATCGTGCCGGGCGGCAGCAGGCGCTCGGGCTGCAGCTTCTCGCAGCCGAGGCTCACGGTCATCACCTCGCCGCCGAAGTTCGGGTTCAGGCTGATGTTGCGCAGCGTGCGGATCGGGATGTCGGCGTCGGGCGCATCGATCGCGACACCGCAACCGTACGTGTGCTCGAGCCCGACCACGTCGTCGACGTTCGGGTAGCGCGGCAGCAGCTCGGCCTTGATCCGCTTCACCGCATGCTCGACGACGCCCGACACGCACTGCACGGTCGTCGTGATCGCGAGGATGTTGCGCGTGCCGACCGAGCCGTCGGCATTGCGGAAGCCCTCGAACGTATAGCCTTCGAGCGGCGCCAGCGGCGGCGCGGCACGCGTCGCGAGCGGCAGGTCGTCGAGCCCCGGCGGCTCGGGCATGCGCATCGTGCGCTCGTTGACCCAGCTGCCGCGCCGCAGGTCGGTCAGCGCATAGCCGATCACCACGTTGTAGCGGACGATCGGGTCGCCGGCCGCGAGGTCGGCAAGCGCGACCTTGTGCCCCTGCGGCACGCCTTCGCGCAGCGTCAGCCCGTCGGCGAACGTCGCGCCTTCGCGCAAACCGCCGTCGTTGACGACGATCGCGACGTTGTCGTCCGGATGCACGCGGATGTAGAGAGGAGAAGCAGTCATCGGAATTTCCTGGAAGCGACCGGTCATATCGTTAGTCATCATACGACACTCGGCCTCAACCAGGGATTCTGCGTAAACCCTTATCCGGAAAGACCCTACTATCGACCGACCAGCAAACCGCTTGCGCCACCCTTCCCCTCGTTGTACGATGACATACAACGACATCGCCAATGTGGCTCGTATGCCGTTCCCGACGAACCCAGCACTCGCGCTAGACGGACGACCCAACCATGACTTCACCGCAAGAACTCAAACAAATCATTTCCCACGGCCTGCTGTCGTTTCCGCTGACCGACTTCGACGCCGACGGCAACTTCCGCCCGACCACCTATGCCGAGCGCCTCGAATGGCTGGCGCCGTATGGTGCGAGCGCGCTGTTCGCGGCCGGGGGCACCGGTGAATTCTTCTCGCTCACGCAGCGCGAGTATTCGGACGTGATCCGCGTCGCGACGGAAACCTGCAAGGGCAAGGTGCCGATCCTCGCCGGCGCGGGCGGCGCGACGCGCGTCGCGATCGAATATGCGCAGGAAGCCGAGCGCCTCGGCGCGAGCGGCGTGCTGCTGATGCCGCACTACCTGACCGAAGCGAGCCAGGAAGGGATCGCCGACCACGTCGAGCAGGTGTGCCGCGCGCTGAAGATCGGCGTCGTGGTGTACAACCGCGCGAATTCGAAGCTGAACGCCGACATGCTCGAGCGCCTTGCCGACCGTTGCCCGAACCTGATCGGCTTCAAGGACGGCGTCGGCGAAATCGAAAGCATGGTCACGATCCGCCGCCGCCTCGGCGACCGGTTCGCGTACCTCGGCGGGCTGCCGACGGCCGAAGTCTATGCCGCCGCGTACAAGGCGCTCGGCGTGCCGGTGTACTCGTCGGCGGTGTTCAACTTCATCCCGAAGACGGCGATGGAATTCTACGAAGCGATCGCGAAGGACGACCACGCGACGGTCGGCCGCCTGATCGACGATTTCTTCCTGCCGTACCTGAAGATCCGCAATCGCCGCGCGGGTTATGCGGTCAGCATCGTGAAGGCGGGCGCGAAGCTCGTCGGCCACGACGCGGGCCCCGTGCGCGCGCCGCTCGTCGACCTCACCGACGATGAAGCGGCGGAGCTCGACGTGCTGATCAAGAAGATGGGCCCGCAGTAAGCGGCGGTGGCCGGCGCGGCGCCTGCATCGGCGCCGCGGCCGGCTCGCCGTTACGCAGTGCGCAACGTTTTTGTGTCGCGGCCGGTTTGTACCTGCCGCGGTCGTTTGTATCGGTAATCGTGCACGCATCCGCCGCGATGCGTGCGGCGTCGCAGCGCTCCGCCCGACGCCACCCGCTTCGCGGGCCGGCCGCCTCCGTCACATCTGCGCGATGATCCCGACGATCCGGTAGCGCACGTTCCCCAGCTTGACCCGCGTTGCCTCGATCTGGTCCTGCGCGCCCGTACGCGCACGCGCCTTCGATTCGCCGTCGAGGATCTGCCCGAGCACATCGCGATCGACGACCGCGTCGAAGAACCGGCCGACCGTGATCGTCGCCGACTGCTTCGCGGTCGCGAGCTGGCTGTTCGCCTGCGTCAACGCTTCGGCGCGCAGGCCCTGGTCGCGTTCGTCGATGCTGCGCCGGTATTGGAGCGCGAACACCAGCGCTTCCATGTCCTGCCGGAAACGTCGGACGGCCTGCCCGAACATGAGCGAATGCGCGTCGGCGCCCGTGACGAGCCGCCCCTGATTGATCGTCAGGTCGAATTCGCTGCCGCCCAGGTCCCGCTGGAATTCCAGCAACGCGTTCGCGAGCACGCGCCCTTCGCTGTATTGGCCGATCTGGGTGCGCACGGATTTCGCGACGTCGCCGATCGCTTTCCACAATCCGGCCGCGAACAGGTGATCGCCACGCTTGTTGATGTTCATCGGAGGGTTCCCTCGTTGTCTTTTGTCGGTCTCTCAGGCTCGCCCGCGAACCGTGCGGCCCGGGGCTTCGCTACTGTAGGAGAAATTCGGGCGACGCGGAAGACGGCAAGATCGACGACAGCCCGGCCCCCCGGTGCCGCCGCTCACCCCGCCCGCCCCACCGTGCTGCACCGACATGCTCCCGGTCATCTCCCCCTCAGCGCGAGGCATCACAATCGACATCAATCGGTGACATAATTGATGCACCTATCGTTTCGGAAGCCGATCATGCGCACCACCTTATCCCTGGACGACGCCCTGCTCGCCAAAGCGCAGCAGTTGACTGGCGTCACCGAAAAGTCGGCGCTGGTAAGAGAAGCACTGCGCGCGCTGATTGCCCGCGAAAGCGCACGACGGCTGGCTCGTCTCGGCGGCACCGAACCCGATCTCGAACCCGTGCCGCGCCGCCCGTCGGAGCCAGCATGATTCTTGTCGACACGTCCGTCTGGATCGATCACCTGCGAGCCGGTGATGCAGCGCTCACTACGCTGCTCGAAGCCGAGCGGGTATTGATCCATCCGTTCGTCGTCGGCGAGCTTTCGCTCGGCAGCCTGCGCGATCGCCAGACCGTGCTGGACGCGCTGTGCGACCTCCCCGCTGCCACCTCGGCAACCGACGACGAAGTTCAACGCATGATCGATGTCGTGCCGCTTCACGGACTCGGCATCGGTTACGTCGACGCGCACCTGCTCGCTTCAGTCAGACTGACCAGCGGCAGCAAGCTGTGGACACGCGACCGGCGCCTGCTGGCCGCAGCCGACCGCCTGCAGCTCGCCGCTCGCCCCGCCCACTGACCCGACGAGATCGACGGCACGAACACCCGCCATGCAAAAAGGCGGAAGCGGCCCACCGGCCACTTCCGCCTTTCTGTTTCTCTGCCCCGGCGCACCAACCACCGGGTATCGTGCCCTCAATCGATCCGACCCGTCACTCCGCCTTCCCGTCCCGCAGACGCGGAATCGCGAGCGGATTGCCTTCCTGCAGCCCTTCGGGCAGCAGGTCGTCCGGGAAGTCCTGGTAGCACACGGGCCGCAGGAAGCGCTCGATCGCTGTCGCGCCGACCGACGTGACGGCGGGGTTCGACGTCGCGGGGAACGGCCCGCCGTGCACCATCGCATCGCACACCTCGACGCCGGTCGGATAACCGTTGACGAGCAGGCGCCCGGCCTTGCGTTCGAGGATCGGCAGCAGCCGGCGCGCGAGCGGCTTGTCGTCGGCGTCCATCTGCAGCGTGGCCGTGAGTTGGCCTTCGAGCGCGTCGAGCACACGCGCGACTTCGTCGAGATCGCGGCAGCGCACGATCAGCGACGCCGGCCCGAACACCTCGTGGCTGAACGCCGGCTCGGCCAGGAACGCCTGCGCGCCGACTTCATACAGCGCGCCGCCCGCCTGGCATTCGGTCTGCGCGGCCTCGCCCGCACCGATTTCGCGCACGCCCGGCAGTTCGGCCAGCTTGCCGCGGCCGTTGCGATACGCATCGGCGATGCCGCGCGTGAGCATCACGCCGGCCGGCTTCTTCGCGAGCGCCTGCGCGGCGACGGTCTCGAAGCGGTCGAGGTCGGGGCCGTCGATCGCGAGTACGAGGCCGGGGTTCGTACAGAACTGGCCGACGCCGAGCGTCAGCGAATCGACGAAGCCCGTCGCGATCGCGTCGCCGCGCGCGGCGAGCGCGGCCGGGAACAGCACGACGGGATTGATGCTGCTCATTTCCGCGTAGACGGGAATCGGCTGCGGGCGCGCGTTCGCGAGCTGCACGAGCGCCATGCCGCCCTGCCGCGAACCGGTGAAGCCGACGGCCTGGATCGCCGGATGGCTGACGAGCGCCGCGCCGGTCACGCGGCCGGGGCCGATCAGCAGCGAGAACACGCCGGCCGGCATCCCGCATTTCGCGACGGCGGCGCGGATCGCGCGGCCGACCAGCTCGGACGTGCCGAGGTGCGCTTCGTGCGCCTTCACGATCACCGGGCAGCCGGCCGCGAGCGCCGACGCCGTATCGCCGCCGGCCACCGAGAACGCGAGCGGAAAGTTGCTCGCGCCGAACACGGCGACGGGCCCGAGCCCGACCTTCTGCAGCCGCAGGTCCACGCGCGGCAGCGGCGTGCGCGCGGGCTGCGCGGGATCGATCGACGCGGCGAGGAAGCGCCCGTCGCGCACGACGCGCGCAAACAACCGGAGCTGGCCGACGGTGCGGCCGCGCTCGCCCTGCAGCCGCGCGACGGGCAGGCCCGTTTCGGCGTGCGCGCGCTCGATCAGCGCGTCGCCGAGCGCGACGATTTCATCCGCGATCGCGTCGAGAAACGCCGCGCGGGCCGCGAGCGGCTGCGCGCGGTACGCATCGAACGCGTCGCGCGCGAGTTCGCACGCGCGGTCGACGTCGGCCTGCGTCGCGACACCGAACGCCGGCGCATCGATCGGTGCGCCCTTCGTCGGGTCGAACGCGAGCAAGGGTCCGGCCGACCCGGCCACCGCTTCGGCGCCGATCAGCATCTCTCCAGTCAGTTGCATGGGGTGTGCTCCGTGGTTCGTTCGGGAATGGTCCGTCAATTGTATCTCAACAGATACGATGTCTGCCGACAGCATGGCAGCATTCTCACCGCCTGCGATGGCGTCGACGATACACCGGAAAACCTTGTGCAGTCAGCATAAGCGCGTCTTTCCCATATTGTGATGACGATCCTCAAAGGGAAAACCCGAAGTTTCTGAATTCGGGCTTTCTCAATAAACTTTCAGCCATGTCATACGACGACGTACATTTAAAGTGAACGACCACACCTCTCCCCGCGATCTTCCGATCGAACTCGCCGGCAGCGCGCGCCGCACTGCCGTGCGCTACTGGATCCTGGCGATGCTGTTCGTCGTCACGACGCTCAACTACGCGGACCGCGCGACGCTGTCGATCACCGGTACGCCGATCCGCAAGGCGTTCGGCATCGATCCGGTGACGATGGGCTATATCTTCTCGGCGTTCAGCTGGGCGTACGTGCTCGCGCAACTGCCGAGCGGCTGGCTGCTCGACCGCTTCGGCGCGCGGCGCGTGTATGCGGCGAGCATTTTCCTGTGGTCGGCGTTCACGCTGCTGCAGAGCACGATCGGCCTCGGCGGCAGCGCCGCGTTCGCGGTCGCCGCGCTGTTCGCGATGCGCTTCGCGGTCGGCATCGCCGAGGCGCCCGCGTTCCCCGCCAACGCGAAAGTCGTCGCGAGCTGGTTCCCGACCGCCGAGCGCGGCACGGCGTCGGCGATCTTCAACGCCGCGCAGTATTTCGCGGCCGTGGTGTTCTCGCCGCTGATGGCGTGGCTCACGCATGCGTACGGCTGGCACCACGTGTACCTGTGGCTCGGCCTCGCCGGCATTGCGCTTGCGTTCCTGTGGCTGCGCGTGATGAAGGATCCGGCCGACCATCCGGCCGTGAACCGCGCGGAGCTCGACCATATCGAGCAGGGCGGCGGCCTCGTGCGGTCGAAGTCGCGCGGCACCGGTCCGGCGTCCGAAGGCAGCCGCGTCGCCGGCTGGTACTACGTGCGCCAGCTGCTGTCGAACCGGATGCTGATCGGCGTCTATCTCGGCCAATACTGCGTAAACGTGCTCACGTACTTCTTCCTCACGTGGTTCCCGATCTACCTCGTGCAGGCGCGCGGCATGTCGCTGCTGAAGGCCGGTTTCATGACGTCGCTGCCCGCGATCTGCGGGTTCCTCGGCGGCGTGCTCGGCGGAATGCTGTCGGACGCGCTGATCCGCCGCGGCGTGTCGCTGACGCTCGCGCGCAAGATCCCGATCGTCGGCGGGATGTTGCTGTCGATGGTCATCATCGGCTGCAATTACGTCGACAGCGAAGCGCTCGTGATCGCGCTGATGGCCGTGTCGTTCTTCGGCAAGGGGATCGGCTCGCTCGGCTGGGCCGTGGTCGCGGATACCGCGCCGAAGGAAGCGATCGGCCTGTCGGGCAGCCTGTTCAACATGTTCGGCAACACGGCCGGCATCGTCGCGCCGATCGCGATCGGCTACCTGGTCGGCGCGAGCGGCTCGTTCAACGGCGCGCTCGTGTTCGTCGGGCTGAACGCGCTCGTCACGGTGTTCAGCTATCTCGTGATCGTGAAGGACATCAGGCGCGTCGAGCTGCGTCATCGCGACGCTTGAGCTTCGGCGGAAAAGGATGGAAGACGACGGCGGCCGCGTAAAAGCGGCCGCCGTTCTTGCGTCAGGTCGCGGAATTCACGACGCGCAGCATGTCGTGCACGCCGGATGTCATCAGCGCGAGGAACGCGAGCAGGCCGACGTAGCAGAGCGCGTACGTCGTCTTCGTCTCGATCGACGTCGCGTAGTACACGCGGTTCTCCGGCGCGTCGGGATCGTAGCGCCACGCGCGCTTCAGTTGCGGCAGCGCGAGGATCGCCATCACGATCAGCAGCGGGCTCGGGCGATACACGAACAGCGCGATCAGCACCGGCACGCCCGCGAACCAGATGCGCGGCGACAGCACCGCGGTGATCCGCCCGCCATCGAACGGCGACAGCGGAATCATGTTGAACAGGTTCAGGAAGAAGCCCGTGTACGACAGCGCGAGCAGCAGGTTGCTGTCGTAGTGGCGTGCAGCCGCGTAGCAGGCCAGCGCGCCGAGCGTGCCGACGAACGGCCCGGCGAGCCCGACGTACGCTTCGGTTTCCGCGTCGTGCGGCATCTCCTTCAGCTGGATCCATGCGCCGACGAACGGGATGAACGTCGGCAGCCCGACGTCGAGCCCGCGCCGCTGCGCGGCCAGGTAGTGGCCGGCCTCGTGCACCAGCAGCAGCGCGACGAAACCGGCCGCGAACCGCCAGCCGTAGAACAGCGCGTAGACCGCGATCGACGCCAGCATGGTGCCCGCCGAAACGAGCACCTTGCCGAGCTTGAGGCCGCCGAAGATCAGCAGCAACAGCTTCGTCATTCCTTGCGCTCCGT
This sequence comes from Burkholderia sp. FW306-1C-G01B, assembly GCF_058781685.1. NCBI lineage: Bacteria > Pseudomonadati > Pseudomonadota > Betaproteobacteria > Burkholderiales > Burkholderiaceae > Burkholderia > Burkholderia sp. FW306-1C-G01B. Next base: position 28,986 of record NZ_JBYSWZ010000012.1, read on the forward strand.
GCCGGTTGCGTCGGACGCATCGGCGACGGCCGGCACCGCGGCCGCCTTCGGCTTGCGCCCGAAGAAACGCTTCAGCGCCGCGCCGCCGGCCAGCAGCGCGACCGCGCCGATCTTGAAGAACTTCACCGCGAATGCGCCGATCAGCGCGAGCAGGCCGAGCTTCTTCGCGCCGACGCCGACGATCAGCGCCGCGAGGCCGTACTCCGCGACATGGTCGGTCGACTTGTTGAAATCGGCATAGCGCTTGCCGTCGTTGAAGCTGATGTTCGACAGCAGGCCGTCGGCCGACGCCTTGTACTTCGGCAGATCGGCCAGTGTCGACGCCATCGTCAGCGACAGGTAGCCGTCGCGGCCGAGCACGAGCGTCCGGTAGTTCACGCCGTCGTTCGCGGCGTTCGGCGCCGCGCCCTTGTCGCGGATGATCGCGGACCACACGAGCCGGTGCGTGGCCGCGTCGTACGCGGGCGCTTTTGCCCAGCCGACCACCTCGGTTTCGGGCAGGCCGCGTTCCTTGCGTGCCGGGTTGTTTTCCTCGGTGCCGGCCTGCAGGTTCTTCAGCAGTTCGTCGGGCTTCCAGTCCTTCGCGTCGTCGTCGCGGATGTAGCCGCTCGGCTCGAACGACACGACCGAAATCCAGTCGGCGTCGGGATCGTCGGGCAGCACGAGGCCGACCAGCTTCGATTCGTCGATCGAGTTGCCCATCGAACGCAGGTAGCGGCCGGCTTCGGCGGCCGGCACGAACGACTCGCCGGCCTTCAGCTTCAGCACGGCTTCGTGCTTCACGTCGATGTCGGTCGGCCCTTTGACGACGGCCTCGTTGGCGGCCGCGGCGGCGGCCCTCATTTCCACCTGCGCAGCTTCGGTCTGCGCATGGCCGCCGGTCGCGGCGAGTGCGAGCGTCGCCACGCAGGCGAGCCGCACGGCAAGCGTTTTCATTTTCATTGTTGGATTCCCCTGGAATGCCTTGTTGTAAACGTGCGCGGAACCGGCCCATGCATTGTCGTCGCGGGTCCGGAATCGCCTCTCAGGTGGCACGGAAGCTATGGTAACGCAGCGCCGGGGGCGCCCGGGGAGCCGCATGCACAACGGGCCGCCGACCGCTGAAGCCAGCGGTCGGCGACGCGCGTCGGATCGGAATGCTTACCTTGCAGGTAATACCCGGCGCGTACAGGATTGCCTATCATCTGCGCATGAACCCGACCGCCACCCTCTCCTCGCCCTCCCCGTCCGCCGGCCGCGCGTCCGGCATCGGCCCGCTGCTGCGCACGTGGCGCCAGCGCCGGCGCCTGAGCCAGATGGCGCTCGCGCTCGACGCGGAAGTCTCGGCGCGCCACCTGAGCTTCGTCGAATCGGGCCGCGCGCAGCCGAGCCGCGAGATGGTGCTGCATCTCGCGGAACGGCTCGACGTGCCGCTGCGTGAGCGCAATGCGCTGCTGGTTGCGGCCGGCTTTGCACCGCTCTTTCGCGAGCGGCCGTTCTCGGATCCGCAGCTGGATGCCGCACGTCACGCGGTGGAAGCCGTGCTGCGCGGCCACGAACCGTACCCGGCGCTCGCGGTCGACCGCCACTGGACGCTGCTCGCCGCGAACCGGATGCTCGGCGCGCTGGTCGCGCAGGCCGATCCGTCGCTGCTGCAGCCGCCCGTCAACGTGCTGCGGCTGAGCCTGCATCCTGACGGCCTCGCGTCGCAGATCGTCAACTGGCATGAATGGCGCGCGCACATCCTGCATCGGCTGCAGCGGCAGATCGATGCGAGCGGCGACCGCACGCTGCATGCGCTGCGCGACGAGCTCGCCGCGTATCCGGCGCCGGCCGGCCAGCCCGACGACGCGCACGCGCGCACCGACTTCGCGGATATCGCCGTGCCGCTGCGGCTGCGCACCGCGGGCGGCGAGCTGGCGTTCTTCAGTACGACGACAGTATTCGGCACGCCGGTCGACGTGACGCTGTCGGAACTCGCGATCGAGGCGTTCTTTCCGGCGAATCCGGAGACGGTGGACGCGATGCGGAAGCTGGCGGACGCGTTGGCGGCGTAGTCGCAAGCGCGCAGCGGAGATTGACGGAAGCCGACGCCCGAACGCCCGCTTCCGCGCCCAGGACCGGTATGCCGGCGGTCGGCGCAACCATCAAGACGACGCACTTTCCCCAAAGCATAGAGATCGGGCGCCATGGCAAACATGGGCGCTGGCGAGTCCTATCAAAATGCGTCGTCGCATCTCAATGCTGCAGATCCGGGACGCGTCCGCGTTCCGGAAAACGTCAAATGTAGCGGCCCCCGTGCCATTTCCCCCTGGACTCACTCCGCCGAATGTCAAATTTGTTTAGTACATCTTTTCAATCGGACTGTATTCGAACAAGGGCTTCGGTAAAAAAAATCGCGAATGCACTGCGATTGGGAAATCGTGAGAACGACAAGCGAGCCACAACACAATTTTTATATCGAGCCTAGGAAAAACATGAGCAAGATGCATCGAGGGTTGGGGAATCCGGCACTGCGCGCGCCGGCGAAGTCGAAAGCAGCGCTGGCCGTCGCCGTGAGCGCAGCGGTTGTCGCATTCGCGGCTTCCGCACCCGCGCGCGCCGACTATGTGCAGAACGGGACGTCGACCGAAACGTCGGCTGGCTGTGTCGGCAACATCGCCATCTCGGGAAGCGGCACGTATCCGGCCGCTGCAACGGGCTGCGACAACGTGGCGATCGGCACTGCGGCAGTCGCGAATTCGGGCTCGTCGACCGGAGCCTATAGCGAAACCGTCGCGATCGGCCGCATGGCGGCCGCGACCGGTACGTTTGCGACGGCCGTCGGCGGAAATGCCGTGGCAACCGGCGACCAGGCGACGGCGATGGGCGCGGCCGCAAGCGCGGTCGGAACCCAGGCGACGGCAGTCGGCAACGGAGCCATCGCGAACGGCGCGACGGCATCCGCCTTCGGCCAGGGCGCGTTCGCCGTCGACCAGTCGACGGCGGTCGGGCAAAGCGCCAGCGCCACCACGACATTCTCCACGGCCGTGGGCAAGGGCAGCATTGCGGCCGGCGGTACGTCACTCGGCTTTCAGGCAAACGCCGGCGCGAACGATGCGGTAGCGCTCGGCGTCGACAGTTCGGCCTCTGCTGTCGGGAGCATCGCCATTGCGCGTGCGACGGCATCCGCAGTGAACGCGGTCGCGATCGGCGAAGGCGCGAACGCCGCCGATGCGAATTCCGTCGCACTGGGCTCGAACGCGTCGACGCGCGCTTTCACGACCGTCAACAGCGTGACGCTCAACGGCGTCAGCTACGGCGGCTTCGCGGGCACGCCCGTGGGTGTGGTCAGCGTCGGCAGCGCGGGCGCCGAGCGTCAGATCGTGAACGTCGCGGCCGGCGCAATCAGCGCGACCAGCACGGATGCAGTCAACGGCTCGCAGCTCTTCTCGATCGCAAATCAAGTGTCGACGTTGACGGCGGACCTCGCCAGCCTCACGACGACCGTCGGCAAGATCTCGTCGAGCGTCCCGAGCGGCACGGTCGCCGATGGCACGGGAACCGCCATCGGCAGGAACACCGTTGTCAGCGTGCCGAACGGCACGGCGGTCGGCAACGGCGCGAACGTGTCCGGCGACAACGGCACGGGCGTCGGCGTCAATTCGACCGTCACGGGGACGAACGGAACGGCCATCGGCACGAATTCGAAAGTCACCGCGTCAAACGGAACGGCCATCGGCACCGGCTCGAATGTATCGGGCACGGATTCGACAGCCATCGGCACGAACAGCCGGGCCACCGCGAACAATGCGGTGGCGCTGGGCGCGAACTCGGTTGCCGATCGGGACAACACGGTATCGATCGGTTCGCCCGGTGCCGAACGTCAGTTGACCAACGTGGCCGACGGCACCGCGCCCACGGACGGCGTGAACGTGCGCCAGTTGAACGGTGCGATCAATTCCGTCCGCGAGGAAATGTCGAAGTATCGCAAGGACGCGAATGCCGGCACGGCAAGCGCGATTGCAATGGCAAACCTGCCGCAGGCGGTGCTGCCCGGCGAGAAGGTGGTCGCGCTCGGCGGCGGCACGTATGGCGGTCAAAGCGCGATGGCGGTCGGTCTTTCCGTCGCCACGGCGAAATGGCTGGTCAAAGGCTCGGTGACGACGGCCGTGTCGGGCCACGGCTCGTTCGGCGCGGGCGCCGGCGTCGGCTACCGCTGGTAATCCAGCGGCAGCGGCAACGCGTCGGGAGCTGTTTCCCGACGCCCGCAGGCCGGCCATCGGCGCCCATGCGCCGACGACATGACGGCGTGGCCCGTGCGGCCCGCCGTCATGTCACGTATACAGCGACGCCGGCGGCAATTCTCCCGTCAGCGCGAACCGGCCGACATCGCGCAGCCGATAGTCGAGCGGATCGTGCAGCGTATGCGTGCGCGCATTCCGCCAGAAGCGGTCGAGGCCGAGCGACGCAGCCGTCGCACGCGCGCCGCATGCGTCGAACAGCGCCTCGCCGTTGTCGAGCGCCGCGCGCTGCGCGACGATCTTCGCGTCCGATACCGCAAGCGCCACCTCCGCTCGCTCGTCCGCCGTCAGCGCATCGTGCCGCGCCCACGCGTGCTGCAACGCGCCGGCCGCGCGATCGGCCAGCGCCGCCGCGGCAACGGCCCGCACGCGCATGTCGCCGAAGCGCTGCAGCGTGTACGGATCGTCGCTCGCCTGCGCGGCGTCCGAGTGAATCCACGGCCGGCCATGCTTCAGCACATAATCGCGTGCCTCGACCAGCGCGCCTTCCGCGAGCCCGACGAACAGGTTCGTCAGCACGAGCTGCGACACGAGCGTGCGCAGCGTCGCGCGCGGCGTCGGCGGCGTCTCTGAACGGTGCAGCACCTCGTCCGGCGCGAGCGTCACGCCGTCGAAGCGCACGCTGCCGCTATCGGTCTGGCGCTGGCCGATCGGATCCCAGTCCTCGTTGACCGTGATCCCCGGGCGATCGGTCGGCACCACGCCGAACACGGTGCGGCCGGTTTCCGGATCGTGCGCGGACACGGTCATCCGCTGCGAGCCGCGCGTGCCCGAACAGAAGCCCTTCACGCCGTCGAGCCGGTAGCCGCCGTCCGGCGTCGCGGTGGCCACCAGCCGCGTGTCGAGCGGATTGACCGCGTTACCCCACCACCAGCGCTGCTCGACCGTGCCGCGCAGATAACGTTCGCGCTGCGCGGCGCTGCCCCACACGTCGACGCTTACCACCTGCAGGCACTGGAACCCGACGAGATGCGCAAGCGCACTGTCGACGCGCGCGATCTGCCGGATCGCATCGTAGATCGCGGGCCACGCGGCTTCCTGCCCGCCGAACGCGCGCGGCACCGCGAGCGTCAGCAGACCCGCGTCGGCGAGCCACTGTTTCTCCTGCGCCGCGTGACCGCCCGCGCGGTCACGTGCGGCGGCGGTTGCACGCAGTGCGTCGAGCGCGCGCGTCAATGCGCTCCGGTCGAACGCCGGCGCATCGTCGGTGTCCGGCGCAAACGTCGCCGGGCCGCGTGGATCGTTCATGCGACGGCTTCCTGTCGAGCAGCTTCCTGCGCAACGGCTTCGCCCGACAGCGGCACGAGCGCGCCGAGCCGGCGGCCGGTCAGCCGCGACAGGATCTCGCGCCGCCAGTCGTCGTAGATCGCGCGGTATTCGGCGATATCCGCACCGAACACATGCGCGGTATGCGCGTACTCGTCGTGCAGATAACCGTCGAGCCGCGCCTGCGTTTCCTCGTCGGCCGCGATCACGCGATCGATCAGCGCGTCGCGCTCCGCCGCCGGCAGCGCGGCGAGCTTGTCGAACCACCACTGGACGATCTGCACGCGATGCCACTCCTCGTCCGGCCGGATCCGGTTCTCGCCGTGCTCGCGCATCGCGCCGTCGCCGATGCGGCCGGTCTTGCGCTGGATCCACAGCTTCGCGAGGATGTGCAGCTCGTAATGCCATTCGAACGCGAGAAACCCCGCGACGTCGCGCACCGCGATATCGCCGATGCGCGTCCAGTGCGCGGCGACGAGCCGGTCGACTTCCGGCAGCGGATCGCGCCCCGTCAGTTCGGTCACGCGCTCGCGGCCGATCACCGCATGCGCGCCGTCGTCGCCGAGCTGGCGCGACAGGATCAGCTGGAAATGCGGATCGTCGCGGAACAGCGTGTCGATCGCCTTCGCGACGACCTGCACGATGAACAGGTCGTGCGACGCCATCTTCGTGTAGTAGTCGGCGACGGCGGCCAGCTCGTCCGCGTTGGCCGGCTCGCGCGGCGGCGTGGCGAGTTTGTCGGGGAAGCCGGGACGATGGCGTCGCGCCACGTCGAGAAACAGCGCTTCCTCGAATTGTCCGTTCCATTCGCGCGGCGCGCCGATGGGCAAGGTCATAGGGTTCGTTCTCTCAGGATCATGAATGAAACGAGCGGGTGCTTGTGGCACTGCTCAGGTACGCCGGGTCACGCGTCGGACCAGGCGGTCGCCCGTGATTTGCACGGCCGAGACGAGCGCGATCAGGATCACGATCACGGTCGCCATGACGGTGGTGTCGAAACGCTGGTAGCCGTAGCGGATCGCGAGATCGCCGAGCCCGCCCGCGCCGACGGCGCCCGCCATCGCGGTCGAGCCGATCAGCGCGACGACGGTGATCGTGAAGCCGCCGAGCATGCCGGGCAGCGCCTCCGGCAGCAGCACGTGCCACACGATGTGGCGGCGCTTCGCGCCCATCGCGAGCGCGGCCTCGATCAGCCCGCGATCGACCTCGCGCAGGCTCACTTCGGCGATCCGCGCGAAAAACGGGATCGCGGCGATCGACAGCGGCACGACGGCCGCCCATACGCCGATCGTCGTGCCGATCAGCACGCGCGTGAACGGCAGCAGCGCGACGAGCAGGATGATGAACGGCGTCGAGCGGAACACGTTGACGAGCGCGCCGAGCACCGCGTTCACGCCGCGCCGCGCGTAGATGCCGCCGGGCGCGGTCGTCACGAGGATCACCGCGAGCGGGATGCCGATCAGCGCCGCGATCGCGGCCGACGCGGCGACCATCGACAGCGTGTCGCGGATCGCGTCGAGCAGTTCGGGCCACCAGAGCTCAAACATAGCCGAGCACCTCCGCGTGATTTGCATGGCGGCGCGCGCGTTCGAGCAGCGCGGCAACCGCGCCGCGTGCAGACTGTGCGCCCGCATCGTCCGCACCGGGCGAAGCCGCGATCACGAGCCGCCCTTGCGCATGCCCCTGGATGCGCTCGATCCCGCCGTGCAGGAAACGCACGGAGCCGCCGAGCGCCGCCGCGAGCGCGCCGACGTCCGGCTCGCCGCCGCTCTCGCCCGTATAACGAACGTCGAGCACGACCTGCGCGCCGTCCGGCAACGCGGCCTGCTCGGGCAACGGCTGCACGCGCGCGGCCAGTTCGGCCGGCAGGTCGTGCACCAGCGTGCTGAGCAGCGCGCGCGTCGCGCCGTGGCGCGGATCGCCGAACACGCGCCACACCGGGCCCGTTTCGACGACCTCGCCCTGTTCGATCACGGCGACCGTGTCGCACACCGCGCGGATCACCTCCATCTCGTGCGTGATCAGCACGATCGTCAACCCGAGGCGGCGGTTGATGTCGGCGAGCAGCGCGAGGATCGACTGCGTCGTCTCGGGGTCGAGCGCCGACGTCGCCTCGTCGCACAACAGCACCTCGGGATCGTGGACCAATGCCCGCGCGATTCCGACGCGCTGTTTCTGCCCGCCCGACAGGCTCGCCGGATACGCGTCGCGCTTCGCGGTCAGCCCGACGAGTTCGAGCAGCGCGTCGACCTTGCGCACGCGCTCGGCCTTCGGCACGCCGGCGATCTTCAGCGGCAGCGCGACGTTCTCGAATACCGTCTTCGCGGACAGCAGGTTGAAATGCTGGAACACCATGCCGGTGCGGCGGCGCAATGCGACGAGCCCGTCCTCGTCGAGCGCGCCGACGTCGACGCCCTGCACGCGCACGCGGCCCGAGCTCGGCCGTTCGAGGCCGTTCAGGAGCCGCAGCAGCGTCGACTTCCCGGCGCCGCTGCGGCCGATGATCCCGAACACCTCGCCGCGCCGCACGTCGAGCGTCACGTCGCGCAGCGCGGCGGCCTGGCCGCGCGGCGTCGCGAACACCTTGCCGACCTGCTCCAGCGACACGGCCGCACCATCGGCCGGCGCAGCCGTTGTCTCATGCACCGTTGCTGCGGCGCCTGCGCGCGCGGCCGATGCGTCGATGAAACCCAGCGTATCGAACAATTGCGTCATCGCTTCGCTCCGTCACGTTCAGGCGTGCGCGGGATGCGCGGGTTCGGGCGCGGCGGCCGGCCGATGCTGTGCGCCGGTGTGCCATGCAGGCAGGCGTGCGCCCGCGCCGAACAGCTTCTCGCGCAGCGTCGGCGCGGGATCGTAGTCTTCCTTGTAGACGCCGCGGTTCTGCAGCTCGGGCACGACCCAGTCGACGAAATCCTCGAACGACTCGGGCATCACGGTGCGCGTCAGGTTGAAGCCGTCGATGCCCGTCTCGTCGATCCACGACTGCAGCTCGTCCGCGACCTGCGACGGCGAACCGACGATCGGCGCGTAGCGGCCGCCGAGCGACATCTGTTCGAGCATCCGGCGCACGGTCCACGTGCCGGTCGTGCTCTTGCGCGAGATCGCGTCGACGGCCGACTGGATCGAATCGGTCTTCACGTACGAGATCGGTTCGTCGAGGCCGTACTTCGCGAAGTCGATGCCGGTCGAGCTCGCGAAGTGCGCGAGGCCGGCTTCGGGGCTCGCGTAGCGCCGGTATTCGTCGAATTTCTCGCGCGCGAGCCGCTCGGTCTCGGCCGTCACGACGCTCACGCCCGCGAAGATCCGGATCGACGCCGGGTCGCGCCCCTGCCGCGCGGCGGCCGCGCGGATGTCGAGCGCCGCCGCTCGCGCGGCCGCCTTGCTCTGCCCGTTCACGAACACGCATTCCGCATGCCGGCCCGCGAACTCGACGCCGCGCGCGGACGAACCGGCCTGGTACAGCACCGGCGTGCGCTGCAGCGACGGCTCGCTCAGGTGGATCGCGTCGACCGAATAGAACGGCCCGTCGTGCTTCACGCGCCGCACCTTGCCCGGCTGCGCGAACACGCGTGCCTGTGCATCGCGGATCACCGCGTCGTCGTCCCAGCTCTGTTCCCACAGCTTGTAGACGACGTCCATGTAGTCGTCCGCGCGCTCGTAGCGGTCGTCGTGGCCGATCTGCTGCGCGAGGCCCATCCCGCGCGCGGCGCTGTCGAGATAACCGGTGACGATGTTCCAGCCGACGCGCCCTTTCGTCAGGTGATCGAGCGTCGACATGCGGCGCGCGAACAGGTAAGGCGGCTCGTAGGTCAGGTTCGCGGTCACGCCGAAGCCGAGATGCCGCGTGACCTGCGCCATCGCGGGCACGAGCAGCAGCGGATCGTTGACGGGCACCTGCACGGATTCGCGCAGCGCGGCGTCGGGGCCGCCGCCGAACACGTCGTACACGCCGACGATGTCCGCGAGAAAGATCCCGTCGAACTTGCCGCGTTCGAGCGTCTTCGCGAGATCGGCCCAGTAGTCGAGATCGGTGTAGTGCGCGGAGCGGTCGCGCGGATGCGTCCACAACCCGTGATTGATGTGCCCGACGCAGTTCATGTTGAATGCGTTGAGCAGGATCTTCTTCCGGTTCGCCGTCGTCATGTCAGCCTCCGTCACCACGCGATCGCGTACAGCGAGCCGAACGCGTTGTCGAGCGCACGGCGCACGGCCGGCGAGTGCTGGTAGATCGCGATGAACTTGCGGATGCGCGGGTCGTTCACGCTGTCGGGCCGCACGACCCACTGGATCGCGAAGATCTTGTTCTCGGTGCCGTCGAACAGCAGCGCGCTGTTCGGGTCGGTCGTGCCGGCGAGTTTGATGAAGCTCGGGTAGCCCTGCGCGAGGTCGACGTCGTCGAGCGAACGCGCGAGCTGCGACGCTTCGAGCGGGATGATCTTCAGGTGCTTCGGGTTGGACACGATGTCGTGCGTCGTCGCGCGATAGTCGGCGCCCGGCTTCAGCGCGATCAGGCCCGCGCGCTGCAGCAGCAACAGCCCGCGCCCGCCGTTCACCGGATCGTTCGCGATCGCGACGCGCGCGCCGTCCTTCAGCTCGGCAAAGCTTTTCACCTTCTTCGAATAGAGGCCGATCTTCATGATCGTGCCGGGCGCGATCGACACGAAGTTGTAGCCGCCCTGTTTGTTCGCGTTCTCGAGAAACGGGATGTGCTGGAAATAGTTGACGTCGATGTCCTTGTTCGCGAGCGCCGCGTTCGGCGTATTCCAGTCGGTGAACTCGACGATCTTCACGTCGAGCCCCTGCGCCTTCGCCTCCTTCGCGGCGATCTTCAGCGCTTCGATCTGCGGGCTGGTCGAGATGCCGACCTTCAGCGGCGCGGTGTCGGCGCGTGCGCCGTTCGGCAGCCCGACGCCGAACAACCCGGCGAGCAGCACGGCCGCCAGCAGGCGGGCCGGCCGCGCGAAGCGGCCGGAGGAAAAGCGGGCGGAAAAAACGGCATGCAGCATGGAAACCACTCTCCTGTCCAAAGACGGTATCGACGGATGAGCGACGCCGCGGCGAACGCGCGGGCGTTCTCCGGACAGTCGTCGTCGCATCGGAAAAGGATCAGCCGATGATAGAGAGCGGCGAGGGGGCGGTCTACGAAGCGATTGTGCGAAGAAAATCGCGCGCGGCGATATGGCGGGCGATCGGGCGCGGCCGGGGGTCCGGCCGAGTAGCAGGCCGGCCATCCGGCCGAAATCTCGGCCTGCCTGCCGCGCGAATTCCGAAATCTCGGAACGGCCTTCGCGCCGCCCTTTCCGCAGACGATAAAAATCCATTATGAATCAACGATCTGCAAACAAGCCGACAGGCCGACACCTTGGCACGGAGGTTGCGTAATAGTCGGCACACGATGCCGCGAAGCAAAGCAGGCATTCCAACATCAGGAGACACGTCTTGCAGACCTCTATCCATACCCCGTCCCATCCCGAGCCGATTGCCGAAGCCGGCCCCGCCACGCGCGCACGCTTCTGGCCGGAAGGCTGGTGGAAGCTGATGGAAATCCGCGTCGGCATCATCCCGCTGCCGGTCTACGTGATCCTGTTCGGGTTGATCGTCGGCTTCGCGGTGACGGGCAAGGTGCCCGGCGAAATCTCGATGGCGATCGCCGTGCTCGCGTTCTTCGGCTTCACGTGCGCGGAACTCGGCAAGCGCCTGCCGCTGCTGCGCAACATCGGCGCGGCCGCGATTTTCGCGACCTTCGTGCCGTCGGCGCTCACGTACTACCACGTGCTGCCGAAGCCGGTGCTGAACCTGACGGTCGAATTCACGAAGTCGACCAACTTCCTGTACCTGTTCATCGCTTCGATCATCGTCGGCAGCATCCTGAGCATGGATCGCCGCGTGCTGATCCAGGGCTTCGTGAAGATCTTCGTCCCGCTCGCCGTCGGCTCGGTCGCCGCGGCGATCGTCGGCACGGCGGTGGGCACCGCGCTCGGCCTCGGCGCGCGCCACACGCTGCTGTACATCGTCGTGCCGATCATGGCCGGCGGCGTCGGCGAAGGCGCGATTCCGCTGTCGATCGGCTATTCGGAACTGATGCACCTGCCGCAAGGCGAGATGTTCGCGATGGTGCTGCCGTCGGTGATGCTCGGCAGCCTGACCGCGATCATCCTGTCGGGCGCGCTCGACATGCTCGGCAAGCGCCTGCCGCACCTGACGGGCAACGGCCGCCTGCAGGTCGGCGAAACCGGCGACATGACGCCGGAAAACGAAGAAATCCGCGGCCACGTCGACGTCACGCACATCGCGGGCGCCGGCATCACGGCGATCACGCTGTACCTCGTCGGCCTGATGGCGCACAAGCTGTTCGGCCTGCCCGCACCGGTCGCGATGCTGTTCCTCGCGGTGCTCGTGAAGCTCGCGCGCGCGGTGTCGCCGCCGCTGCAGGAAGGCGCGTTCGTCGTCTACAAGTTCTTCTCGACCGCCGTCACGTATCCGCTGCTGTTCGCGATCGGCGTCGCGATGACGCCGTGGGACAAGCTGACCGCCGCATTCACGATCGTCAACGTCGTGACGATCGTGTCGACCGTCGCGACGCTGATGGGCACCGGTTTCGTGGTCGGCCGCCTGATGAAGATGTACCCTATCGACACCGCAATCGTGAACGCGTGCCATAGCGGGCAAGGCGGCACCGGCGACGTCGCGATCCTGACCGCCGCGAACCGGATGCAGCTGATGCCGTTCGCGCAGATCGCGACGCGCATCGGCGGCGCGATCGTCGTCACGGTGACGCTGATCCTGGTCGCGCACTTCGGGTGACGCTCCGCCGCGCGCCCCGTCGCGCCGGCTGCTTCGCACGCGCCGCCGCCGGCCTTGCCGGCGCGCGGCGCGCGTCGTTCCGGACGGCCGGTTGCGGACGGCCGGTTCCGGACGACCGGTTGCGGGTTTCGATGAGGGCGAACGTGCAGAAAAGCTTCAAGGGAATCCCGTGGTGGGGTTGGGGGTTGACCGCCGTGCTGTATGTCGGCGTGGCCGCTGCGGCCGTCGATTTCGCATGGGAACGCGCGATCGACGCGCTCGAGGAAACCGGCGCGCACCGGCTCGACCTGTATGCGTCGAGCCTGAAGAGCGAGCTCGGCCGCTTCGAGATCCTGCCCGGCCTGGTCGCGCGGCAGGACGGCGTGCGTGCGATGCTGAAGGCCGCGCCGCACGACGCGCCCGACCTCGTGCACAAGGTGAACACGTACCTCGAAGCCGTGAACCGCGACGCGGGCAGCGGCGCGGTCGACGTGATCGACCTGCAGGGCGAAGTGATCGCCGCCAGCAACTGGAACGAGACGATCAGCTTCGTCGGCACCAACGTGTCGTACCGGCCGTACTTCAAGGACGCGCTCGCGCGCGGCAGCGGCCGCTTCTTCGGCATCGGCACCAACACGGGCGTGCCGGGCGTCTACTTCGCCAGCGCGGTGCGCGACGACGGCGTGCCGATCGGCGTGGCCGCCGTGAAGATCAGCGTCGATTCGCTCGAATCGGCATGGCGCGCGCCGGGCGTCGCCGCGATGGTCGTCGACAGCAACGGCGTGGTCGTGATCTCGACCGAACCCGCATGGAAATTCACCGCGCTGCGCCCGATCACCGCGCAGCAGCAGCACGACATCCAGGCGTCGCGCCAATACGCGGGCCGTACCGTCGACGCGCTGCCGTACCGCCACATCGGCGAGCGCAGCGCGGCCGCGTGGCTCGGCGCGTTCCCCGATCCGCGCCGCGCCGGCCGCAGCACGCGCTATCTGGTGATGTCGCGGCCCGCGCCGCAGGCCGGCGATTCGCTGATGGTGCTGCTCGACATCGCGGGCGCGCGGCGCCAGCAGCAGACGGCGTTCGTGTTCGTCACGGGCGCGTTCCTGATCGCCGCGCTGCTGGCCGGCTACGCGATCCAGCGCCGCCGGGCGATCGTCGCGCGGCTGAGCGCACAGGATGCGCTGCGCCGCGCGAACGACCGGCTCGAACTGACCGTCGCGCAGCGCACGGCCGCGCTGACGGCCGCGAACGAGCGGATGCAGAACGAGATCGACGAGCGCGAGCGCACCGAGCAGCGGCTGCGCGATTCGCAGCAGGAAGTCGTGCACGCGGGCAAGCTCGCGGTGCTCGGGCAGATGGCCGCCGGCCTCACGCACGAGCTGAACCAGCCGCTCGTCGCGATCCGCACGCTGTGCGACAACGCGCGCACGTTCTTCGCGCGCGGCCAGCCGGCGCAGGCGGATGCCAATCTCGAACGGATCGGCAAGCTCGTCGACAGCATGGCCGTGCTCACCGGCGAGTTGAAAACCTTCGCGCGCAAGCCCGACGTCGAGCGCGTCGCGGTGTCGCTGAACGAGGCCGTTGCGCATGCGCGGCTCATCTACGACGCGCGAATCCGCGACGAAGGCGTGCGGCTCGACGTGAACATCGCGCCCGGCACGGCGGTGTCCGCTGAATCGAGCCAGTTACAGCAGGTGATCGTGAACCTGCTCGGCAACGCGCTCGACGCGGTGCACGACGCGCCCGTGCGCCGCATCGTCATCGAGGCGGCCGAACCGGACGAAGCCGGCCGCGTGCGCTTCACGATCGCCGACAGCGGCGCCGGCATCGCGCCCGACGTGCTGCCGCACCTGTTCGAGCCGTTCGTCACGACCAAGCCGCGCGGCCAGGGCCTCGGGCTCGGCCTCGCGATCACGTCGCGCATCGTCGAGGCGTTCGGCGCGAAGATCGCCGCGACGAACCGCGACGAAGGCGGCGCGCAGTTCAGTATCGAATTCGCGGCGGCGACGCTGCAAAGGACAGAGCATGGAAGATGAGATTCGGGTGCTGGTCGTCGAGGACGATGAAAACGTCCGGATCGGCGTCGAGCAGGCCGTCGCGCTCGCCGGGTTCCCGGTCGACGCGTTCGCGTCGGCCGCCGACGCGCTCGCGTATGTCGCACCCGGCGCGCCGGTGGTGATCGTGTCGGACGTGCGGATGCCGGGCATCGACGGGCTGCAGCTGCTCGACCGCGTGATGGCCGTCGATGCGCAGATCCCGGTCGTGCTGATCAGCGGCCACGCGGATATCTCGACGGCCGTCGGCGCGATGCAGGTCGGTGCGTACGACTTCATCGAGAAGCCGTTCTCGTCGGACGTGATCGCCGGCCGCGTCGCGCGCGCGGTCGAGAAGCGCCGCCTGACGCTCGAGGTGCAGGGGCTGCGCGCGGCGCTCGACAACTGGCAGGGCATCGAGGCGTACGTGCTCGGCAAGTCGCCCGCGATGGCCGACGTGCGCAAGAAAATCCTGCGCCTCGCCGATACGTCGGTGTCGGTGCTGATCACCGGCGAAACCGGCACCGGCAAGGAACTGATCGCGCGCAGCCTGCACGACTTCGGCGGCCGGCGCGACGCGCATTTCGTCGCGCTGAACTGCGGCGGCCTGCCCGAGCAGATCTTCGAGAGCGAACTGTTCGGCCACGAAGCCGGCGCGTTCACCGGCGCGATCAAGAAGCGCATCGGCAAGATCGAATGGGCGCACGGCGGCACGCTGTTCCTCGACGAGATCGAGACGATGCCGATTTCGCTGCAGATCAAGATGCTGCGCGTGCTGCAGGAGCGCGTGGTCGAGCGGCTCGGCGCGAACGAGCTGATTCCGGTCGACTGCCGCGTGGTTGCCGCGTCGAAGGCCGATCTCGCCGAACTCGCGGCCGACGGGCGCTTTCGCGCGGATCTTCTGTATCGCCTCAACGTCGCGCAGATCGAGCTGCCGCCGCTGCGCGAGCGGCGCGAGGACGTGCCGCTGCTGTTCGAGCATTTCGTGCTCGCGGCCGCGCGGCGCTTCGGGCAGCCGGCGCCGGTCGTCACGGCTGCGCAGGTGTCCGAACTGATGACGCACGCGTGGCCCGGCAACGTGCGCGAGCTGCAGAACGTGGCCGACCGCTTCGTGCTCGGGCTGACCGGCGACAGCCTGCTGTCGTCGGGCGGCGCGCCAGCCGTGGGCGGCACGCTCGCGGAACAGCTCGCGTATTTCGAACGGATGCTGATCGAGGACATGCTGCAGCGTCACCACGGCAACGTTGCGGACGCAAGCGTCGCGCTCGGCATGCCGAAGAAAACGCTCTATCACAAGCTGCGCAACCTGCGGATTCCCGCGCGCGGCGACGCGGCGGCCGACGGCGGCGAATGACGCGGACAAGGACACGCACCACAGCATGGATCGCATCGAAGTCACCGAACACGGCCGCCTCATCGACCAAACCCACGGCCACCTGATCCGCGGCGTCACGCGCGCGCGGAAGACCTTCCGCCCCAGCGACTGGCCCGAACGCCTCGCGGGCGTCATCACGCTGTTCGTCGGCGAACGGCGGCCCGGCTATCCGTGCGCGCTGTCGCGGCTCGCGATGCCGGTCGTCGACGGCGGCGTCAAATGCCTGTTCGTGTCGGACGAATTGCGCGGCGTATGCGCGGACGCGTTCGACTTCGCGATGCAGTTCGCGGCCGACAACGATCTGCCCGTCGAGCTGCAGGCCGCGCCGGCGTTGACGGTGCGCTGACGCGCAGCCCCCTGCTTCCCTCTTTTTCCGGTGCGTTTGCGCATGTGCGCAAGCCGCCGCACGCCCTTTCTCCGCCGAAATAAATCGTCAGATGATTGAAGGCTTCGACATATGACCACGCTCCGACAGGGGTTTCCGGCACAGCCATCAATAAAATTGATCGTCACGATGAAAATTATGCGTTTTCCTTGCAGGTCGCCGTGATGCATAGTTGCGTCGTGTTGACGCACCTTTGAGTCTTTCAGTCATGAACATGCGAATCGAGCCGTCCGTGCTCGCGAACCCCGACCTGCAATTTGCGACGCTTTCGTCAGGCATCAGCCTGCCGTATGTCGAGCGGGGCAGCGGCGCGCCGATGGTGTTCGTGCACGGCTCGCTGTGCGACTACCGCTACTGGGATCCGCAGCTTGCGTCGCTGTCGGCCCACTACCGCTGCATCGCGCCGAGCCTCAGCCATTACTGGCCGGCCGTCGAAGCGGGCATCCAGGACGAGTTCAGTTGGCAGAACCACGTCGACGAGCTCGCCGAATTCATCGACGCGCTCGATCTCGGCCCCGTGCACCTGGTCGGCCATTCGCGTGGCGGCAGCGTCGCGTTCAACGTCGCGCGCCAGCATCCGCACCTCGTCGAATCGCTCACGCTTGCCGATCCGGGCGGCCCGCTGCAACAGCAGGGCGTGCGCGAAGCCGCGCTGCCGGCCGCCGCGCTCGCGCTGCGCACGAAGGCGGTGAACCTGATCGAGCAGGGCGAAGTCGAAGCGGGCCTCGAAATGTTCGTCGACTCGGTGAGCCTGCCGGGCGCATGGAAGAAAAGCACGTCGCGCTTCCGCACGATGGCGATCGACAACGCGAGCACGCTGCCGAAGCAGTTGCGCGACCCGCTGCCCGCGTATTCGCAGCACACGGCCGGCGACATCGCATGCCGCACGCTGCTGATCGACGGCCAGCGCAGCCCGAAGATGTTCCGCCACAACGTCGACACGCTGTCGCAGTGGATCGGCGATGCGCAACGGCAGACCGTCGCCGGTGCGTCGCACGGGATGAATGCGGCGAGCCCGGCCGTGTTCAACCGCTACGTGCACGAGTTCGTCGCCGCGTAACGTCGCGGGCGGCATGCGCGCCGCCCGTCTTCCTCTCTCTTGCAGAAGCGAAACGGCGCAGAGCTGTCCGCATCGTTTCGCATCCCTCTGCATCACGCAGCCGGCGCCGCCTTGCGCGTCACCGCATCCGGCAACCCGAACACGCTGTCGAACGCCCAGTTGTACGTGAACGTGAAGATCGGGAAGAACACGATCAGCACCGCGTCGTACAGGAATGCCTGCAGCAGCGGCACGTCGAGCCACCACGCGATCAGCGGAATCAGGAACGTCACGAGCGCGGCCTGAAAGCCGATCGCATGCACGACGCGCCGCGCGACGGTGCGCGTCGTTTCCGCACGCCGCCGTTCCCACGCCTCGAACCCGAGGTTGTACAGAAAATTGACGATGACACCCGTCGTCGAGATCATCACGCCAAGCAGGCCGCTCGTCGCCGCGCTAGCACCACTCAGCATGCCGAGCACCGACGACGCGACGAGGATGCCGAGTACCTCGAACATCACGACGTAGACTATGCGTCTCTTCCATCCTTGCATGACCAACCACCTTCGTTTCGAACCAGGTGGCGAGACTACAGCGGGCACTTCGTCCGCAAAAGTCAGGTCCTTTCAATTTTTCTGACAGGAGGCGCGCGTGCTGACCAGCGACCACATCGACATGCTGCTGACCGTCATCGACAAAGGTTCGTTCTCGGCCGCCGCGCGAGCGCTCGGCCGCACACCGTCGGCGGTCAGCATGGCGATCGCGAACCTCGAGGCCGAACTCGCCCTCGTGCTGTTCGATCGCGGCACGCGCGAGCCGACGCCGACCGCCGCGATGGCCGCGCTGCTGCCCGACGCGCGCGCGATCGCCGAGCGGCTGCATGCGCTGCGTGCGCATGCGCAGCACTTGTCGGAAGGTGTCGAGGATACGTTGCGGCTCGGGCTCGCGGCTGAGATCGACGGCGCGCCGGTCGCCCGCGCGCTGACGGCGGTGGCCGCGAAATACCCGGCGCTCGCGATCAGCATCGTCACCGCGCCGCAGGACGCGATCGTCGATGCGCTGCATCGCGGCGCCGTCGATCTCTGTGTCGCGTACGGCGGGCTCGATCTGCATCCGCAGGAACAGATTCACGCGCTGTGGACCGAGACACTCGTCGCGGTTGCCGCGCCGAGTCACCCGGCCATCGCCGAATGCGCGCAGCCCGAGGCGATCGAGCGATTGTCGGGCTTCCGCCAGATCGTGATCGCCGATCCCGAGCGGCCGCTCACCGACGTGCGGCCGTTGATCGGCAACCGCATGTGGAAGGCGACCGACATGGCCACCGCGATCGCACTCGTGAAGGCCGGGCATGGCTGGGCGAACCTGCCCGCATCCGTGATCGGGCGATACGTCGCCGACGGCGAACTCGCGCCGCTCGCGTTCGCGAACATCCGCAACGGGCTGCCGCTGCCCGTGTATTTGCGGCGGCAGAAACACACGGGGCTCGGCAAGGCGGCGAGTGAACTGGTCCGCGCGCTGTGGGCCGAACGCGCCGACGACCGAGCGCTGCCGCTGCCGACAGCCCCCGTCAACGCGTGCGCTTCGCCACGCGCGGCCGTTTTCCGGTCGGGCGCCGACCCGTAGCCGCCCCCGCGAACATCGTCATATCGTGCAGCAGGCAATTCAGCAGCGTATCGGCCGCGACGCCGAGCGGCCGCCCCACTTTCACGAGCAGGCGCGCTTTCGCTGAATCGAACAACGGATGCGCGATCGGCAGCGCGACGAGTTCGCCGCTCTCGAGTTCGCGATATGCCGCGAATGCGCCGATCAACGTAATGCCGTCGTGGCGCTTCACGAAATGGCGCAACACCGCGAGGGAGTTGGTCGTCAGCGTCGGACGGATCGGCAGGTTCTCGGTATAGGCGAGCATCTGCGCGACCTGGCCGAGACCGAACGCCGGCGGCATCAGCGCGAGCGGATACTCGCCAAGTTCGTGCGCGCACACCGCGCCGCCACGCACCGCGAGCGGATGGCCGGCATGAACGAGCGCCACCACCGGCTGTGACGACGTGGCGAGATACTCGATCTCCGGATGGGCCGGCGGGTTGTACGCGAGCCCGATGTGCGCGCGGCTCTCCGCCACTTCCTGCAGCACGTTGTTGACCGGCAGGACGTCGACGATCACGTCGAGCTTCGGATAACGCATGCAGAAATCGGTCAGCACCTCGTCCATCAGCACGTCGACATAACCTTCGCTGGTGA
Organism: Burkholderia sp. FW306-1C-G01B; assembly: GCF_058781685.1. Lineage (NCBI taxonomy): Bacteria > Pseudomonadati > Pseudomonadota > Betaproteobacteria > Burkholderiales > Burkholderiaceae > Burkholderia > Burkholderia sp. FW306-1C-G01B. Next base: position 48,373 of record NZ_JBYSWZ010000012.1, read on the forward strand.
CGATGCGCACCTGGCCGGATTGCAGCCGCCGCAACGCCTGCAGGCGCTCCTCGAACAATTCCTGCTGCGAGCGGCACCCGCGCCAGTATTCGAGCAGATGCGCGGCCGCCTCGGTGGGCCGCACGCCGCGCGCCTGCCGCTCGAACAGCTCGACGCCGATCTCCTCCTCGAGCAGCCGAATCTGCCGCGTGATCACGGACGGCGCGGTATTGATGCTGTCGGCCGCGCCGCGGATGGAGCCGTGCGTCAGCACCTCGTGGAAGTAGCGCAAGCGGCGCTGGTTGAGTTCGCGCATGGAGGTTCCCGGTTCGCCCGATCGTTGCCTGTCGGGCAACATTAGATCACTTAAGTTGCTCTTGCTCTGCTTTTTCGGCTCTCCGACGATGCGGCAATCGGAACCCATTCCGCAAGACGCTCACGCCACTGGAGAGAGACATGTCCGCCGTCCCATCCTCCCGCCGTTCGGTCGCGCACGACAGCGCGCCGGTGCAGGCGCTGTACCGCAAACTGAACTGGCGCCTGCTGCCGCTGCTGTTGCTCTGCTATACGTTCGCGTATCTGGATCGCGTCAACATCGGCTTCGCGAAACTCCACATGCAAAGCGCGCTCGGCTTTTCCGACGCGGCCTACGGCCTCGGCGCGGGCATTTTCTTCCTCGGCTACGTGCTGTTCGAGATTCCGAGCAACCTGATGCTGCCCCGGATCGGCGCGCGCAAGACCATCAGCCGGATCATGGTGCTGTGGGGGCTGACGTCCGCCGCGATGATGTTCGTGCACGACACCACGTCGTTCTACGTGCTGCGCTTTCTGCTCGGCGTGTTCGAGGCCGGCTTCGCGCCGGGCATGATCTTCTACCTGACCTACTGGTACGGCCCGCGCCGCATGGCCGGCGTGATGGCCGTCGTGATGATGGCCGGGCCGATCGGCGGCATCGTCGGCTCGCCGCTGTCGACCTGGCTGATGACAGCCCTCGATGGCGCACACGGACTGGCCGGCTGGCAGTGGATGTTCGTCGTGGAAGGTTTGCCGTGTGCGGTGCTCGGCCTGCTGGTACTGAAGCTACTGGCCGATCGCCCGGACGATGCGGCGTGGCTGAGCGACCGTGAGAAAAACCTGCTCGCCACCGAGCTGCCGGTGCCCGCGGCCGGCCACCACGCGTTCGGGCAGGCCGCACGCGACCCGCGCGTCTACCTGCTGGCCTTCGCGTACTTCACGATGATCTGCGGCATCTACGCGGTCAGCTTCTGGCTGCCGTCGATTCTCAAGGCCAACGGCGTGACCGACACGATGCAGATCGGCTTCTATTCGATGATTCCGTATGTCGGCGCCGCGTGCGCGATGCTCGTGATCGGCCGGCGCTCGGACCGTCGCGGCGAGCGCCGGTTGCACAGCGCCGTGTCGGCCATCGTCGGCGCCGCCGCGCTGGCCGCCGCGACCTGGGCCGGCGGCCATCTCGCGGTATCGCTCGCCTGCATGACGATCGCCACGGCGCTGTTGTGGGCGGCCTATACAGTGTTCTGGGCCATCCCGTCGCAATACCTGACGGGCAACGCGGCCGCCGGCGGCATCGCGCTCATCAACACGATCGGCCTGTTCGGCGGCTTCCTCAGCCCGACGCTGATCGGCGAGATCCGCACCGCGACCGGCAGCATGCAGGCGGGATTGCTCGTGATCGTCGCGCTGATGGTCGCGGGCGCCGTGGCGCTGATCATGAACCGCCTGCCCGCCGACGCACGGTGACCGATCGCGTCGCGACGGTGCCGTATCGCCCCATGGAACAAGCACACCGACCTGCTTTACTGGACACGACCTCATGACCCGACGCATTCTCGTTGCCGGTTTCCAGCATGAAACCAACACCTTCGCGCCCACCAAGGCCGCCTATGCGAACTTCGAACGCGGCGAAGGGTTTCCCGCGCTGGTGCGCGGCGCCGACGTGCTCGCCCTGCGCGACGTCAACATTCCGGCCGGCGGCTTCATCAACGCAGCCGAGCGGCACGACTGGCGCCTGCTGCCGGTGATCTGGGCCGGCGCCAGCCCGTCGGCCCATGTCACCGAGGACGCCTTCGAGCGCATCGCCGGCGAGATCGTCGATGCGGCGCGACACGGCGGCTGCGACGCGGTGTATCTCGACCTGCACGGCGCGATGGTCGCCGAGCACACGGACGACGGCGAAGGCACCCTGCTCGACCGCGTCCGCACCGCGGTCGGCCCGGACGTGCCGGTGGTCGCGTCGCTCGACCTGCACGCGAACGTGACCGACCTGATGCTGAGCCGCGCCGACGCGCTGGTCGCCTTTCGCACGTATCCGCACGTGGACATGGCGGAAACCGGCGAACGCGCGGCCGCGCTGCTCGAACGCCTGCTCGAACGCCGGCTCGCAAACCGCGGCCCGCTGCGTCGTGCGGCGCGGCGGCTGCCGTTCCTGATCCCGATCAACGGGATGTGCACGCTGCTCGATCCTGCTCGTGCGATGTACGCGCGCCTCGCGGCACTCGAAACCGGCGGCGTGGTGTCGCTGTCGTTCGCGCCGGGCTTTCCGGCTGCGGATTTCCCGGAATGCGGGCCGGTCATCTGGGGCTATGGCGACACCGACGCGGTGGAAGCCGCCGTGCAGACGCTGTACGACGCGATGCTGGCCGACGAGGCGAAGTGGCAGGTGCCGTTCCTGTCGCCGGACGACGCCGTGCGCGAGGCGATGCGGCTTGCCGCGGACGCGAGCAAGCCGGTCGTGATCGCCGACACGCAGGACAATCCGGGCGCGGGCGGCGATTCGAATACGACGGGCCTGCTTCGCGCGTTGCTGCGTCATGGCGCGCGCGAAGCGGCGCTCGGCCTGCTGTGGGACCCGGCCGCGGTGACCGCGGCGTGGCGCGCAGGGGTCGGCGCGCGCATCGACCTGTCGCTCGGCGGCTCGGGCGTGCCCGGCGACGAACCGCTTCGCGCGCGCTTCGAGGTCGTCGCGCTGTCCGACGGTATCTGCCGCTACGACGGCCCGATGATGAACGGCATGCAGGCCGACGTCGGGCCGGTCGCATGCCTGCGGATCGATGGCGTGCGGATCGTCGTGAGCACCGGCAAGGCGCAGATGCTCGATCGCAATCTGTATCGGGTCGGCGGCGTCGAGCCGGAGGCGATGAAGATCCTCGTCAACAAGAGCTCGGTGCACTTCCGCGCCGATTTCCAGGACATCGCGCACGCGGTGCTGGTCGCCAAGGCGCCGGGCCCGATGCAGGCCGATCCGGCAGACCTGCCGTGGACCCGGCTCACGCGCGGGATGCGAATGAAGCCGATGGGACAGGCGTTCGGCGGCGCGTAATGCGGTGACGCGGCGGCGTGGTTACGCGGTGGCGCGCGATCGGTTCCGCACGGATGTGCCTGTGGCGTCACGCATTGTCGTCCTGCGAGCACGCTGAACGTCATGCACGAGCGGTGCGCGCGGCAGGACGCCGCCGCACCGTCTGTATAGAGATCCGCCGCCTCTGTTTCATTGCAACGCTCCCCGCTGCTATGCAGCTTCAAGTGTGTTGCATCGACAGGTTGAATCCGCAAGCGAAAAGCGTCACTTCATCAACTGCGAGACTTGCTTCTCCACGAAGTCGATAAATACTCTGGCTCGCAGTGGCATGTTTCTTCCATATCCGTGCAACACATGAAGCGGCACGGATCTCAACGCCAACTCCGGCAACACGGGACACAAACGTCCCGCGTCGACATCTTCCTGAACCGTCGCTTTCAGTATCTGTGCGATACCGAGTCCATTCAATGCCGCCAGTCTCATGGTCTCACCGCTGTCGGAGTCGAATGCACCTTCCATCTGCACGCTCACATCGTCAGCAAACGTGACGGGCACCACGCGTCCGGCAAGTCTGTAACGAACGTGGCGATGCATACCTAGTTCGGATGCCGATTCCGGCACGCCGTTGCGGCTCAAATAGTCAGGGGAGGCCACGAGCACTAGCGGCAGATCGCCCAATTTCCGCGCATGTAACGTGCTGTCCATGACCTGTCCGGCTCTGATGACCAGATCGAAACCCTCGCGGATGATGTCGACATGATGGTCGCTCACGTTCACATCGAACAGGAGGCCCGGATGACGCGCCATCAAGTCCTTGGTGAGTGGGTCGAGCAGAATGCGCGCTAACGCGCCGGGCACACTGATACGCAGTTTGCCGACCGCGGCCGGCGACGTAGTCAATGCGTTACCTGCTTCCTCGATGCCTCGTATGAGCGGCGCGATGCGCTCATAGTATGTTTGCCCCTCCATTGTCAGGACGGTAGCCCTTGTCGAGCGCCGGAACAGCCTGATGCCGAGACGCCTCTCCAATCTTCCAACGCTTCTCGACACACTCGACGGCGTCGTGCCGAGCAAGCGCGCCGCTCCCGTGAACGAACTGGCCTCGACCGCTCGAACAAAGGCAGATAAACCATTCAGATTCTCAACAGACAGTTACCGGCATCAACCTGAACGTCGATGGTGGAATGTCGTTGGTGTAATCGCAACCATCAATCGTTAGTCGCGGCGCGATGATATCTGGCGACGTACTTCGCCTGAGCGATGACTTTCCCGTGCATCTGATAGGCGACGACTGCAGGACTCGCCGCCGGCGCCACATCGATTTTTGCCACGTCCAGGGCGGACGCCGTCACGACATATCGATGCGACGCCCCCTGAGGCGGGCACGGCCCACCGTATCTGGATTCGCCAAAGTCCGTCAACGTCTCGACAGCGCCTGCCGGCATGCGCGTCGGATTGCCGGAAGCGCCTTTTTCGATCGACGACTCCGAAGGTGGAATATTGACGACCTCCCAATGGGTCCAGCCGAGCCCGCCGGTCGGCGCATCGGGGTCGAAAATTGTCACGACGAGGCTCTTCGTGCCGCGCGGAACGTGAGTCCACGAAATGCGCGGCGAAACGTTCTGACCGTGACAGCCAAAACCGCCGTAAACCTGTTCGTTCGTAAAGTGTCCGTGACTGAGGTCATCGACCCTGATTGCAAACGGCTCCGCGCTGGCTGTCGCCGGGATGACCGCCAGTGCCGTTGACGTGCAGAGAATCGCGGACAAAAAAATCCTCGAGCGCATGATGTGCTCCGTTGAAGGTAAGCGTTCAGTACAACGGTATCAACCGTATCCTGTAGCAATTCGCAACGGAAGGCGCATTCGCGAACCACGGTGTTGCCTTCGCTGCAACGTCGTTGGCAGGACGTTCAGTCGATTCGATCGTCGCTTACCGATCGGCGTTTCAACAGGAACGCCTTCATGCATGGCGCGTCTGTCCGGTACCGACAGCGCGGATTCGTCAAGGATGTTCGGTGCGCCGGAGGGTATGCCAGTGGATCAGGCAGCAACCGGGTTTGAGGCGGGTACCGTGAATGTCGGCACGGTGCTCACGCGAGGCGTTGCAGTGGACGGCCGCGCGATCTTTGAATCGGCGGAAACGCGTTGATCAGCGGCGGCAATTGCCTGACATCGTGGCATCGATGCCGTCACCGTCCGCCATTTTCCCGATTGCCGAAGTACGACCGAGGCAATCCCGATGTCGGACAGCGCCGAGCCGCCATCGACTTCGGAAGGATCATTGACCGCTTTCGGCGTGCGACCGACGCTCGAATGTCCAACCGCATTATCCGGTGAACGTTGCTGATTGGCCGATCGCCGACATTCCTTCCCCGGACATTCGCGATAACCCATAAAAAAACCCCGGCATGCAGACCTGGGCCTGCATGCCGGGGTTCTTCGCTTTACGGCCGGCGAGCGACGAATCGCCCGCCGTTCGCGCGTCACCGCGCAGCCACTTCCGCCTTGACGGATGCCGCATCACCCACCGCCGTCGGCGCCGGCGCATTCCCCCAACCGCCGCCCAGCGCACGGATCAGGTTCACGGTCGACACGGCCTGCGCGCCGGTCAACTGGTTCGACTGCAACTGCGACTGCAGCACCGAGCGCTCGCTGTCGATCACGTCGAGATACGCGACCTGGCCTTCCTGATACTGCGTGCGCGACAGCGTCGCCGCGCGGCGCGACGCATTGACGGCCGCATCCTGCGCGCGGATCTGGTCGTCGAGCAGGCGCAGATCGGCGAGATTGTCCTCGACTTCGCGGAACGCGACGAGCACCTGCTGCCGGTAGTTCGCGACCTGCTCGTCGTACTGCGCGCGCGCCTGCTGCACGCCGGCCGCACGGCGCCCGCCGTCGAACAGCGGCAGCGTCAGCGCGGTGCCGGCGAACGGCCCGAGCAGGAACGTGCGGCTCGACCACAGGAACAGGTTGCCGAGCGTCGACGCTTCATAGCCGAACGCCCCCGTGATGTCGAGCTTCGGGAAGTACGCCGACTTCGCGAGGCCGATCCGCGCGTTCGCTGCCGCCATCGCGCGCTCGGCCGCCGACACGTCCGGACGGCGTTCGAGCAGCGCGGACGGCAGGCCCGCCGGAATCTTCACGCCGACCGGCACGATCGGCGTTTCCTTGAACGCGAAATCCGCGGGCGCCTTGCCGAGCAGGATCGCGAGCGCATGCTCGGAAGCCGCGCGCCGGCGCGCAACACCGACCGCATCGGCCTGCGCGCTGGCCAGCTCGTTCTTCGCGCGCGACACGTCGAGCTCGCTGATGTCGCCTTCGTTGAAGCGTCGCTGCACGAGCTTCAGCGCCTGATCGCGCAACTCCACCGTGCGGCGATACAGGTCCTGGTCCGAGTCGAGCTGGCGCAGTTCGAAGTAGTTCTGCGCGACGTCCGCCTGCAGCGCGAGCTGCACCGAACGGAACAGCGCTTCGCTCTGCGCCTGGTCGGCGCGCGACGCCTCGACGTTGCGGCCGACGCGGCCGAACAGGTCGGCCTCGTAGGACACCGTGCCCTGCGCGCGCCACAGCGTCGCGTTGGTCGGGCCCGTGCCTTGCGGCTGGAGCTGCGACGCCGACGACAGCCCTTCGCGCGTCGGCCCGAAGCCGGCGCCGACCTGCGGGAACCATTGCGAGCGTGCCGAACGCGTCGCCGCGCGCGCTTCCTCGACACGCGCGGCCGCGGCCTTCAGGTTCTGGTTCGCGGCGAGCGCCTGCGTCTCGAGCGAATCGAGCACCGGGTCGCCGAACACCGTCCACCATTCGCCGCGGTGCGCGCCGTCCGACGGCTCGGCCGTCTTCCACGTGCCGGCCTGTTCGCCCGCGGCGAGCGTCGGCGCTTCCTTGAACGCGGCGGGCGTCGGCGCATCCGGGCGCTTGTAGTCGGGGCCTACCGCGCACGCGGCGAGCAGCGTCGCGAGCAGGGTGCTCGCGGCCGCCACCTTCGCGAAGCGCATCAGGCCATTCGTATTGTGCATGTTGTCCATCTTCTTATCCTCAAGCATCCGAAGCCGGCACGCCCGAAGCCGGTACGCCCGGGGCCGTCACGCCGTAACCGGCCGAGTCCTTGCCCGCGACGTGGATCTTGCCGCCCGCGAGCGTGCGCAGCACGACGTAGAACACCGGCGTCAGCATCAGCCCGAACAGCGTCACGCCAAGCATCCCGAAGAACACCGCGACACCCATCGCATGGCGCATTTCCGAACCCGCGCCCGTCGACGTGACGAGCGGCACGACGCCCATGATGAACGCGATCGACGTCATCAGGATCGGGCGCAGCCGCAGCCGGCTCGCCTCGATCGCGGCCTCGAGCGGCGTCCTGCCGTCGTGTTCGAGTTCGCGCGCGAATTCGACGATCAGGATCGCGTTCTTCGCCGACAACCCCACCAGCACCATCAAGCCGATCTGCGTGAAGATGTTGTTGTCGCCCTGCGTGAGCCACACGCCCGTCAGCGCCGACAGAATGCTCATCGGCACGATCAGGATCACCGCGAGCGGCAGCGTCAGGCTTTCGTACAGCGCGGCGAGCACCAGGAACACGAGCAGCACGCTGATCGGGAACACATACATCGCCGAATCGCCCGCGAGGATCTGCTGGTACGTGAGGTCGGTCCACTCGAAGCGCACGCCGCGCGGCAGCGTCTCGTGCGCGATCCGCTCGACCGCGGCCTGCGCCTGACCCGACGAGAAGCCCGGCGCCGGGCCGCCGTTGATGTCGGCCGCCGTGTAGCCGTTGTAGCGCACCACCATTTCAGGGCCGAACGTCGGCGTCACCGTGACGAGCGACGACAGCGGCACCATCTCGCCCTTGTCGTTGCGCGTCTTCAACTGCAGGATGTCGTCCGCGCGCTGGCGGAACGGCGCATCGGCCTGCACGCGCACCTGGTACACGCGCCCGAAGCGGTTGAAGTCGTTCACGTACAGCGAGCCGAGATACACCTGCATCGTGTTGAACACGTCCGTGACCGGCACGCCGAGCTGCTTCGCCTTCACGCGGTCGAGATCGACGTTGAGCTGCGGCACGTTGATCTGGTAGCTCGTAAACAGGGGCCCGAGCTCGGGCGCCTGCTGCGCGCGCTTGATGAAGTCGTTGGTCGCATCCGCGAGCCGCGCATAGCCGACCGCACCGCGATCCTCGATCTGCATCTTGAAACCGCCGAGCGTGCCGAGGCCGAGCACCGGCGGCGGCGGGAACACCGCGACGAACGAGTCCTTGATCGCGCCGTACTGCTGGTTCAGCGCGCCGGCGATCGCACCGGCCGACAGCGCCTTGCCGTGCCGTTCGGAGAACGGCTTCAGCGTGACGAACACGATGCCCGCGCTCGAGCTGTTCGTGAAGCCGTTCACCGACAGCCCCGGGAACGCCACCGCGCTCTCGACGCCCGGCTGCTTCAGCGCGATCGAACCCATGTCGCGGATCACCTTCTCGGTGCGGTCGAGCGACGCACCGTTCGGCAGTTGCGCGAACGCGATCAGGTATTCCTTGTCCTGCGCGGGCACGAAGCCGCCCGGCACGACCTTCGACACCAGCACGGTCGCGCCCACCAGCACGAGGTACACGCCCAGCATCAGCGTCTTGCGCGACAGCACGCCGCGCACGCCGCGGCCGTAGTTCTCCGCGCCGCGATGGAACACCTTGTTGAAGCCGCGGAAGAAGCCGCCGAGCACGCGATTCATCACGCGCGTGAGCCAGTCTTCCTTGTCGCCATGGCCCTTCAGCAGGATCGCGGACAGCGCCGGCGACAGCGTCAGCGAGTTGAACGCCGAGATCACCGTCGAGATCGCGATCGTCATCGCGAACTGCTTGTAGAACTGGCCGGTCAGGCCCGACATGAACGCGAGCGGCACGAACACGGCGACGAGCGTCAGCGCGATCGCGATGATCGGCCCGCTCACTTCCTGCATCGCCTTGTAGGTCGCCTGCCGCGCGTTCATTCCGCTTTCGATGTTGCGCTCGACGTTCTCGACGACGACGATCGCATCGTCGACCACGATCCCGATCGCGAGCACCATCCCGAACAATGACAACGCGTTGATCGAATACCCGAACGCGAGCAGCAGCGAGAACGTGCCGATGATCGACACCGGCACCGCGATCAGCGGAATCAGCGACGCGCGCCAGGTCTGCAGGAACACGATCACGACGATCACGACCAGCGCGATCGCTTCGAGCAGCGTGTGCACGACGGCCTTGATCGACGAACGCACGAACTGCGTCGGGTCATAGACGATCTTGTAGTCGACGCCCGCCGGCATGTCCTGCTTCAGCTCGGCCATCGTCTTGCGCACTTCGTCCGAGATCTGCAGCGAGTTCGCGCCCGGCGACTGGTTGATCGCCATCGCGACGGCCGGCTTGTTGTCGAGCAGCGAGCGCAGCCCGTATTCGGACGCGTCGAGCTCGATCCGCGCGATGTCGCGCAGGCGCGTGACGCCGCCGTCCGGCGTCGTCTTCACGACGATGTCGCCGAACTCGTCTTCCGTCTGCAGACGGCCGCGCGCGTTCACCGACAGCTGCAGCGGCGTGCCGGGCAGCGACGGCGACGCGCCGATCACGCCGGCCGCGACCTGCACGTTCTGCTCGCGGATCGCCTGCACGACGTCCTCGGCGGACAGCCCGCGCTGCGCGACCTTCTGCGGATCGAGCCACACGCGCATCGCGTAGTCGCCCGAACCCCACAGCTGCACCTGGCCGACGCCCTGGATCCGCGACAGGCGATCCTTCACGTTGATCAGCGCGTAGTTGCGCAGGTAGGTCATGTCGTAGCGGTTGTCCGGCGAGATCAGGTGCACGACCATCGTCAGCGTCGGCGAGCTCTTCACCGTGGTGATGCCGAGCCGCTGCACGTCTTCCGGCAGGCGCGGCAGCGCCTGGTTCACGCGGTTCTGCACGAGCTGCGTGGCCTTGTCCGGATCGGTGCCGAGCTTGAACGTGACGGTGATCGTCATGTTGCCGTCGCTGTTCGCCTGCGACTGCATGTAGAGCATGTCCTCGACGCCGTTGATCTGCTCTTCGAGCGGCGACGCGACCGTCTCGGCGATCACTTTCGGGTTCGCGCCCGGGTATTGCGCCTTCACGATCACGGAAGGAGGCACGACTTCCGGATATTCCGAAATCGGCAGCAGGAACATCGCGATCACCCCGCCGAGCAGGATGATCACTGATAGGACTCCTGCAAAGATCGGCCGGTCGATAAAGAATTTGGAAATGTTCATGTGTGGCTCTGTCTGGTTGAACGCGGATGCGAAGCGGCGCGCCGCTTACGAATCCGCCTTCGCCGGTGCGGCCGGCTTCGCGGTGCTCGCGAGCGGCGCGGACGGCGCATCGCCGCCCGTCATCGGGACCATGTGCGGCTTCACCTGCTCGCCGGGTCGTACGCGCTGCGTGCCGTTCACGATCACGCGGTCGCCCGCGGAAAGCCCGCTCACGATCACGCGCCGGTTGCCGTGCTGCATCCCCTGCTGCACTTCGCGGTACGACACGCGGCCCTGCTGGTCGACGACGAACACGAACTTCTTGTCCTGGTCGGTGTTGATCGCCGCGTCGTCGACGAGCAGCGCCTGGTGCGGCGCGCTGCCGCCCACCTTCACGCGCGCGTAGAGGCCCGGGACGAGCGCGCCGTCGGCGTTGTCGAAGCGCGCGCGCACGCGGATCGTGCCCGACGACGTGTCGAGCCGGTTGTCGACCGAATCGATCACGCCGCTGCGCGAGTAGCCGGCTTCGTTCGCGAGGCCGAGCTCGACCGGCACCTTGCGGCCGTCGCGCGCGCCGTTGATGTATTGCAGGTAGGTCTGTTCGTCCGCATCGAACGACGCATAGATCGGCGACACCGACACGAGCGTCGTCAGCGGCGCGGCCGACGCACCGGCCGACACGACGTTGCCGACCGTGATCTCCGCGCGCGACACGCGGCCCGACACCGGCGCGGTGATCCGCGTGTAGCCGAGGTTGATGCGCGCCGTTTCCAGCGCGGCATCGGCCGCCTTCACGTTCGCCGTCGCCTCGCGGGCCGCGTTCTGCTTCTCGTCGTAATCGCGCTTCGCGATCGCGTTGTCGCCGATCAGCCGCTGCGCGCGCTGCCAGTCGGTCTGCGCATAGCCGTTGCGGGCCTGGGCAGCCGCGAGCTGCGCAGCCGCGCGGTCGACTTCGGCCTGGTACGGGCGCGGGTCGATCACGAACAGCACGTCGCCCTTCTTCACGAGCGCGCCGTCCTTGAAATTCACCGCGACGATCGTGCCCGACACCTGCGGGCGTACGTCGACCTTCTCGATCGCTTCGAGGCGGCCCGAATAACCTTGCCAGTCGGTCACGGTCTGCGGCACGACGGTCGCGACGTCGACTTCGGGCAGCGGCGCGGCTGCTTTTTCGGGCGCGTTCGCGTTCACGCGCATTGCGCCGAACGTTCCGAGGCCGACAACGGCGAGCGTCACGATCGCCGCTGTCGCGATTCGGGAACGGGAGGTGCGTAGGATGGCCATGTGGATCTCCAATAAACGTGGATTGGTTCTGGTTATTCGGAACGGTTCGGCTGGCGCGCCTGGAAGCGGCACTGGAAGAAGCGCACGGCTTCCTCGAATGCGGCTTCGTGCGTCGCGAGCGCGGCGTGCGTGATGTCCGGATAGCGGATCACCTGCGTGAGCACGCCCGACGAAATCAGGCAGCCCGCATATTTCTCCGCTTCGACGTGCAGCACGTCGTTCTGCGCGGTGACGACGAGCGTCGGCGGCAACCCCGCGAGGCGCACCGATTCGATCGGCGCCGCGTACGGGTGCATGCGCTGCGCGGCCTGCGGCAGATACGCGCGATAGCAGGCCGCGCATTCGCGCGCGGTGATGTCCGACGCGAGGCGCTCGGCGTCGCCGATGCGCGTCATGCTCGGGTCGAGCATCGGCCCGAACAGCGCCTGCGCGGCGATCGACACTTCGCCGCGGTCGCGTGCGATGAATGCCAGACAATTCGCGAGCTGCCCGCCCGCGTCGTGGCCCGCGACACCGATCTTCTTCGGATTGCCGCCGAACGCGCGGGCACGCGTCGCGGCCCACACGGCCGCGCGATACGCATCCTCCGGCGCGGCCGGAAAAGGAAAGGCCGGCGCGAGCGAATAATCGACCGACACTACGAGAGCTGGTAAGCGTTCTGCTAAAAAACGCGCGGCGAAATCAGCGTCTTCGAGCGAACCGCGGACGAAACCGCCGCCGTGGAAATAAAGCACTACTGGCAGCCCGGTCTTGTCCGGGCGGCGGTAGAGGCGCAGCACGATGTCCTGTGCGTAGCCGGGAATTTCCACTTCGGCAACCGTCAGCGCCGCGCCCGCCAAGGCTTGAGCGGGCAGCGCGGCTTTCAGGAATTTGCTGAATTCAGAAGCGTCCATGACGATGCAGCATCCATTTCGAGATGGAACGAATTCTGGGGCCGGCAGACATTGGGATAAATGCCTATAATCCGGCAACACAATTCAACGACCCCGAACAATCCGAGGCTGCGTTCACCCACGAGGTAGCGCAGCCTTCTTGTTCCGGCGGCAAATTAGATTGCGGAGGTTGTGATGGACCGGCTTCAGGCCATGCAGGTGTTTACTCGCGTCGTCGATACAAGCAGCTTCACCAAGGCGGCAGAAACGCTCGGCTTGCCGCGGGCGTCCGTCACGACGATCATCCAGAATCTCGAAGCGTTTCTCGGCGTGCGGCTGATGCACCGGACCACGCGCCGGCTGTCGCTGACGCCGGACGGCGCCGCGTACTACGAAAGATGCGTGCGGATCCTCGCGGACGTCGAGGAAACCGAAGCGAGCTTCCAGGCCAACAACCGGAAGCCGCACGGAAAGTTGCGTATCGACATGCCGGGTTCGATCGGGCGGCTGCTCGTGATTCCGTCGCTGTGCGAATTCCACACGCGCTATCCGGACATCGACCTGCAGCTCGGCCTGTCCGACCGCCCGGTCGACCTGCTGCAGGAAGGCGTCGACTGCGTGATCCGCGTCGGCGCGCTGCAGGACTCGTCGCTCGTCGCGCGCCGGGTCGGCCTGTTCGAAGGCGTGACGGTCGCCGCGCCCGCGTATCTCGAACACTTCGGCGAGCCGAAGACGATCGAGGACCTGAGCCAGCACAAGGCCGTCAACTATTTCTCGAGCCGCACCGGCCGCACGATCGACTGGTCGTTCCTGATCGACGGCAAGGAAACCGAGATCAAGATGGAAAGCATCGTGTCGGTGAACGACGCGGATGCGTACGTGACCTGCGGGATCGAAGGCTTCGGGCTGATCCAGCCGCCGCTCTTCATGGTGCTGCCGCACCTGCGCGAAGGCCGGCTCAAGGAAGTGCTGCCCGGCATCAAGCCGCTGCCGATGCCGATCTCGGTCGTGTATCCGCACAGCCGCCATCTGTCGCCGAAAGTGCGCGTGTTCGTCGACTGGATCGCCGAAGTGTTCGACCGCTGCCCGCTGCTGAGCGGCAAGGGCAGCCTCGACGCGACGTGCAGCAAGCGCACGTTCGAGGAAGCCGAGCGCGCGCCGGCGCTCGACACGCCGGTCATCAACGAGTGGGTCGCGTAATCGTCTGAACCAGCACGCGCGGGCTGCGAGGCCCGCGTGCTGTCCCGCCTTCGCGCCGCGTTCCCGCGCGGCGCCCGCCATCTTTCCCGAATCCGCAGCAATCCTTTGTGCCGAGCGCGGCAATCGTTCGCGTGCGTCGTCGCGGGTTGTCGTCGCATCCGTGTGAGCCCCGCTGCATGGGGCTGGCGGCGATTTCCGCATAACCCTGCCGAGCGTGCGGATGACGATTGTTCCTTTGCAACGACAAATCAATTCGCGTCTGCCGCATTTATCGCGACGGAACGGATACCTAGAGTAAACCCTGTCGCGCACCTCGTTGCGCATCGAACAGATCCCGCTTGATGGGACCGACAGGAGTTACGCCATGAACCGCCGCCACCTTCTCTCCGCCCTGGCCCTCGCACTCGCCGTGTCCGCACCGGCCTTCGCCGATTCGGGCACGCCGCACGCCGGCGACTACGGCAACACGTCGTGGTACTCGCAGCACAACGGCCCGCGCACGCGCGCCGAAGTGAGTGCGGAAGTCGAACAGGCTCGCCGCGACGGCACGCTCTCGTACCTGCGCAAGGCAACTTCGTATCCGCAAGGGCTCGAACTCGCGCAAGGCCCGTATCGCTCGATGCCGGAAAGCAACCAGCTCGCCGGCGGAGGCCGGTAAACGCGCGACGCCGCGCAGCGGGTTGCCCCGTGCGCGGCGTCGCGAAACACCCATCGACGACTCGCTGAGTCAGTTAGTTGCAGGAGCACATGATGAACGACCAACTTCCTTCGCCGCTCGATCACTGGGACGACACCACGCCGGTCTGGACGCCGTTCCGTTCGGCCCCGCAATCGCATTGACCGCCGGCTGAGTCATCGTCCGGCCAGTCCGGCCATCAGCGGCGCGGTACGCCGTCGCGCCATTCGCCCCAGTGCGTCACGATGTCCTGCACGAGCGGGTTGCCCGCGCGGTACAGGTTTTCGGTCGCCGGCGCGAAGCCGCCCTGGTCCGCGTAGTTCAGCAGGTTGTCGGCGCTCGTCTGCCCCGCATACGGCCGGTCGAAATCGGACCCCGTGCGCAGCACCGCGACGCGCGACAGGTCGACCCGCTTCACGCTCGCCGCGCGCTTGAGCGCTTCGTACGTCGCGTTGTCTTCCTGCGCGGTCATGCAGTAGGTGCCCTTGCCGTCGGTCAGGATCTTCGTCCACTGGCGAGCGCGCTCGCCGATCAGCGTGCCCGAGAACCACGTGTTGCCAGATGACGTGTCGCACTGGATCACCGTCGGCGGCCGGTTCGCCGGCGCATACGTGAACTTCGCGCGCGCGGCCTGCGCCTGCGCGCTGTCGGCGAGCACGACGTTGCGCGACAGCGCGACCGCGGCGTCGGTCAGCTGCGGATTCAGCTGGAACACTTCGGTGCGGTAGTCGAGCGGCGGCTTGTCGTTCGGGCTCTTCGTGTTGATGCCGAGAAAGCCCGTATTCCAGCCGGACGGAATCTCGCGCGCATCGAGTTCCCACTGCAGGCTGAAATCGACGAGGTACTTCGACCACGCGGCCGAACCGACCGTGCCTTGCGCGGGGTCGACGCCCGCGATGCCGGAGATCAGGAAATACGTGCGGCGCAGATCGAAGCGCTGCGAGAACGTGAGCGCCATGATCGTCGCCGACGCGTTCGCATAGCCCATGCCGGTCGTCACCACGCACACGTCCTGCTTGTTGCAGTGGACGGCCGGATAGTCGGGCGACAAGCCCGGCACGGCGATGTCGCGCCACGGGCCGATCCGGTCGAGCCAGGCCTGGCCCTCCGGACCGAACATCGTGATGATCATGACCTTGACCGGGCGGCCCTGTGCACCGGTCTCGGCAAATGCAGTGTTGCCCGCGTTGTTGCCCTGGTTGTCCTGCGCGATCGACGGCGCGGTCGCACAGGCCGCGAGCGAGAATGCGGCGGCGGAAAGAATGGAGCGAGTCAGCATCGGCGTCCCTTGTTTCGATGATGTTGGGTGAGAACGGCTCTCGGAGACTGCGCGAAGGAGTATAGAACGGGCCCGCGCGATGCGGAACCCGGCTACGAAACGGCTCCCCGTGTTTCGTGCAACGGTGTGCGTGTTGCGCAATGCGATGTGCGTCGTTGGTTTTGCACCATCGCCGTGCACGGCGACCATCAGGAATACTATCCGGTTGGCAGGAACGCATGCCCGCCGGCATAACGCCGAGCATCGCACCCGTCGAAGTCGACGTCGCCTTCGGCCGGCTCCCGAACCGCTACACGCGTACGAGCCCCGCGACGCCATAACCGAGCACGACCAGCGCGGCAACCACATGGCTCGCCGCGAGCCACCCCGGCGACTTCACGATGCGTCCGATCGCACTGCCGCCGAATGCGAACACGAGCTGCCCCGCGAGGCTGCCGGCAAACACGCATGCGGCGCCGAAAAGCCAGTGCCGATGCGCACCGGCGGCAGCCGTCGCATAGCCATAGAACAGCAGGATGGTCAGCGGATTCGCGAGCGTGACGAAGAACATCGACGTGAACGGGCGATTGCCCGGCGTCGGTACATCGCCGTCGAGCGTGCGGCGCCGGTCCCGCAGCGCCTGCCACAGCATCCATGTGCCCATCGCGAGCAACACGAGCGCACCGACGACACGGAACAGCAACAGGTGCGACGCGAGCGTGCCCGCGAGCATCGCGCCAATCGTGAACGCGACGATCGCATAGCAGCCGTCGGCCGTCGCGACACCGACTGCCGCGCGCACGCCACTCGCGGTGCCGGCGCGCATCCCGTAGTTCGCAATCATCAGCGCGACAGGCCCGACCGACAGCGCGATCGTCAGCCCGAACAGGAAATCGCTCACCGATCCTCGACGCCGTCGACGAAAGGCATCGATTCCAGCGGCAGCAAAATATCCGCAGGAAGAACGGTGATCAAGCTACCTCGACCCGCGCCGCCCCGTCCACCATCTCGCCGATCACGGCCGCGCGGTCGAAGCCGTCGGCACGGAAGCATGCGAGGACTTCGTCGACCGCTTCCGGTGCGCACGCGACGAGCAGGCCGCCCGACGTCTGCGGATCGGTCAGCAGCGCCTGTGCAACGGGCGGCAGGCCGTCGGCGAGCCGCACGTCGGTGCCGTACGCGGCCCAGTTGCGGCCCGATGCGCCGGTGAACACGCCGTCGGCGACGAACGCCTCGACACCCGCGAGCCACGGCAGCGATGCGTAGTGCACACGCGCGGTGAGATGCGCGCCGCGCGCCAGTTCGAGCGTATGGCCGAGCAACCCGAAGCCCGTGACGTCGGTCAGCGCGTGCACGCCCGGCAGCGCGGCAAGCTCGGCACCCGGCCGGTTCAGCTTGGTGGTCGTCGCGACCATCTGCGCGTAGCCCGCGGCGTCGAGCTGGTTCTTCTTCAGCGCGGCAGACAGCACGCCAACGCCGAGCGGCTTGCCGAGCACGAGCACGTCGCCCGCGCGCGCGGCCGCGTTGCGCTTCACGCGCGACGGATGCACGACGCCGATCGCCGCGAGCCCGTAGATCGGCTCGACCGAATCGATCGAATGGCCGCCCGCGACCGGAATGCCGGCGTCCGCACACACCGATTCGCCGCCGCGCAGCACGGCCGCGATCGTCTCGTGCGGCAACACGTTGATCGGCATCCCGACCAGCGCGAGCGCGAGGATCGGCTTGCCGCCCATCGCGTAGACGTCGGACAGCGCGTTGGTCGCCGCGATGCGGCCGAAGTCGAACGGATCGTCGACGATCGGCATGAAGAAGTCGGTGGTCGCGACGATCGCCTGCTCGTCGTTGAGACGGTAAACGGCCGCATCGTCGGACGTCTCGGTGCCGACCAGCAGGTCCGGGAACAGCGCGGGCGGCGTCGCGCGCTTCAGCAGTTCGGACAGCACGCCCGGTGCGATCTTGCAGCCGCAACCACCCCCGTGCGACAGGCTCGTGAGGCGCGGAACGGCAGGCTGGGCTTGGGTGGCTTCGGTCATCGTCGGCATCCGGTGAATAACAACGCTCCATTATCGACAATTCCGCGCGAGCGCGCCCGATACCCACATAATTGTCGGCGCCCGCCTTCGTCCGCCCCTTCATTCATGGATCACCTGTTCATCGGCCTCGTGCTGTGCTCCGCGCTGCTGCACGCCATCTGGAACGCGTTTCTGCACGTCAGCGAGGACCGGCTCGTGCAGCTCGGCACGATGTCGCTGCCGTATCTCGCGTTCGGCATCGCCGGCGCCGCGCTGTTGCCCGCGCCGGTGCCCGCCGCCTGGCCGTATGTCGTCGCATCGGCCGCGCTCGAGGTCGCGTACTGCTTCACGCTCGCGCGCGCATACCGCAGCGGCGAGTTCGGGCAGATCTATCCGATTGCGCGCGGGATGTCGCCGCTGCTCGTATCGGTGCTCGCGTTCGCGGTGCTGCACGAGCGGCCGACGCCGTTCGGCTTCGCCGGCATCGCGCTCGTGTCGTTCGGCATCATGTCGCTCGCGCTGCGCCGCGGCTTCAGGTTCTCCGGGGAAGGCGTGCCGTATGCGCTGCTCACGGGCGTGTTCATCGCCGCGTATTCGATCTGCGACGGGATCGGCTCGCGCGTATCCGGCAGCGCGCTCGGCTACATTGCGTGGGTGTACCTGCTGTGGAGCGTGCCGCAGCTCGTGCTCGTCTGCGCGATGCGCGGCGGCCCGCGCGCGGTGCTCGGCTCGCGCACCGCGCTCAAGCAGGGTGCGATCGCCGGCACGATCTCGCTCGCCGCGTATGCGATCGTGATCCTCGCGTACCGGCACCTGCCGGTCGCAACCGTGTCGGCGCTGCGCGAAACGAGTTCGATCTTCGCGGTCGCGATCGGCTGGTTCGTGATGCGCGAGCGGCCCGGCGCGCAGCGGCTCGCCGCGTGCGCGCTGGTCGTGGCGGGTGCGGCGCTGATCCGGTTGTAGGCGCGCGGGCCGACGACCTTCGTCGCACCACCGCCCGCCCGTACGTTCCATCCGCGCCGCGGGGAGACGGTGGCGATCGACTCGCACTGCTCCGCGACGCAGCGACACCATCGACCATCAAGCAGCCACCGCCACCCCGCCGAACGCCCGCTCGTCGATCGCCTCGGCGAGCGTCGCGAATGCCGGCGCGATCTCGTCCTCCGGCACGCATGCATAGCCGAGCAGCAGCCCCGACGCCGCGCGCCCGCGATCCGCGTAATAGCCGGACAGCGGCCGCACGACGATATTGCGTTCGAGCGCGGCCTGCGCGACCGCGCGATCGTCGACACCTTCCGGCAATTGCGTGACGAGATGCAGCCCCGCGTCGCTGCCGAGCGCCTGCAGCGTGTCGCCGTAGCGGCGCGCGACCGCATCGAGCAATACCTCGCGGCGTTGCCCGTACAGCGTGCGCATCTTGCGGATATGCGACACGAAATGCCCTTCCGCGATGAATTCGGCGAGCACGGCCTGCTGCAGCAACTGTCCTTCGCGATACAGCTCGGCGCTCGCGGTCGCGAAGCTTTCCGCGAGCGGCTCCGGCGCGACCAGGTAGCCGACCCGCAGCCCGGGGAACAGCGTCTTGCCGAAACTGCCAACGTAGATCACCTGCCCGGCCGTATCGAGGCCCTGTAGCGACGCGAGCGGCCGGCTGCCGTAGCGGAATTCGCTGTCGTAGTCGTCCTCGATGATCCAGCAGCCGTGCTGGCGCGCGTATTCGAGCAGCATCCGCCGCCGCGCGAGGCTCATCACCATCCCGAGCGGATACTGGTGCGACGGCGTGACGAGCATCAGCTTCGGCGGTTCGGCGAGATCGGCGGCCGACGGCGCGATGCCTTCGTCGTCGACCGGGATCGGCCGCGTGGTCAGCCCTGACACGTTCAGCACGCTGCGCACGCCCCAGTAGCACGGGTCCTCGGTCCAGATCGCGTCGCCCGGGTCGGTCAGCAGCCGCACCGCGAGGTCGATCGACTGGTGGATGCCGGTCGTGATCACGATCTGCTCGGGCGTGCAGCGCACCGAGCGCGACGTGCGCAGGTAGTCGGCCAGCGCCTCGCGCAGCAGCGCGAGCCCGCCGCCCGGCGCATAGGTCAGCAGGTCGGGGCGCAGGCGCCGCCAGTACTTGTTGTGCAGCCGCGTCCACACGCGCGCCGGAAATCGCGACACATCGGGCACGCCCGGCATGAACGCGCCGCCCTGGCGCTTCGACACGCCGGCCCCTTCGACCAGCCGCGTGCCGCGTGCGGACAGCCGTCGCGCGGACGGCGCCACGACGGCCGGGCCGGCCGCCGCGTCGGGCGGCGCACCGACGATCTCGTCCGGCGCGCTGTCGGCGACGAACGTGCCGCGGCCCGTCGCCGAGTTCACATAACCTTCGAGCGCAAGCTGTTCGTAAACCTGCGTGACCGTGTTGCGCGCGATCCCGAGCTCGGCGGCCAGCAGCCGCGACGACGGCACGCGCGTGCCGGCCGGCAGTTCGCGCGACAGGATCGCCTGTTGCAGCAGCCGGTGAAGCTGCCGGTAGATCGGCTGTTCGCCGCCGCGCACGAGGCGCTGTGCCAGCCAGTCCGACAACACGCTCGCGCGCATGATTGGCTCCTGAATATTTATTGAAATGGCTCTGATTGCCAGAGCCAAATGTGATTATAGTCGCCTCCATGGGCTGTCAACGCGCCCGATTTTCTACTCACCGGAAAGAACATCAAGGAGATGACCGTGAAGAATGCCGACCTGCAGGCCCGCAAGAACGCCGCTACCCCGCGCGGCGTCGGCGTGATGTGCGATTTCTACGCAGCCCGCGCCGAGAACGCGGAACTGTGGGATGTCGAAGGCCGCCGCTTCATCGATTTCGCCGCCGGCATCGCGGTGCTGAACACGGGCCACCGCCACCCGAAGATCGTCAAGGCGATCTCGGATCAGCTGAACAACTTCACGCACACCGCTTACCAGATCGTCCCGTACGCGTCGTACGTCGAGCTGGCCGAGAAGATCAACGCACGCGCGCCGGGCGACTTCCCGAAGAAGACCGCGTTCTTCACGACCGGCGCCGAAGCCGTCGAGAACGCAATCAAGATCGCGCGCGCCGCCACCGGCCGGCCGGGCGTCATCGCGTTCTCGGGCGGCTTCCACGGCCGCACGATGATGGGCATGGCGCTGACCGGCAAGGTCGCCCCGTACAAGCTGAACTTCGGCCCGTTCCCGGGCGACGTGTTCCACGCACCGTACCCGACCGCGCTGCACGGCGTGACGACGGCCGACTCGATCAAGGCGATCGAGATGCTGTTCAAGGCCGACATCGATCCGAAGCGCGTCGCCGCGATCATCTTCGAACCGGTCCAGGGCGAAGGCGGCTTCAACCCGGCGCCGGCCGAATTCGTGCGCGCGCTGCGCAAGATCTGTAACGAACACGGCATCCTGCTGATCGCCGACGAAGTCCAGACCGGCTTCGCGCGTACCGGCAAGCTGTTCGCGATGCAGCACTACGACGTGCTGGCCGACCTGATCACGATGGCGAAGAGCCTCGCGGGCGGCATGCCGCTGTCGGGCGTCGTCGGCCGTGCGGACGTGATGGACGCGGCAGCGCCCGGCGGCCTCGGCGGCACGTACGCGGGCAACCCGCTGGCGGTCGCGTCGGCGCACGCGGTGCTCGAGATCATCGACGAAGAGCAGCTGTGCGAGCGCGCCACGCAACTCGGCGACGTGCTGAAGGCGAAGCTGAACGCGCTGCAGGCCGACGTGCCGCAGATCGCCGACGTGCGCGGCCCGGGCGCGATGGTCGCGGTCGAGTTCCTGAAGCCGGGCTCGGGCGAGCCGGACGCGGAATTCACGAAGCGCGTGCAGGCGCGTGCGCTCGAGCGCGGCTTGCTGCTGCTCGTGTGCGGCGTGTACTCGAACGTCGTGCGCTTCCTGTTCCCGCTGACGATCCCGCAGGCCGTGTTCGACGAAGCGCTCGTGATCCTCGAGGAAGTGCTGAAGGAAACGGTCGGCGTGCCGGCCTGAGTTCCCGTCAACTGAATGTGCCGCCGCCATCGTCAGGACGGCGGCGGCCGTTTCGTCCTTCATCTTCAACGCAGGCTACATACACATGAGCACGGTTCAGGAAACCCTGGCACTGAAAGATCCGTCGCTGTTCCGCCAGCAGGCGTACGTCAACGGCGAATGGCAAAACGCATCGAACGGCGAAACGTTCGAAGTCCGCAATCCGGCGACGGGCGGCCTGCTCGGCACCGTGCCCGCGATGGGCTCGGCAGAGACGCGTCGCGCGATCGACGCCGCGAACGCCGCATGGCCGGCGTGGCGCAAGAAGACCGCGAAGGAACGCGCGGTCATCCTGCGCAAGTGGCACGACCTGATGATGGAAAACGCCGACGACCTCGCGCTGATCCTGACGACCGAGCAGGGCAAGTCGCTGGCCGAGGCGAAGGGCGAGATCGGCTACGCGGCGTCGTTCCTCGAGTGGTTCGCGGAAGAAGGCAAGCGCGTGTACGGCGACACGATCCCGACGCCGGCGAGCGACAAGCGCATCGTCGTGACGAAGGAAGCGATCGGCGTATGCGCGGCGATCACGCCGTGGAACTTCCCGGCGGCGATGATTACGCGCAAGGTCGGCCCGGCGCTCGCAGCAGGCTGCCCGATCGTCGTGAAGCCGGCAGAGGCAACGCCGTTCTCCGCGCTCGCGATGGCCGTGCTGGCCGAGCGCGCGGGCGTGCCGGCCGGCGTGTTCAGCGTCGTCACGGGAGATCCGAAGGCGATCGGCGGCGAACTGACGTCGAACCCGATCGTGCGCAAGCTGTCGTTCACCGGCTCGACGCCGGTCGGCCGCCTGCTGATGGCGCAATGCGCGGCGACGGTCAAGAAGGTGTCGCTGGAGCTCGGCGGCAACGCGCCGTTCATCGTGTTCGACGACGCCGATCTCGATGCGGCCGTGCAGGGCGCGATCGCATCGAAGTACCGCAACAGCGGCCAGACCTGCGTGTGCACGAACCGCTTCTACGTGCATGAAGCCGTGTACGACCAGTTCGCGCAGAAGCTCGCGGCGGCGGTCGGCCAGCTGAAGGTCGGGCGAGGCACCGAGCCGGGCGTGACGCAAGGCCCGCTGATCAACGAAGCGGCCGTGCTGAAGGTCGAGGCGCACATCGAGGACGCGCTCGCGAAGGGCGCGACCGTCGTGACGGGCGGCAAGCGCCACGCGCTCGGCCACGGCTTCTTCGAGCCGACCGTGCTGACGGGTGTCACGCCAGCGATGAAGGTCGCGAAGGAAGAGACGTTCGGGCCGCTCGCGCCGCTGTTCAAGTTCGGCAGCGACGACGAGGTGATCCGCCTCGCGAACGACACCGAGTTCGGTCTGGCCGCGTATTTCTTCAGCCGCGACATCGGCCGCGTGTGGAAGGTCGCCGAAGCGCTCGAATACGGGATGGTCGGCGTGAACACGGGCCTGATCTCGAACGAAGTCGCGCCGTTCGGCGGCGTCAAGCAGTCGGGCCTCGGCCGCGAAGGCTCGCACTACGGCATCGACGACTACGTCGTGATCAAGTACCTCTGCCTCGCCGTGTGACGGTTCAGGGCCTGTCGCTTCGGTGACGGGCCCTGACCGCCCGGCCGGAACCGGGCGGTCCGACGCGGGCCGGTGCCCCTCTCCGCCGCGCCCGCGTCGCCTCTCCTCCCCGCGATCAGCGGAACACGTTCACCGCATCCACGAGCCGCGTCGCCTGCTGTTTCAGGCTCTGCGACGCCGCCGTGCTCTGCTCGACGAGCGCCGCGTTCTGCTGCGTGATGTTGTCCAGGTGCACGACCGCCTGATCGACCTGCGCGACCCCCGTGCTTTGCTCGGCCGTCGACGAGCTGATCTCCGCGATCAGGTCCGACACGCGCTTCACCTGCGTGACGATGTCCTCCATCGTCTTGCCCGCGCCGTCGACGATCCGCGCGCCCGACTCGACCCGCTCGACGCTCGCGCCGATCAGTGTCTTGATCTCCTTCGCCGCGTTCGCGCTGCGCTGCGCGAGCGCCCGCACTTCGCCCGCGACCACCGCGAAGCCGCGCCCCTGTTCGCCCGCACGCGCGGCCTCGACCGCCGCATTCAGCGCGAGGATGTTGGTCTGGAACGCGATGCCGTCGATCACGCCGATGATGTCGGCGATCTTGCGCGAGCTGTCGGTGATGTCGTTCATCGTCGCGACGACTTCGCTCACCGCCTTTCCGCCGCGCTCGGCAGCATCGCTCGCCGACACCGCGAGGCGGTTGGCCTGCAGCGCGGTTTCCGCGTTGCTGTCGACGGTCGCCGTCATCTCGGCCATCGACGCGGCGGTCTGCTGCACGCTCGACGCCGCCTGCTCGGTGCGCGCGCTCAGGTCGTTGTTGCCCTGCGCGATCTCGTTGCTCGCGCGCTGTACGTTGTGCACCTGTTCGCTGACGTCGTCGACGAGCCAGCGGAACATCAGCCCGAGCTGGTTGAGCGTGCGCAGCGTCATGCCGATCTCGTCGACGCGGTTCATCCGCACGCCGCGCCGGCTCTCGCCGGTCGCGACGTTCAGCGCCTGGTCGTGCAGCTGCTGCAGCGGCCGCACGATCTGTGCGTCGAGCCACAGCCCGGCCGCCGCCGCCACGCCGACCGTCACGCCGGCAAACGCCGCGAGCCCGGCGCCGGCCAGCCCGCATGCCCAGCCCGCGCCGATGACAGCCGGCGCCAGTACGCATAGCGCCGAATGAACGCGCGCACGCACCGACATCGTCTGCGACAGCGACGCAATGCGCAGCAGCCCGGTGCGGATGACGAGCCCCTTGTGGAACCGGCGCTGGCCGGCCTTGCCTTCACGAAACGCGCGATACAGTGCATCGGCCGCCTCGGACTCGTCGCGCGGCGCCCTCGTGCGCACCGACATGTAACCCTGCGGCTCGCCGTTGCGCATCACCGGGATCGCGTTCGCGCGCACCCAGTAATGATCGCCGTTCTTGCGGCGGTTCTTCACGAGCGCGGTCCACGGCTCGCCGCGCCGGAGCGTCGCCCACATGTCGGCGAATGCCTCCTTCGGCATGTCCGGATGGCGCACCGCGTTGTGCGGCTGGCCGACGAGCTCCTCGTTCGAGAAGCCGCTCACCTGTGCGAACGTCGTGTTCGCGTACGTGATGGTGCCGTCGGCATCGGTCGTCGACATCAGCGTGACGTCGTCGGGAAAATCGAATTCTTGTTGGGTAACGGGCTGGTTGTTGCGCATGCAAGGCTCCGAAAGGCGGATCTGTCGTCCGCGTCGCGCTGAAATCGCGCTCAGTAGCCGAAAAACGGTTTATCGCTTTACGACGGTCTTCATTTTTACTGTCGGCAATCCGGCGGAAAACCTTACCCATTCCTCACATAAAATATGCAATTCGGCCTGCACCATGATTTCGATCAAATAATCCGGCGATAGTCGCCGCGCATGCCGGTCCGCATGTCACAACTCGCCGCACGGCGTGTCCACGGCGTGTCAATACCGGCATCCGTTGCAAGCAGCGAAACAATTCGGTCTATTCTGCTCAATTCAACCAGTATTCGAATTCGATGAAAAAGGCATTGCACGAACTGGATCGGCTGCCATGGAATACGGCGACGGTCGCGCATAACAGCCATAAAGGCGATCAGGCCGACTTTTTCCGCCATGGCGGCTCGACACTGTTTCCGGAAGAACGCGAACTGCTCGGCGACGGCGCGGACGCGACGGGCGTCGACATCGCCGACGAAGCGATCGGCTTCGCGCGGCAACTGCCGGCCGACGCGGGCCTGCCCGCGCGGTTCGAACGCGCCGACGCGCTCGACCGGATGCCCGAAGCCGCTGCGCGCGGCGAGCGCTTCGAGCGCGTGTCCACGTCGTACGGTGCGATCTACTGGCTGCCGGGCCAGAACGCATGGGCGCGCGGGATCGCCGCGCACCGGGCGGCCGCATGACGCGCCGTACCATCGCCGAACGCGACGCGCTTTGCGCACGCACGCTCGCACGCGACGAGGTGCCACTCGTGTGGACCATCGACCGGCGCGAGATCATCGACCACCTGTATGTGCTGCGCGACGGCGCGCTGCATCTCGTTCCCGAGTTCTACGATGTCGGCGGCTGGCCCGCCGGCGAAGCCGACCACTACACGCCGATCCTGCTCGACTGCCACGATCGCGGCGGCTGGTTCCGCGGCATGTTCGACGGCGCGCGGCTGGTCGCGGCGGTCGTCGTCGACAGCCGGCCGGTCGGCCCGTGTCACGACATGCTGCAACTGAAGTTCCTGCATGTGAGCCGCGACTGGCGCAGCTGCGGGCTCGGCGAGCAGCTCTACCGCGCGGCCCACGCGCAGGCGCGCGCGATGGGCGCCGAACGCCTGTATGTGTCGGCGACGCCGTCGCAGCGCACGATCGACTTCTACCTGCGGCTCGGCTTCACGGTCAGCGCGTCGCCCGACCCGGCGCTGTACGCGCTCGAGCCGGAAGACATTCATCTGGAAGGGCCGATGGCCTGACGCACCGGCATGCGGGTGACGCGTAGAATTTCCCGCTTTGCCACAGCCGCCATCGGCCGACACGGAGAACGAAATTGCAGAACGAACCGCAGCCGCAGGCCATGCCGAAAATCCTCGTCAGCATGTGCGTGGTCGGTCATCCGGTGCGTTACAACGGCTCGGCCAAAACCGCCGCGCACGAGGCGCTCGAACGGTGGCAGCGCGAAGGGCGTCTCGTTCCCGTCTGCCCCGAGCTGGCGGGCGGCTTCGGCGTGCCGCGCCCACCCGCCGAAATCGCGGATGGTGAATCGGGGCAGCGGGTTCTGTCGGGCGCCGCACGCATCGTCGACGTGAACGGAACCGACGTGACAGCGCCGTTCGTCTGCGGCGCGCAAACCGCGCTGGCACTCGCACGCGCGCACGATTGCCGCTTCGCGATCCTGGCCGACGGCAGTCCGTCGTGCGGCAGCACCTTCATTTACGACGGGAGTTTCGCGAACCGGCGGCATGCGGGGGCCGGCGTCACGGCGGCGTTGCTTCGCCAGCACGGCATCGAGGTGTTCGCGGACACCGAGATCGACGCGCTCGACGCACGCCTCAGGCAGATATCGCAGGCCGGTTAACGACAATGCGCGGCACGACGATTGTCGTGCCGCGCATTGCTCAGGGAACGGCGAAGCGGCGCATGTCCGGCCGCTTCGCCGCGTCACGCGGGTCAGACGCGTTCGATCGCGATCGCGATGCCCTGGCCCACGCCGATACACATCGTGCACAGCGCAAAGCGGCCGTTCGTGCGATGAAGCTGGTACATCGCGGTCGTCACGAGACGCGCGCCCGATGCGCCGAGCGGATGGCCCAGCGCGATCGCGCCGCCGTTCGGGTTCACGCGCGGATCGTCGTCGGCGACGCCGAGCATGCGCAGCACCGCGAGACCCTGCGACGCGAACGCCTCGTTCAGCTCGATCACGTCGAACTGGTCGATCGTCATCCCGAGCCGCGCGAGCAGCTTCTGCGTGGCCGGCGCGGGGCCGATGCCCATCACGCGCGGCGCGACGCCGGCGGTCGCGATGCCCAGCACGCGTGCGCGCGGCGTGAGACCGAAGCGCTTCGCGGTTTCCTCGTTCGCGAGCAGCAGCGCAGCGGCGCCGTCGTTGACGCCCGACGCGTTGCCGGCCGTTACAGAGCCGTCCGGGCGCACGACGCCCTTCAGCTTCGCGAGGGTTTCGAGCGACGTCTCGCGCGGATGCTCGTCGCGCGACACCACGACCGGATCGCCCTTCTTCTGCGCAATCGTGACGGCGACGATTTCCTCGGCGAGCGTGCCGTCCCGCTGCGCACGCGCGGCCTTCTGCTGGCTGCGCAGCGCGAACAGGTCCTGGTCGGCGCGGCTGACGTTGTAGTCGACCGCGACGTTCTCGGCCGTCTCCGGCATCGAATCGACGCCGTGAAGCTGTTTCATCAGCGGATTGACGAAGCGCCAGCCGATCGTCGTATCGAAGATGTCGGCCTGGCGTGCGAACGCGCTGGCGGCCTTGCCCATCACGAACGGCGCGCGCGTCATGCTCTCGACGCCGCCCGCGACCATCAGCGCGGCCTCGCCCGACTTGATCGCACGGGCGGCCACACCGACCGCATCCATCCCGGAACCGCACAGCCGGTTGATCGTCGAACCCGGCACGCCCTGCGGCAGGCCCGCGAGCAGCAGCGACATGCGCGCGACGTTGCGGTTGTCCTCGCCGGCCTGGTTCGCGCAGCCGTAGATCACGTCGTCGATCGCCGTCCAGTCGACGTCGCGGTTGCGCTCGACGAGCGCCTTGAGCGGCACCGCGCCCAGGTCGTCGGCGCGCACGCCGGACAGCGCGCCGCCGTAACGGCCGATAGGGGTACGGATCGCATCACACAGAAAAGCTTCGGTCATCAGTGTCTCCGGTTGGCCGGCGTGGGCGCATTAGCGCCGATTGCGGCCACATGCAAGGCTGGGAAATGAACGGGGCGCGCCCCTTGCATAACCCGCCGGGATGCGCTTAAATGTTCTATATACGAACATAAGATCGTGTATCGAACGTCCAATGCATCATAGGGAGTGCGGGGACGACCTGTCAAGCGCCTGGTCCGCCGCGCGGTTGGCGTGTCAGGCCCCATGCGCTATCTTCTCGGCTGCACGATATTCCACCCGCTCATGACAACCGAAGACACTCAGAAACCCGGCGACTCCTATGTGCAGTCGTTCGCGCGCGGCCTCGCGGTGATCCGCGCGTTCGACGCGGCGCGTCCGGAGCAGACGCTCACCGAGGTCGCGTCGGCTACCGGCCTGACGCGCGCGGGCGCGCGCCGGATCCTGCTCACGCTGCAGACGCTCGGCTACGTCGAGGCCGACGGCCGGCTGTTCCGGCTCACGCCGAAGATCCTCGAGCTCGGCTTCGCGTACCTGACGTCGATGCCGTTCTGGAGTCTCGCCGATCCCGTGATGGAGCAGTTGTCCGCGCAGATCCACGAAAGCTGCTCGGCCGCGGTGCTCGACCGCACCGAGATCGTCTACGTGCTGCGCGTGCCGACGCACAAGATCATGACGATCAACCTGTCGATCGGCAGCAGGCTGCCCGCGTACTGCACGTCGATGGGCCGCGTGCTGCTGTCCGCGCTCGACGACGCGGCGCTCGACGAAACGCTCGCGCAGAGCAACATCCGCGCGCACACGCCGCGCACGATCACGGACCTCGGCGAACTGAAGGCGACGATCGCACAGGTGCGCCAGCAAGGCTGGGCCGTGGTCGACCAGGAACTCGAAGTGGGCCTGATGTCGATCTCCGCGCCGATCCGCAACCGGCGCGGGCAGATCATCGCGGCGATGAACATCAGCGGCAACGCGCAGCGGCATACCGCGAAGCAGATGGTGAAGGAGTTTCTCGGGCCGCTGCAGCAGGCCGCGCAGACGGTGTCGGAACTGGTGGCGCGACGGGGGTGAGCGTCCAGCTCGATTGTCGTATCGGTGAAACGACAATCCGCTCATAAAAAAAGCGGGCAGCGCAAGCTGCCCGCCAACTCTGACTCCCTTGCAACGTTCTTCTCACGGAACACGGAGCAAACTCCGCGCCGCTCAATTTAGTGACGTGCGGAAGCCCGGTCAATTTGACGAGAACGAAAATGCACGGAGCCTCTCGGACACCGTGCCCGCCGCGTCCCTCACGCGCCGAGCAACATCCCCGTGCGCACCGGCACCGTGCCCGTCACGCGGCCGAGCGGCGCACCGGCCGTCACGAAACGGATCGCGCGCCGCATGTAGAACACGCCGTCGGTCCCGCTCGAGATTGTCGTGATCGCATCCGTCAGCGGATCGACGATGTCGAACAGCGGATCGCCGCCGCCGGCCCGTCACTCCGCGCGTCAGTCCATCGACTCCCGAGCCGTCTCGCGCAGCATCGCGACCGCGATCAGCGACAGCAGCACGCACGCGGCCACGTAGCCGGCCGGCGCGAGCTTGCTGCCGGTCGTCTTCACGAGCCAGGTTGCGATGAATTGCGCGGTGCCGCCGAAGATCGTCACCGCGAGCGCATACGCGATCGAGATGCCCGTCGCGCGCACATGGCGCGGCAGCGACTCGCACATCAGCGCCATTTCCGACGCCGAACCGAGCGAATAGAACAGCAGCATCAGTGCGGTCAGCGGCAGGATCACCGACAGCGTCGGATGATGGTTCATCAGCCAGAACGCCGGGAACAGCAGTACGACCAGCACGCCGCGGCCGACGAAGATCGGCAGGCGCCGGCTGCCGATCCGGTCCGACAGCCAGCCGAACAGCGGGCACGTGACCAGCATCACGCAGCCCGACGCGACGCCCACGAACATCGACAGCTTCATCGGCAGGCCGAGCGTATGGATCGCGTAGGTCGGCATGTAGAAGGTCAGGATGTAGGTCGACACCGTGCCGCCCATCACCGTGAGCATCAGCAGCAGCACCGTGCGCGTGTGCTTCGAGAACAGCTCGTGCAGCACGCCGCGCTCGATCGCATGATGGCTGTCGCCGGGCGCATCGTCCGCGAGCCGACGGCGCAGATACATGCCGACCGGCGCGATCAGCACGCCGACGAGGAACGGCAGCCGCCAGCCCCAGCTTTCGAGCGCATCCTTCGTCATCGTGTTCGACAGCAGCGCCGCGAAGCCCGAGCCCATCAACGCGGCGCCGCCCTGCGTCGCAAGCTGCCAGCTTGCGCGGAACGCGCGGCGCGACGTGCCGCCCTGTTCGAGCAGCGTGGTGGTCGCCGCGCCGAATTCGCCGCCCTGCGAGAAGCCCTGCATCAGCCGCGCGAACACGACGAGCAGCGGCGCGGCCATGCCCGCCTGCGCATACGTCGGCGCGATCGCGATCAGGCCCGTGCCGAGCGCCATCAGCATGATCGTCAGGTTCAGCGCGGCCTTGCGCCCCTTGCGGTCCGCGTAGACGCCGAGCACGACGCTGCCCAGCGGCCGCGTGAAGAAACCGGCGGCGAATGTCGCGACCGACAGCAGCAGCGACGTGGTCGAATCGCTCGACGGGAAGAACAGCTTGCCGATCAGCACCGCGAAAAAGCCGTACACGGTGAAATCGAAGAATTCCAGCCAGTTGCCGATCACGGCCGCCGCGATGGCGCCGCGCCGCGTGACGGCGGGTGCGCCGGCTTCGACGGCCACCGCCGGTGCGGGGTGCAGTGCGAGATTGTCTTTCTGCATCATTCCGGTCTCCTTCTCAATACGGCCGGAAGCGCCGGCCGCGCGCCACCGCGATCACCGCCCCAGGTAACGCTCCACGAGACGCGTCCAGAACGCCGCGCCGATCGGCAGGTTGCGATCGTTGAAGTCGTATTTCGGGTTGTGCACCATGCAGCCGTCCTCGCCTTCGCCGTTGCCGAGCCGCACGAACGAGCCCGGCCGCTGCTGCAGCATGAACGCGAAATCCTCGCTGCCCATCAGCAGGTCGGTCTGCTCGACCACGTGCGCGTCGCCGACCAGTTCGCGCGCGACCTGCGCGGCGAAATCCGTTTCGGCATCCGTATTGACGACGACCGGGTAGCCTTCGATGTACTCGACGTTCGCGGTCGCGCCGTAGCTCGCGGCCTGCGTTTCGGCCAGTTCGACGATGCGGCGCTTCAGCAGCGCGCGCACGTCGGGGCTGAACGAGCGCACGCTGAGTTCGAGGCGCGCGCCGTTCGGGATCACGTTGTTCGCGGTACCCGCGTGCATCGAGCCGACCGTGACGACCGCCGGCTGTGCGGGGTCGACGTTGCGCGCGACGATCGTCTGCAATGCCATCACGATGCTCGCCGCGACGACGACCGGGTCGACCGTCAGGTGCGGCCGCGCCGCGTGGCCGCCGACGCCTTCGATCGTGATGATCGCCTTGTCGCCGGCCGACATGAACGGGCCGCGCCGCGTGAGGAAGACGCCGGGCGCCGCGCCCGGATGGTTGTGCATGCCGAACACGGCATCGCACGGGAAGCGTTCGAACAGGCCATCGTCGATCATCTTCTTCGCGCCGCTGTCGACGCCGTGCTCTTCGGCCGGCTGGAAATACAGGTGCACGGTGCCGGAAAAGTTGCGTGTCTTCGCGAGATGCTGCGCGGCGCCGAGCAGCATCGTCGTGTGGCCGTCGTGGCCGCACGCGTGCATCTTGCCGTGCGTGCCGCTCGCATACGGCAGGCCGGTCGCCTCGACGATCGGCAGCGCATCCATGTCGGCGCGAATGCCGATGCTGCGCGCGCCGTCGCCCACGCGCAGCGTGCCGACGACGCCCGTCTTGCCGACCCCGCGCGTCACCTGCCAGCCCCATTGCCCGAGCTTGTCCGCGACGAGCGCGGCCGTGTCGTGCTCTTCGTACGCAAGTTCGGGATGGTGATGGATGTGGTGACGGATCTCGCGCAGCCCGCCGGCGGCGGGCATCAGATCCTCGATTTCGGTGAATCGGACGTCGGTGGTCATCAAGCGGCTCCTGCTGATCGTCAGCGTGTCAGCCGCACGCGGACGGTCGCGTGCGGGAAAGCGAGCCACTATATCGAGCCGATATCGGTTCAATAAGATGCGGAATTTTTCACCGCGATAAGATTTATTAATCAGGGTTAGTACGGGGGCGATCGTGTATGTGTAGTCTTCGATTAGATCGATCGATTACACGGAAGAGCAGATAGCTGCCAGAGAACTCCGAAACACCGCATACCACGAAGCGGGCCACAAGTTGCTCTACGAGCGCTTCGGCGGCGCTGGCGACGCAGTCGTGTGGAAAAACGAGAGTGGCAATTCCGAGGAGTGCGCGTGGCTCGGCCAGTTCCGTCCCCGCACCTGCCCCGAGGAGATGCACAAGGTGGCGTTGAAACATGGGTTTGCGGTTCCCGAGCTACCTGCGAACCGGCGCTATGGCGGATTCCCTGTTCCTCAAAATTTCCTTTGGAGAAGCATCGGCCTCCGATCTCGCGCTCGTGGGCGTCACGGACATCGAGTGCTGCGGACTGAGCTATGACGTGGTCGACGAAGTCGTGCGGATGCTGCGCGAGGGATGGTCCGTCGTGCAGGAAGAAGCCGAGTATCTGATAGCGTCCGCCGCAGCTGACCCTGCTTGCTGCAGAATGGTGTGAGAGATGACCCGCCTGCGGCATGTGATGCGGCGATTTTTCCGGCAGGCTGCTATGTGATCGGAGCCGACCATCCCGTGACGTCGGGCCAACGGTGTGATTTTCGACCCGCCCCGAACACGAAGTGTCTGACAACCCCTTTTCTGCTGACCGTCTGGATGAACGGGTTACCAGTAATATTCGCCGTCGTCACGTTGACCTTCGATCCATGTGTCGCCGAGGTCGAGCTCGTAGTATGAATAGGCTGGTTCGCCTCCCTTGCCGGCGACTTCGAGAGTAGTTTGCCCCGATACGGTACACACCGATCAGGTTTCTGGAATTCCGAGCGAAAGCTACGCTTCCATCGACTGTCGGCATAACGAAGCTGCCTTCATCTATCCCGGAATCCACGACCGCCAGATGCTGGACGCAGCTTCGCGGGCTTCGGTTCTGCTGGATGCTCCTAGATTGGCCGCAATCAATCCCCTAAGGCTTCGGAAATGCGATTTTGTTGAAAGCCGAAATCCTTGAAAATACGTCGGAAATGAATTCAATAAACACTATGGCCCGTGTTGGAAGCAACCTGTTTGCAACATAGACAATCTGAACAGGGACGGCCGGAGCAAAGTGCCCGGTCAGAATTAACTGCAAACGACCGCTTTTTAACCCTTCCTCGAACAGCCATTCCGGCCCATGCCCGACCCCTAACCCTGCTGTGACCGCTGCTCGAACGGCCTCGGGTGAGTTGACCCGCAATCTCCCAGAGACCGGAATATCGGCGTCACGAAAGCGCCATGTCGCACCGGACGACAGCAAAGTGTAGACCACGCAATCATGTTCGCGCAGGTCATCAGGTGTGTCCGGAACTCCGCGTTTCGCCAGATAGTCCTTGCTGGCCACGACCACACGCTCGTACATTCCTATGCGCCTGGCGCGTAGCGCACTGTCCTCCAGATGTCCAATGCGAATCGCGAGCTCGACTCCCTCGTCTACAAGGTTCACGTAGCGATCGCTGATCTGAAGATCCAGCGTCAATCTGGGATACCGCTCCAGAAAGACCGGGACCTGAGGCAACACATATGCATGCGCTAACGCCGTGGGACAGGCCACGCGCAAGAGTCCCGATGGATCGACACTGTTCCTGAAAGACGATTCAGATTCGTCCACCGCGTCAAGAATCCGGCGGATATCTGCATAGTAGCGTTCACCCTCGGGCGTCAGGGCAAGCTTTCGTGTGGATCGGTGCAGCAGCCGCGTTTGGAGATGGTCCTCCAGCGCGGCTACATAGCGGCTGACGTTGGGTTGGCCCAATCCCAAATCTCGCCCTGCAGCAGAAAAACTCCCCGTCTCGACGGCCCGTGCGAAACACGTCATCAAGAGAAATCGGTCCACGCGGCCCCCAATTCATGCAACAGAAGCATGAAATATATTCAAAGCAGACATCTTATC
Source organism: Burkholderia sp. FW306-1C-G01B (assembly GCF_058781685.1). Lineage (NCBI taxonomy): Bacteria > Pseudomonadati > Pseudomonadota > Betaproteobacteria > Burkholderiales > Burkholderiaceae > Burkholderia > Burkholderia sp. FW306-1C-G01B. The sequence continues at coordinate 82,692 of NZ_JBYSWZ010000012.1, forward strand.
GCCACATCGGCATAGGTGCACATTTCTCCCTGTCGACCACGGTTGGTTGTCACTTACAGGAGAAGTCAATGTCGCGCTTGCAAGGTAAACGCACCCTTATCACCGGCGGCACCAGCGGCATCGGTCTGGAAACCGCGAAGCAGTTTTTGGCCGAGGGCGCCCGCGTCGTCGTCACGGGAGTCAATCCCGATTCGATCGCCAAGGCGCAAGCCGAACTTGGACCCGAGGTTCCGGTTCTACGGGCCGACTCGGCCAGCGTCGCTGCCCAAAAGGAACTGGCACAAGCCATCAAGGATCACTATGGCCAACTAGACGTTGCCTTTCTCAATGCTGGTGTATCCGTCTGGTTGCCGATCGAGGAATGGACGGAAGAGATGTTCGATCGCTCGTTCGATGTCAATGTCAAGGGACCGTACTTCTTGCTCCAGGCGTTGCTGCCGGTGTTCGCTCGCCCGGCGTCGGTCGTGCTCAACACGTCCATCAGTGCGCATGTTGGCGCAGAGCGCTCCTCCGTTTATGCGGCCACCAAGGCTGCGGTGCTGAATATGTCGAAGACGCTTTCGGCGGAACTGCTTGGACGCGGCGTCCGCGTCAATGCGGTCAGCCCCGGCCCGGTCGACACGCCGCTGTACGACAAGCTCGGCATCCCCGACGCCTACCGCGAACAAGTCAACAGGGATATTGCCGCCACCATCCCACTCGGCCGCTTCGGTACTCCGGAGGAGGTGGCCAAAGCCGTGCTGTACCTGGCCTCCGACGAGTCCCGTTGGACGGTCGGATCGGAAATCGTCGTGGATGGCGGTCGCATGCTCAACCGCTGATCGAGCAACGCCGGAGCCCGGGGAAAGCGTCTTCTGTTCGCGCACGAGTGGCAGGTGCTGCGTTCGGCATCACGCTTTCCCCTCCCGCGAAGCAAAAAGAGCAGAGACACGGAAAACATCCTGGTGCACTGCCGCTGCAGACAGACCATTCGAGCCTTACATGACAATGCCCTCGCTTACTCTGATCAGTCACCCTCTGTGCCCGTTCGTCCAGCGGGCCGCCATCGTTTTGCTTGAAAAACAAGTTGCGTTCGAGCGTATCAACGTGGATCTCAACGCCAAGCCGGCTTGGTTTTTGGCACTGTCACCGACTGCCAAGGTCCCTTTGCTCCAAATCCAGCAGCCCGACGGCGAAGAAGAGATCTTGTTTGAAAGTATGGCGATTTGCGAATATCTGGACGAAACGCAACCCGGCCCACATCTCTACCCGGCCAATCCATTGGCACGCGCCAAGCATCGAGCCTGGATTGAATTTGGCTCAGCGACCCTGGGCGAGGCGTGGGGGTACTTGAACGCCAAGGACCATGCCAGCGCCGAAGTAAAAGCCACGTCGTTCAAAGAACGGCTGGTCCAACTCGAAAACGTCCTAGGCTTCGGTCCGTACTTCGACGGTGAGGCCTTTGGCATGGTAGACGCGGTCTTTGCCCCCATCTTTCGCTACTTCGACACCTTAGAGATAGATGGTGTCGCGTCAATTTTCGCGGACGTTCCCAAAGTCAACGCCTGGCGTAGAAATCTCCGAGGAAGAGCTAGTGTGATCGGCGCCGTTTCTGTAGATTATCAGGCCCATTTTCTAGCGCACTTGCGACGGCAAAAGGCTGTGCTGGCCGAGAAAATGTAGGACGCGTCCCCATCGCCTCACGTGCTCTATTGGAACGCGCCCCTCCGTTACAAATCCATCCCGAGACCTTATAGCCGCAGCCGGAAGCTAACAAATGTTCTTCTCGGGAACCACGGCTAAAAGATGCCACCGCCTCGCGTGCTCGGAAAGACGATTGTCGAATGATCGTCATCGAGCATTCGTTCGGTGGGCAAATTATTCACAGAGCCTTGATATCGGAGACGGCTGAAGGCGATTGGCGAGCGACAACCACGTCGCAACCAGCAGATTGTTCTGACGCGCTTCGAGCCAGCGTCGTCATGTCCCGTTCAAACCGCACCCGCTCCCCACGCAAGGAATCCGCCGTCCACCGGAAGCACAATTCCGTTCGTATACCCCGCCTCCTCCGACGCCAGATAGCACACCGCCGCAGCGATTTCCGACGTCGTGCCGTAGCGCTTCATAGGAATCGCATTTGAATATTCGGCGCGGAACTCTTCACTATGCAGCGCCTTGGTCATAGGCGTATCGACTGGGCCTGGCGCGATTGCGTTAGCTGTAATGCCGTAATCGCAGAGCTCCACTGCCATCTGGCGGGTTAAAGCAATAACGGCCCCTTTCGAGGTGCCGTATGCCGTGCGGCCTTTACCGACCGCTCGCATGCCCGCCACCGAGGCGATATTGATTATGCGGCCCCAGCGATTCTTTACCATCAGACGTGCGGCGTGCTGGGAGCACACCGATGATCCGCCGCCCGAAGTAGCGGCGGCCGGTCACAATCGTTGTATCTGAATACAACCAACTGCTAGATCGTCTAAGTCTTTGATCTGGTGGGCACTTCCACAACGAACAGGTTGTGGCTCGGTTCCCCAGTATCAGCGTTAGACGCCCCTTCGAGAGCATCGACCAACGCAAAATCGTCATCGTTTGCAAAAGAAGGAGGTCACTTCGCCGGCCGAAGCCGACGCCGAAGGGGAAAATGTCGTCATACGTGCCGCGAAATGAAGTCGTCCCGACGCTCGGCGTTGCGAACGCCTGACGCCAACTCGCCCAGGGGCAGGCGTATTGAGAGTCATACATCATTCCCGAGCTCGGCACGCCTCAACACTCAACCCTTAGGTACCTTACTTGATCTTGACCACGACCTTACCCTTGGCGCGTCCTTGCGCTAGGTACTCAAGCGCTTCCTTTGCCTGTTCAAACGGAAATACCTTGTCAATCACCGGATGGATGCGTTCTGACTTGAGCAGTTTGCCAATCTCGGCAAGTTGAGCACCGTCGGGGCGTACGAAGAGAAATGAGTAGGTGACGTCCCGCGTTCTCGCGAGACGCATGATCTTGCGACTCATTAGGCCAAATACGAACCTCAGGACGAAGTTCAGCCCGCGAGCACGGGCGAACGCTGCGTCCAGCGGCCCGATAAGAGAGACGATCTTGCCTCCTTGACTCAGGATTCCTATCGACTTTTCAATCGCATCACCCCTGATCGTGCCAATCACCACATCGTAGCCGCCCAGCACTTTCTCGAACTCTTGCTTCTTGTAGTCGACTACCTCGTCCGCGCCCAGGCTTGTAACCAATGGGATATTACCCGTACTGGTGTTGGTCCCTACTTTAGCACCGAAATACTTGGCCAATTGGATCGCAAACGTGCCAATACCGCCAGATCCTGCAGGAATGAACACCTTCTGACCCGCGTGAAGATTGGCACGTTCCTTCAGCGCTTGCCAGGAAGTGAGTGCGACCATTGGAACTGAGGCGGCCTGCACGAAGTCGAGATTAACCGGTTTTGGGGCTGCTGCACTCTCCGGTACAACGGCGAATTCGGCGATAGATCCTCTTCCAAGGTCGAACAGACTTGCAAAGATTGCGTCGCCTTTCTTGAAACGAGTTACGCGGCTGCCAACATCGATCACAATGCCAGCGAGGTCGCTACCCATAGTCGCGGGCAGTTGGAACTTCAATACGGGTTTGAAAATTCCCGTCGGAATCATGTTATCGATCGGGTTCACCCCCGCGGCGTGAACCTCGACCAGCAGTTCGTCGGGCTTTAGTGTGGGGCGCGGAACTTCGGCGAACCCAATCTCGGGTGATTTGCCATAGCGTTTGAATGTGAGTGCTTTCATGTTGCTCTTACTCCGATGTTGCGTTGTATTGTGAAGGCGCTGAACTGAGCCGCGCTCACGCCCACGGCTGGGGTACTATCCAGCCGCTTCGACGCGAATGAGAACTTCGTCGTCGGCGAGTGAGGGATCTGGCACATCCTCATACACCAGGGTTTCAGGGCCTCCGGTCTTATGAAATCGGACTGATTTCATTTCTTTCTCCAAATTTCGGTGATGCTTTCGGCAAAGCGCGTCGTCGACGAATTTTGGTCGAGAATCATGCGCGCTCTGCTGGGGTTCGCGAGAAGCTTCATACGTGGCTGCCCCACAGAGTATTCATTGCGATAGGAACTCCAGTGCCGTAGGTACGAAGTTGGTGTAATGCTGGAAAATTCCACCATGGCCCGCGTCCTGATAAATGACGAGTTGTGCATGGGGGATGCGGCGGGCCATATCGTGGCTCAAAGCGGTGGGTACCATAATGTCGTTATCCCCATTGGCGATCAGGACAGGGATGGGCAGGTTGGTGAGGTCTTGTGGCGCCTGCTGGCCCCAAGCCTTGATCGCCTTGAGTTGATGAAGGAAGGCGCGAGGTGTAGGCCCCTTGTCACGGCCAGTCTTACGTTCCTTCAACCGTTTCAAGAAGGCGCTTGCTGCACGCCGGCCATTGGTTGTGGAGGTGAAGAACAGATAGGCCTTTGGATCGCGCAGCGTTAGCAGGCCTTTGAGCATCAGTGGCCAGGACACGGCACCCACACGATCGATGCCGTGACCGCCGGCGGGACCCGTGCCAGTGAGGATGAGCTTGCGCACCAGGCCGGGCGCCTTGAGAGCCACGTCCTGCGCCACGAATCCGCCGAGCGAGAAGCCAAGCAGGTCGACTCGATCAAAACCCATTGCGCGAATCACCGCGATGGTGTCGCGCGCCATCTCGTCCACGGTCACCGGCGCGATACCGCCGGATAAGCCAATTCCTCGATAGTCGATGGTGATAACGCGACGCTTGTGAGCCAAGCCGTCGACGATGCGCGGGTCGAAGTTATCCAGAACGGCTCCCCAATGGTTCAGCAAAACTAAAGGAATTCCGCCGTGCGGACCGAGTTCGCGGTAGGCGAAGGTAGTGCCAGCCGCCTTGACGAAGTTGTTCGGTGCTCGAGCAAACGACGGGGCCGATTGGGTGTCTGGGTTGATGCTCTTCATCATTGACTCCTTGGGTTCTACTTTCATATGTCGAGCATCATGCTGACGGGTAAAAAAAAGCAGTCGGACTTTAATCCGCGCCGCAAGCAAGATGCTCGAGTGCTGCTTCAAGCATCGATTCGGACAACGGCTCTTCGTCGACAGCGCGCGCCAGGATCACGGCCCCAATCATCGTTGCTGTGGTCGCCAGGGCACGCTTGTGCGCATCGGGCTCACCCCAATCGGCCGATTGGCGGGAGACGACTTCGATCATTTCTTTGATGCGACGCGTAATTGCGCGTCGTACAGCCGGCGCCTGACGCGGCATTTCCGTTCCCAGGGCGGCGATTGGGCAACCGACCTCCGGGTTTTTCACGTGCTCCTTGGACAGATAAGCTCGTAGGAGCGCCCGCAGGGAATGCTCGGCGGGCGCTGCGGCCGTACAGCGCAAAAAGGTGGCGATGGCATCGGCGCCTGCCCGATCCGCCAACTCGACCAGCATTGCCTCTCTCGAAGCGAAATGTCCGTAAAACCCACCGTGGGTGAGGCCCGCGTGCTTCATGATGTCGCCAATGGCGACGCCGTCATACCCGCTGCGGCGGATCACGCGCGCGCCAGCGTCGACAATGCGCTCGTGCGTGGCTTCCTTTGATCGGGCGGCGGATCGTTTCATAGGACGTTCATCAGCGATGAGTTTCTAATCGCAAGCGCCTCGGCGCTCAACTGCGCGCCCGCAAACGACGCGTGCGAAACGTTCCCCAGCCGCTGCTGAATGCAGACTTCAAGAATGCCGCAAGCCCGCTCTCGTCGGGGCGCGGTTCTCTACCCCTCGCAATGCGCTTGAGCTGGCGCGTGTACCACAGCACCTCCATGATTCCGATGCGATCGACAGTCTTGAGGCCGGTACTGATTGGGTGCACCTGCTGCAGGCTGTCGCGCCCTTGAAGCAACGCGACGGGGGCATCAGGATCGATCGCGAGCAGACGCGCCAAGCCCACCACATCCAGCGCGCTGGAGTGCAGCGCCGCATTCATGCCGGCAGCCGTTCGGAAACCACCGGTCACCATCAGTGGCACTTTGACTGCTGCCCGCACCTTCTGGGAAAATTCAAGGAAGTAGGCTTCTCGGACCGCGGTGGATTCCTTCTTCGGTTCTCGCATCGCCCCGCTCATGGCCGGCGCCTCATAGGTACCGCCAGAAATCTCGATCAGGTCGATGCCCGCGTCGGTCAACGCGCGGATTGTCTCGATCGATTCTTCTTCCGTAAGACCACCACGCTGGAAGTCGGCCGAATTGAGCTTGATGCCGACCGGGAAGTCTGGACCGACCTGCCGGCGGATTTCCGCATATACGGCCAGTACGAACCGGCGCCGCTTCTCGGGACTGCCGCCCCATTCGTCGCTGCGGCGGTTATGGTGCGGAGAAAGAAATTGGCTAATCAGATAACCATGTGCTCCATGGATCTCTACGCCACTGAACCCAGCCTTCTTGCAAATAGCCGCACTGCGCCCGAAGCGTTCGATGATTTCTTGAATCTCGGACGTGGTCGCTTCGCGCGGTGTCTCGAAGAATGCTGCCATGTCCTCGCGGAAAGGAACCGCAGAGGGCGCCAGGTTGAAGGCGTTCAAACCCTTGGTCGACTGCTTTCCGGGATGGTTAAGCTGCACCCAGATCGACACCCCTTGCGCGGTTGCAGCCTCCGCCCACTGCCGCAGCACGGGCAAGTCTGCTTCGTCTTCGATCACGACATTCCCAGGCTCGCCCAAGGCGCGGCGGTCGATCATTACGTTGCCTGTCATGATCAGTCCGAGCCCCGAGGCAGCCCAGCGTCGGTACAACTGCACCAGGTCCGGTGTTGGGCGATTATCGTAGGTGCCCAGAGTCTCACTCATGGCGGCCTTGGCGAGCCGGTTGCGCAGAGCGCTGCCATTGGGCAGGCGCAGCGGCTGGTTAAGCAGATCGGGTTTCATGGCAACTCAGAAGACGGTGCGGTCGTAAGGCAAGACGACTTTCGGAGGCTGCAGGAACGCCGTAAGGCCCTGGAACCACAACACTTCCCGGAAGTCGCCGCTGATGGTCAGGTCTTTACTGCTCACCCCCCTGAGGAAAGCCGCTTGGGCATCCTTGTCCGACAGAATCTCGAAGCCTTTGGCGGCACTAGTAAAGGTGAGCGTGAATCGAGGAGTCGCTGCCAGTCCCGCAAACGATCGGACGGTGGCGGATCTTGGTCGGCTCGCATATGACGCCGCTCCCAGAACGCCCTTGCTGCCTGCTCAGCCTCTGCTGATCGGCCGAAGAACAGATAGAGGAAGTCTTCGAACGCAGGGACCGGATTGACCGCTGTCGTCAACACGCGCTGCTCCATTTCGGGATTTCCCCCGCGCGGCCCGGTACCCAGCAGCATCAGCTTGCGCACGAGCTCGGGATGGCGCCAAGTCAGGTCCAGCGCCTGAAACCCTCCCAACGAAAAGCCCAGAACGTCGATTTGCTGCAAGCCGAGTGCGCGAACGAAGGCCGCTGCGTCATCGGCCATGTCCTCAATGCGCGTTCGTGGTTGCCCGCCGGAGGAAGCGACGCCGCGACCGTTGTAGAGAATGACTTCGCGGCTTTGCGCAAGACCATCCGTCATCAGTGGATCCCAGTTGTCCATGCCCCCACGGAAGTGCTGCAGGAACAGTAACGGCGGCTGCGAAGAATCTGCGTTACCCCAGCGGCGGTAGGCGAATCGAGTACCTTCGACATCCACGAAGCGCGTGGGTGTAGTGATATGGTTGTCAATCATGTTTTCACCTGTTGAGGCAGCTTCGCAGCTTCAATGCGCTAGAAATGCCAACACTTGGGGCGCAAAGTCCTCGTGGTATTCGTCGCTCCGCCGTTTGCTGCAATTGCTTTACAGACCACGGCGCCCCCTGAAACAACCAGAGGGTGCAGTGTCGGGATGCAAAAAACGGCTTCTTACAGATCAGGTACAGCCTGACGCTCGCCAAAGGCAGAAACGGCAATAGTCAGGCGTTGAGCTGATAGCGCTCGGCCGCGTGTGCTTGTCGAATGTCCGACATCAGTCCCTGGCGAGCGCCATCCAGCGCGTCCCATCGTCCGGCTACGTGCAGTGGCGGGATCGTGACCAGTTCGCGACGGTCGAACCCAATCAGTGCCGCATCAACCAGCTCTCCGACTTCCATAACTTCGGGAAGCGTGTTCACGTCGACCCCGGCACGCTCCCAGATCTCCGTGCGGGTCGCCGCCGGCAGTACCGCCTGCACGTAAACGCCCTTGGGCGACAATTCGAGGTTCAGGCCCTGCGACAGGAACAGCACGAATGCCTTGGTCGCGCCGTAGATCGACATGCCGAACTCGGGCGCGAAACCTACCACCGAGCCAATGTTGACGATCGAGCCATTACCGGACTGCACAAAGCGTGGAGCGACCGCGGCTGCAAGCCTCGTCAGCGCCGTGGTGTTGAGCGTGATCAGGCGTTCGATGCTTTCAGAGGTTTGCTGCAGGAAGCCGCCAGACTGAGCCACACCGGCATTGTTTATTAGAATTCCTATCCGATCGTCATCGCGCAGACGCGCCTCGAGCGCGGACAGATCGGTGGACTGGGTCAGGTCGGCCTGCAGCACTTCTACGGCCACACCGCTTTCCTCACGCAGGCGCGTTGCCAAGGCATCCAGTCGCGCCTTGTCACGGGCGACAAGGACGAGGTCATGGCCACGCCGAGCGAAGCGCTCGGCGTAGGTGGCGCCGATGCCGCTGGAGGCGCCGGTGATGAGGACTGTCGGAAGCGTGGTCATGGGTACTTTCCTTTGCAAGGGTTCTTCTGGCGGAGACTCAGTCAAGGGCGCGAGCTTTAGCCGGAGATCGTCGGATAATCGATGTAGCCCACAGCGCCGCCGCCATAGAGCGTCGCCGGGTTGAGCTGCGTCAGGGGTGCGCCGTGCTGCAGGCGTTCGACCAGGTCCGGGTTGCTGATAAACGGACGGCCGAACGCGAACAGGTCGGCCCTGCCCTCATTGAGTTGAGTGGTGGCGAATTCCAAGTCGTAGCCGTTGTTGGCTAGATAGGTCTGCTTGAAACGGCGGCGCAGCGCGTCATAGTCGAACGCGGCGATATCGCGTGGGCCGCCAGTCGCACCTTCGACTACGTGCAGATAGACGACGCCCTGGGCGCTGAGTTGTTCGGCGATGTAGTCGTACTGCGCTTGCGGATCGCTGCAGGAAATGCCGTTGGCCGGCGAAACGGGCGAGATGCGCACGCCAGTGCGTTCGGCGCCGATTTCCTTGACCACTGCGGCGACCACCTCGAGCAGCAGGCGCGCACGGTTTTCGATCGAGCCGCCGTAGTCGTCGGTGCGATGGTTGGCCCCGTCCTTGATGAACTGCTCCAGCAGATATCCGTTGGCGCCGTGAATTTCCACTCCGTCGAAACCAGCGGCAATAGCGTTGGCGGCAGCCTGTCGAAAATCGTTCACGATGCCCGGCAGCTCGGCAAGTTCCAGGGCGCGTGGTTCGGACACGTCGGCAAATCCGTTGTTGACGAAAGTCTTCGTCTCGGCGCGGATAGCGGAAGGTGCGACCGGCGCCGTACCGCCAGGTTGCAGGTCAGTGTGCGAGACACGGCCCACATGCCAGAGCTGCACGAAGATGCGTCCACCCTTGGCATGTACGGCGTCCGTGACCTTCCGCCAGCCAGCGATCTGCTCGGGCGTGTACAGGCCGGGAGTGTCCTGATAGCCCTGGGCCTGGGCCGAAACCTGAGTGGCCTCCGTGATGATCAGGCCGGCCGACGCACGCTGGGCGTAGTAGGTCGCGGCATGCTCGCTGGGCACCAACCCGGCGCCGGCACGGTTGCGGGTCAGCGGTGCCATGACGATGCGATTGGCGAGCGTCAGGCCACCAAGGGCGTACGGCTCGAAAAGCGTTTTCTCTGACATGTTGTTCCAGCGTCTGGTGGCGGGAATGGGTTAATGATGATGACCATAATCAAAAGTGTCAAGACTTTGATGACGACCAACATCAATGTATAGTCAGGCCATCAGACAGGAACGCGCCCACGGAGAGGAAAAGTGAAAGTCACCAAGGCACAGGCCCAGGCCAACCGGGCCCACGTTGTTGAAACAGCGTCGACGCTGTTCAGGGAGCGCGGTTTTGATGGGGTCGGAGTAGCGGATCTGATGGGCGCAGCTGGGTTCACCCACGGCGGCTTCTACAAGCACTTCCGCTCAAAGGCCGATCTGATGGCGGAATCGGCGGCCTGCGGCATGGCGCAGACCGTTGCGCTGTCGGCTGGGGTGGACGCATCGGAATTCGTGCGACTGTATCTCGCGCGCGAGCACCGCGACTCGCGCGCAACCGGCTGCACGATGGCCGCGCTGGGTGGGGATGCCGCGCGTCAACCCGAAGCGGTCCGGGCCACATTCGCGGACGGCATCGAAAGACTGCTGGCGGCGTTAGTCCAAGAACGTGATTCGTCAGACGGTGCAGACTCGGCGGAGGCCCGAGCCAACTGCCTCGACATCATGGCGCATGCGGTCGGCGCCATTGTGTTGTCGCGCGCGTGCCCGGATGATTCTCCTCTGGCCGACGAAATCCTGACGGTATGCCGCGACAAGATTCTCGCGACACTGGGCCCGTTGGCGACAGCGCGCGAACCAGGTCGCAATCAGGGTAACGACAGCTCCGCCAAGTCAAATTGACATCGGGCGCCGACGGCCACCTGGAAGGTATTGGAGATCATGGAATACGAGAGCTCCGACAACTGTTGTTCCCTGCGGGGCCGACTATCGTTCTCTTCTTTTATCCGTACGGGCGCACGAGCAGACCCGCATTCCTGCCGTTTGGATGATCTGTTGACGTGACGCCTTATAGCTTGAGGAGAGGTGAGGGATTGAACCGTGGAACGACGAGTGTCAGATGCGCGCACGCCCGGCTCAGCGCAACGTAGAGCAGGCACCGATTCTTCTCGTTGGCAACGAGGTTGTTGGCGTCACAGGGGACCAAGAACGCTCTTCGGGTTTCCAGCCCCTTCGACTTGTGGATGGTGCTAATCGCTTGAGGCGGCAACTGGCCTTTCCGTACGCCGCGTTGATGTGTCAGTCTCGTGAGAACGGTATTGATGTCCGGGTCCGTATGTATCTGGCGTGCCTCAGCGAATTCCCGCCCCAGATCGATCCGGATGTCGCGAAAATTTGCGCTCGTCTGCATCAACTGATGAATCAGCTCACCGAAAAATCGGAGCCGGGCACCAGCTCGGGATAACGCGTCAACGATATCCGCATCTAATCGAAGATGACACGTGTATGTCAGATTCGATTAGATGCGGATATGGACGCTCGGCGCATGGCCGGCACGCCGCGCCGCTGCCGCAGGGCTTGCAGCAGGTGCTGCAGTGACAGTCGAGAAGGCTCGCCGTCGCCCCGTTTCCTTGAGCACACGACGTGTGCCGTGCGAGTCTATCGGCGCGAATCGAGCCTCGCCAGCACGCTGGCCACGATCCGATCGCAACGTGCGCCGCCGAACGAGAACACGTCACGCTCGGCCAGATCGACTTCCTGAGCAAGGGATTCGCGCAGCATGTTCCTTGCCCGGAAATGACGCGAACGCACGGTCGCTTCCGGCATACCGAGACACTGTGCCGTTTCCTCGACGCTCAGCTCCTCGACGCAACGCAGGACGAAGACGACCCGGAACGTGTCGGGTAACGCATCAAGCTTGCGCTCGAGCAACGCGCGCAACTCTGCCCGCATGAGCGGGCGATCGGGCGATCGGGCGATCGGGCGATCGGGCGATCGGGCGATGAGATTGGGTCTTCGACCATGACGTTCCGCTCGAAATCGCCGATGGTCGACGTGCTGACCATCGGCGCGATGTTATCGCGCCGGGCGCTCCGGCGCTGACGCGTAAAACAGGTTCAGCCTGGTCGCAAGCGCGACTGCCGATCGGTTCACGCTGGTGTGGTCCGTGACCATCAATTTTGCGAAGTCCCTGACCTGCTTCGTGTGAGTCTTGCCTATCGCAAGCTTCCCTGCATCGATGTCGACCTGATTCGCCGTCACCACGATCGCGGCGATCCGGGGATCGGTTAACTGCGCATCCTGCGCGCAAGCCGCGAGCGGCAACGTCGAAAGCAGTGCCACCAGGCTCAGTTTGTACGTGAGCGCCATTTGTTTTCTCCTGTCCAGTTTGAACGGCCGTCCTCGCAAGGATCGACGATGGACGGTTCCGTGGCGATAGACGTCACGACTGATCGTCGCGTTCCGCGCCCGACACCGTAGCCGCGCAAATGAAACGAGCGGAATAAACGCACCGGCCTGTCCGTTTACTAACGTCCCATTCGTGTTCGGAGCCAAGTCATGAAACAGGTCCATACAACGCTCGGCGCTGCGATGATGGCATTCGTGCTGACCAGCGTCGTAGCATGCGGCAGTTCATCCCACGTCAGTCAGTACAAGGTCGGCGTACTGGTTTCCGACGGTGCGCTTCCCGCTGCTCACGTGGATACAAACCTGAAGAATCCGTGGGGCATTGCATTCAATCCCAAGGGCTTTGTCTGGGTCGCGGATAACGGGACGCAGCATGCGACGCTCTATGACGGCAATGGCGTGCCGCAATCGCTCGTCGTGACAATCCCCGCCGGCTCGCAAGGCGACGCCGCCCCCACGGGCATCGTATTCAATGGCACGTCAGACTTCGTGGTGACCCAGGGCGCAAAATCGGGGCCGGCGCCTTTCATATTCGCCGGAGAGGGTGGAACGATCACGGCGTGGTCGCCCGCGGTCAATCCGACATCGGCCGTCACCGTGTTCGACAGCGGCGGCAGCGCCGTCTACAAAGGGCTCGCCATGGCCAGCAACAACGGCGCGAATTTCCTGTACGCAACGGACTTCCACAACAACCGGATCGATGTTTTCGACAGGACCTTCACAAAGGTTGCGACGACCGGTGCATTTCAAGATCCCGCTTTACCGGCAGGGTTCGCGCCGTTTGGAATTCAGGCCATCGGCTCGAAACTTTACGTCGCTTATGCGAAGCAGGACGCGGCAGCACACGACGACGTCGCTGGTGCAGGGTTGGGTTTGATCGACGTGTTCAGCCCGTCGGGACAATTCATTCAACGCTTCGCCTCAGGCGAACCGTTGAATGCGCCGTGGGGCATGGCGCTTGCGCCCGCGGATTTTGGCCGCTTCAGCAACACCGTTCTGATCGGCAACTTCGGTGACGGCATGATCCACGCGTTCGATGCGACGTCAGGCATGCTGCGCGGGACCCTGCAGCAACTCGATGGCAAGGCGATCGTCGAGCCGGGGCTGTGGGGCATCGCATTCGGCAACGGCCTCAACAATCAACCCGTCAATACGCTGTTCTTTGCTGCCGGCCCCAACGACGAAGCCGACGGTGTCTATGGCCGCATCGATGTCGGCCCGTGAGCGTTCTCGCCGGGATCGCTTACGGCAATCGCTCGACGCTTGATAGGCCGCGTTGTTTCGATGCAAAGGAGGCTGCCATGGACGCCGCTTACAGAATCGCCATCCTCGCCAGTGTGACCGCCCTCGGCATGACATCGCATGCAAGCCGGGCGGAGCAAACCGTCAACGCGACGTTGCGTTCGAACTCGATCCAGCTCGAGACACACAACGTGAAAGCGGGTCGCGTCACGTTCGACGTCAAGAATGCTGTGGACAACAACATGGAGCACGAACTTGTCGTGCTCAGGACCGATCTCCCGGATGATGCACTTCCTGTCCGCAAACGGCAGGTGCTGGAGCACAGGTTGAGAAAGATCGGCGAAGTCGAAGACATCGCGCCGGGCACGAGCAAGCGCGCGTCATTCAAGCTCACGCCCGGCCACTACGTGCTGATCTGCAACAAGCCGGGACACTACGTTGCGGGCATGCATACGGCGCTTGTCGTGACGCCGTAAGTCACTTCGCGGCCCGAAAGACAGCCCGGACGCGCCGGGTACCGATGTCGTGCGATCGGAACCGGAGACTTCGCCACGCGGCGCGGCGTGTGCGTCGTCGACTTCAGCCCCTCTTCAGTTCGTCCGTCGCGCGGCGCCGCCTCGGCGTCACGCGGACGGATGCCCTTGTGCTGCTGACCCCCGCCCCTTTTCAACGACGGCACAGCAAGCAGACCAATCAGCGAGAGGGTGACGATCCGGAACGCCACTCGCTGACGTCGACCGTCCGCGGATTTGCACAGGCTGAACCTGCCCGCGTGTTCCAGTGCTGCCGGAATCGCCCCCAATGATCCGGTCATGATGTCGGGAAGACGGTCCATTGAATTTCCATCCGTACACTTCACGATGGACCCTGGAGCACACTCTCGGGTCAAGGCCTGCGGCTCACTTTTCTGCTGAAGTCCGCTGCAGCCAGCGCGTGCGCACCACATGATCAATCGATAACAATCCGGCGCCGCGACACAACAGCACGATCAGCATCGCCGCCCATTGAATGTGTATGGGCCACGCCTGCGGATAGACAAAGATTTCAATCACCGAGGTCATCCCGAGCAGGACCAGCGCGGCGGGCCGGACTGCCAGGCCGAGTACAAGCAGCACCGGCATGCTCAGTTCGATCGAGACAGCCATGTATGCGGCGATTTCGGGTGGCAGCACCGGCAACCGGTACTCTTCCGAAAAGAGTTGCAGTGCCGCGTCCCAGTTCGCAAGCTTGGTCATCGCCGAGTTCCAGAAGACGGTCGCCACCGCAATCCGCAGCGGGATGGCGAGCAGCCAGTAAGGAACACGCTCGAGCGTCTGCGCGATGCGCAGCAGTGCGTCGCGCGCGCTCGCCCGGGTATGGACGGTTTGTGACAGGCGAGTCATGTCCGTGATCCTCCGTCGAACGCGCAGTCGTTCGCCGACTGCGACGCTTCAGCAAAACATCCGCGTGCAAGACAGGTTGCGAGCAGTGCGTATCCGTGCGCTTCGGGAGCTTTCGCGAGTGCGACACTCACCGCCTCGCCTGCGAAGAGCGCCGTGGCGATCTGCCATTCGGCGACACTCAAGCGGAGCGTCTCCACATCTTCGGCCGTGCGCTGCACGAGCAGGTGTGCGGGCGCGTCGTCGAGCCGGATCGCGCGTAGGGCCGAATCGTCGTTCTCGAGCACTGCGCGCCAGATCGCGTCGGCGGGAGAGTTGCAGCGCAGCAGCCGCGCAGCTGGATGGGGCCGCAGCCGCAACTCGCCCAGCGCGACGTCGTCGAGTCGTGCCAGGCGGGCAAGATCGCGTATCGGATCGTCCGGTGCGTGAAGCACGAGATTGACCTGCCATTCGAGGCGTGCGACGTCGCCGAGGTACGGCAGCGACGCGGTCTGCGGCATCTGCGCGAGGAAGTCGGGAAACTGCGCGCCGTATTCGTCCAGCCACGCGCGATGCGGCGGCGCCGTGCTGCAGAACAGGCGCGCGGCACCGTCGAAGAATTCGGCGCCGACCAGACGCTGCACAGCCGGAAAGCTCAGGCGCAGCGCATTGGCCAGCACGCTCATCGCCGTGTTCCGGTAGATGTTCAAGCGCGCGCGTGGCTCCAGCCCGTCGCCGAGCACCATGGCTGCAATGTCGCCATTCGCATCGTGATCGGCATCGCACAGCAGGCTGCGGCTGAAAGCCTGCTGCACGTCAGCAAGCGAATGCGTTTGCGGTTTCATTTCGAATCGCCTCCCGTACGGCATCCGCGATGGCCGCTTCCTGAATCAGAACCTCGAGCGTGGGCACGTCGTTGTCCCATTCGATCAGCGTCGGCACCGGGCCAAAACGCCGTAGCGCCGCTTCGTAGAGTGTCCACACCGCGGGCGCGACGCGCGAGCCATGATCGTCGATGCGCAGTGTTCGGCCGTTCTCGAGTTGCATCGTGCTATGGCCGGCGAGATGGATTTCGCCGATCGCCGCCGGCGGCAGCGTAGCGAGATAGGTATGCGGGTCCCAGCCATGATTGCACGCGCTGACGTAAACGTTGTTCACGTCGCAAAGCAGGCCGCATCCCGTGCGCCGCGCGATTTCCGAAAGAAATTCCCACTCTGGAATGGTCGAGTGGACGTAGCGTAAATAGGTGGACGGGTTCTCCACCAGAATCTGCCGTCCGAGCGCGGTCTGCACCTGGTCCACATGCCGGCATACGACCTCCAGTGCCTCCTCGGTCATCGGCAAGGGCAGCAGGTCCGCCAAATAGGTTCCGCCCACCGCGCTCCACGACACATGCTCGGAAACCAGGTCGGGCTCGAAACGCAGCACTGCTGCACGCACCCGTGCGAGATGCACGGCATCCAGCCCGTCCGCGCTGCCGAGGGACAAGCCCACGCCATGCAGCGACAGCGGGTAATCGCGACGAATCGCATCCAGACATCGCGACGCCGTGCCACCGCCCATGTAGTTCTCGGTGTGCACCTCGAACCATGCGACAGCCGGCCGCTCGTCAATGACCGTCCGATGGTGCCGGAAGCGCAGCCCGACGCCCGCCCGGGCCGGAATCGGGCGCGGCGCCGGGCGATGCGGCGCGGATACGCTCATGATGGGGCGGGCCGTCAACCGGCCTTGAGCTTGCCGCCGGCGATCTTGCCGCAATCGCCGGCCGGCAACAGCACGAACGACTTCGAATCACGAGCCTGCGTGGCCTGCCCCGCGCACGAATGTGCGCCCTCGGCGCAGTCGTTCTTGGCGACCGCGTTCACGCCATAGCATTTTTCCAGATGGTTCTGCGCCATCTTCGCCATGTTGTCCTTGACGACCTGGGGCATATTGCTCATATCCTTCATACCCTGCGCCTGTCCCGGAGCGGCTTGCATGGCAAGCGCAAGTCCGATCGCGGCTGACAGGGAGGAAACGGCTAAGGCGGATTTGCTCATGGTGTCTTCTCCTGAAGATCGGGGGATCGCCGGTGCGCGACCTTGTCAGAAAATTCGCTCCGCGGCGACTAAAGGTTACGCAGCGCGCCGGAAAATTTTCTGCGCCGGACCTTGTAGCGGGATACCTTGGAAATGACCGACGACGAAAGCCATCGTGCAAGGCGTATCCGTCTGGTCCGGCCGGCAGCCGGGCCCGAGGCAGGTAGCGGACGGGCGGCGATTCGGGAGGACGGATCGCCCGACTGGTCGACGCTGATGGCATGCGCACAGATCGGCGACCGGGACGCCTACCGCCGGCTGCTCGAGAGCGTCACCCCGTACTTGAGGCGACTTGCTGCACGCCACGGCGTCCACCCCGATGCCATCGAGGATGTGGTGCAGGACATACTGATCACCCTTCATCAAGTGCGCCACACCTACGCGCCCGAGCGGCCATTCGGGCCGTGGCTGGTATCGATAGCGAGTCGCCGCATCGTCGACGCGCTGCGTCGCCAGGGCCGTGCGGCATCACGCGAGATGTCGCTCGACCCCGACCACGAAACCTTGGCCGGCGACGGAGCGAATCTTATGGAGGAGGCAGCCGATGCGCGGGTGCTGCGCGACGCGCTTGCCCGCTTACCCCAGGGCCAGCGCGACGCGATCCGGATGCTCAAACTCGAGGAAATGTCGTTGAAGGAAGCGGCCGTCGCGAGCGGCATGACGGTTGCCGCCCTGAAGGTCGCGGTCCATCGCGGGATCAAGACATTACGTAAATTGTTGGCGAGAAAAGGGACAGCTGAATGATACGGCCGACCTCCGAACTGATCGAATCGCTGGTAGCGGACAGCACGCCGGTCCGCCCGCTGCGCCGGCCGCTGTGGCGGGCAACAGGCTGGCTGACGTTCGCGGCGCTGCTGCTCCTTGCCATCGCCGTCGCGCACGGCTTGCGGCCGGATCTGTCGTTGAAGCTGCACGAGCGGGCGTTCGTCACCGGCATCGCAGCGGCGGCGGCAACAGGAATTCTGGCCGCCATCGGCGCGTTCATCGCGAGCGTGCCGGGGCGCTCGCTGCGGTGGCTTCTGTTGCCGTCGCCGGCTCTGTTCGTCTGGATCTCGACGATCGGCTACGGTTGCCTGACGAATTGGGTCGAAATCGGCCCCGACGGCCTGTCGCCGGGCGAAACGGCCCGCTGTTTTGCGACGCTCGCGCTCACCGGCGTGCCGCTTTCGTTGACGCTGCTGATCATGCTGCGCCATGCCGCACGTCTCGCGCCGGTGCCCGTGGTCATGGCGGGAAGCGTTGCCGTCTCCGCGATGACGGCGCTCGCGCTATCGCTCTATCATCCGCTCGACGCCACGATGATGATTCTCGCGTGGAACGTCGGACTGACGATTGTCCTGCTGATCGCAAGTGCGTCGTACGGTGCGCGGCTGCTCCGTTGGGTCGGGGCAGGCGTGTGATCGACAGATGGACGGCAGCCGATTGTCCGGCCGCTCGCATCGGGCCTGCCGTTACGCACGGCCCGACCCAACGGAGCAGCCGCGCGAGCGGCGCATGGCCGTGCTCATTACACGCGCTTCAACGCTTCCAGCCCCTCCGGCAGCTTCGCATCCGGAAACTGCGTGGACAGCGTCGCATCCCGCCACCGCGCGGCTTCTTCCGCGCGCTGCGTTTCCGCCTGCTCGCATACGAACAGCGCATCGCCGCCGAGCAGCAGGCGCATCGGAACGTCGTCGCGCCGCGACAGCTCGACGATCAGCTTCGCGATCCGCGCCGGATCGCCGACCTCGTGGCCGGCATATGCGCCGTACAGCTCGAGAATCTTCCCGACCGACGGCTGATAGTCGGGCAGCAGGTCGTCGACGCTGCGCTTCGCCTGCGCGGCCCAGTCGGTGCGCATCCCGCCCGGCTCGAGCGTGCACACGCGCACGCCGAACGGCGCGACTTCCTTCGACAGCACGTCGCTGAACCCGCCGACCGCCCACTTCGCCGCCTGATACGCGGACAAACCGGCCGTCGACGTGCGCCCGCCGACCGACGATACCTGGAAGATGTGGCCCGCGCGCTGCGCACGCATCGTCGGCAGCACCTCGCGCGTCAGGTTGATCACGCCGAACAGGTTCGTTTCGATCTGGTCGCGGAAGTCGTCGGCGCCCATCTGCTCGAACGGCGCCGTATGGCCGTAACCCGCGTTGTTCACCAGCACGTCGATGCGTCCGAACGCTTCGCGTGCCGCCGCGACAGCCTGCGCGGCCGCCGCTTCGTCGGTGACGTCGAGCGCCACCGGCAGCAGCCGGTCGCCGTATTGCTCTGCCAGATCGGCCAGCCGCGCTGGATCGCGCGCACCGGCCACCAGCCGGTCGCCCGCCGCCAGCACCGCTTCCGAAATCGCTCGCCCAAGGCCGCGCGCGGCCCCTGTTACCAGCCAGACTTTCGACATTTTTCCACTCCTCGAAAAGATGAAACCACGAAAATGAATGATTACTCACTCATTAATATCGACGATGCATCGATGATTCGTGCGATGCGTCGCCCTGCCTGAAACCGTCCTGCCTTCCGTCTCGCGGCACACGCAGCACCCATGCCCCACGACGGCCAACCCTTCCGTCACATCGTTCGCGTCACGCTCACACGGCGTGCAGCACGGCCCACAGCGCACGAAACCCGGCTTCCCGGTACGCATCGGCCCGCGCCGGATCGCGCGCGACCGACTCCATCGCCGTTTCCGCGATCGACGTAAACAGCGCCGCGCAGAACGCATGCGCCTCGTCGGGTTTCAGCCCGCTCGACGCGACGATCTGCTCCTGCAACAGCGAGCGAATCGTGCCGAAGCCTTCGGCGCCGGCCGCACGATGCACGTCGTCGATGCGCCCGCTCACGCCGAGCTGCTGCAGCGCACGCCGCCCGTCCGGATTCGCGACGCCCCACGACACATAGCCGTTCCACGCATGCCGCACGGCCTGTTCGGCCGGCGCGCCTTCCGGAAAACCGGCCATCATCGCTTCGCGCATCCCGGCCTTCAGGCTCAGATACAGCGCGTTCAGCAACGCATCCTTGGTCTCGAAGTACGTGAACACCGTGCCTTCCGCCACACCGGCGAGCCGCGCGATGCGCGCGGTGGTCGCGGTCGCGCCGTCCTCGGCGAGCGCGCGGGCGGCGGCGGCGAGGATGGCTTCATGCTTGTCGGGACTGCGCGGTCGGGCCACGTTCGATTCCTTTAATGAGTGAGTACTCAATCATAATCAGGCCGCCCGACGGAATGCAAGCCCTGTTACATCTGGGGGAACGCATACGCAATCCATCAAAACCGTGCACTATTATCGTTTTGCCGTACCGGTGCCGGCCATCCGGCGCCCGATGCCTTCGACGTTCGTTTCACGTTCCCCGTTTCAAACCGCGAACCACTCATGACGAATCAGCCTACCCAGACCGCGGCCGACCGGCCCGTCGACATGATCATCTTCGGCGGCGGCGGCGACCTGGCCGCCCGCAAGCTGTTGCCCGCGCTGTACATGGCGCATCTGCACTGCAACCTTCCGCCCGAGACGCGCATCATCGCCGTCGGCCGCCGCGACTGGGGCATCGACGGCTATCGCAAGTTCATGGACGAGCAGTCGCGCCCGTTCATCGACGAGAAGGCGTTCAACGCCGACGCGTGGAGCCGTTTCCTCGACCTGTTCAAGTACGTGCTGATCGACGTGAACGCGCCGGACGACTACCTGCGGCTCGCCGAAGCGGCGCGCGGCAACGCGATCCGCGTGTTCTACCTGTCGACGTCGCCGGAGCTATTCACGACGATCTGCGACAACCTGTCGGCCGCGCACCTCGTCGACGCGCGCTCGCGCGTCGTCCTCGAAAAGCCGCTGGGCCACGATCTCGCGTCCGCGAAGGCGATCAACGATGCGGTCGGCAAGCACTTCGAGGAATCGCAGATCTATCGGATCGACCACTATCTCGGCAAGGAAACCGTGCAGAACCTGATGGTGCTGCGCTTCGGCAACCCGATCTTCGGGCCGCTGTGGCAGGCGCCGAACATCCGCAGCGTGCAGATCACGGTCGCGGAAACGGTCGGCGTCGGCAGCCGCGCGGGCTTCTACGACCATACCGGCGCGCTGCGCGACATGGTGCAGAACCACCTGCTGCAACTGCTGTGCATCGTCGCGATGGAGCCGCCCGTGTCGCTCGACCCGGACGCGGTGCGCGACGAGAAGCTGAAGGTGCTGCGCTCGCTGCGGCCGATGGCGCTGTCGGACGTCGCGCGCGACACGGTGCGCGGCCAGTACACGGCCGGCGCGGTCGACGGCCAGCCGGTCAAGGGCTATCTCGAGGAAGACAACGTGCCGGCGGACAGCCGCGCGGAAACCTTCGTCGCGCTGCGCGCGCACATCAACAACTGGCGCTGGGCGAACGTGCCGTTCTTCCTGCGCACGGGCAAGCGGCTGCAGCGCCGCCAGTCGGAAATCGTGATCGAGTTCGCGGACATGCCGTTCTCGATCATCCCGACCGGCCCGCGCCACTACGGCAACCGCCTCGTGATCCAGCTCCAGCCGGAAGAGTCGATCCAGTTGCAGATGCTCGCGAAGGAACCGGGCAGCGGCATGAACATGGTGCCCGTCAGCCTGAACCTCGACCTGCAGCAGGCGATTCCGGAACGGCGCGCGGAAGCGTACGAACGGCTGCTGATCGACGTGATCCGCGGCCGCCTCACGCACTTCATGCGCCGCGACGAGCTCGAAGCCGCATGGTCGTGGGTCGAGCCGATCCTCGACGGCTGGAAGCAGCTCGGCGACCGGCCGCGCCTGTACACGTCCGGCACGTTCGGGCCCGCGGCCTCGTCGGCGCTGCTTGCGCGCGACGGGATGTCCTGGTCCGAAGAGGCGTAACCGCAGCACGACGGCGTGCCGCCACGCGGCACGCCGGGCCAAGCGGGGCGTGTGCCTGCCCCGTCTTTCCCCGCCTTCCCCCGCAAGCCGCCCGCAGCCGCTAGCGCGGCTCCAGCCACGCGGCCTTGCGCCGGGCCGGCGCATCGCTGCCGCTGCTGCCGCCGCCCAGCACCTCGATCATGTAATCGACGAACGACGCGATCCGCGACGAGATCGCGGTATTGCGGTAGTACACCGCATGGATCGGCTGCTCGACGTCGAGCGTCTGGCGCGCGAGCACCTGCACGAGCCGCCCCGCTTCGCGATCCTGCGCGGTCATGAAATCCGACAGGCAGACGATGCCCGCGCCGTCCAGCGCGAGCTGCCGCAGCGTCTCGCCGCTCGACGACCAGATGTCCGGCTCGATGCGGCACGGCTCGCCGTCGGTGCCGAGGATCGGCCACACGTTCAGCGATTCGGGCTGCGTGAAGCCGAGCAGCGTGTGCCTGCCGAGATCCTCGACCTTGCGCGGCTGACCATGCGCTTCGACATACGCGGGGCTCGCGAGGATACGCAGCCGGCTGTTGCCGATGCGCCGGCTGTGCAGCGTCGAATCCTTCAACCGGCCGATCCGGATCGCGACGTCGGTGCGCCGCTCCAGCAGGTCGATGATCCCTTCGTTGCTGTTCAGCTCCAGCTCGACTTTCGGGAAGCGTTCGCGGTAGCCGCGCACGAGCGGCACGATCACGTGCAGCATGAACGGCGTCGCGGCGTCGACGCGCAGGCGCCCCGACGGCATCTCGCGACGCGCGAGCATCTGCTCTTCCGCATTCTCGACCGACTCGATGATCGCGCGCGCGTCCTGCAGGAATGCGCGCCCTTCCTCGGTCAGTTCGAGCCGGCGCGTGGTACGGCGCAGCAGCGTGGTCTTCAGCTTCTCCTCGAGCCGCGCGAGCGTGCGGCTCGCCGCCGACACGGTGAGGTCGAGCTGCTGCGCGGCAGCGGTGATCGAACCGGTGTCGACCACGGCGGCAAAGGCCTGGAGTTCGTCGAGCGTGATTTTCATTGTTGATTTGAAATCAAAACAATTTGGTTTATAGACCAGTTTTTCCGCAAAAGTAAAGTCGGCACACTGCGATCCATCCTTACTGGAACCAGGATCCCATCATGCCACTCGCCCTGCTTGCGCTGACCATCAGCGCATTTGCCATCGGCACCACCGAATTCGTGATCGTCGGGCTGATCCCGACGATCGGCGCCGACCTCGGCGTCAGCCTGCCGTCGGCCGGGCTGCTCGTCAGCCTGTACGCGCTGAGCGTCGCCATCGGCGCGCCGCTCCTGACCGCGCTCACCGGCCGCGTGCCGCGCAAGACGCTGCTCGCCGCGCTGATGGCGCTCTTCACCGTCGGCAACCTCGTCGCATGGCAGGCGCCCGGCTACGAATCGCTGATCGTCGCGCGCATCCTCACCGGCCTCGCGCACGGCGTGTTCTTCTCGGTCGGCTCGATCATCGCGACCACGCTCGTGCCGAAGGACAAGGCGGCCAGCGCGATCGCGACGATGTTCAGCGGGATGACCGTCGCGTTCGTCGCCGGCATTCCGCTCGGCACCTTCATCGGCCAGCACTTCGGCTGGCGCGCGACGTTCCTGATCGTCGCGCTGTTCGGCCTCGTTGCGTTCCTCGGCGCGGTCGCGTTCGTGCCGCGCGCTCTGCCGCAAACGCCGCCGGCGCCGCTCGCGCGCCAGCTTCGCGTGCTCGCGCAGCCGCGCCTGCTGCTCGTCTTTGCGATGACGGCCGTCGGCTACGGCGGCTCGCTGATCGCGTTCACGTACATGGCGCCGCTGCTCGAACAGATCGCCGGCTTCACGCCGTCGCAGGTGAGCCTCGTGCTCGTCGGCTACGGCGTGTCGGTCGCGTTCGGCAACGTGTGGGGCGGCAAGCTCGCGGACGCCGTCGGCCCCGTGAAGGCGCTCAAGCGGATCTTCCTGCTGCTCGCGATCGTGCTGCTCGCGCTGACCTTCACGATCCACGTCAAATGGCTCGCGGTGCTGACGATGCTCGCGTGGGGCGCGGTCGCGTTCGGCAACGTGCCGGGGCTGCAGGTGTATGTCGTCAAGCAGGCGCGCCACTTCGCGCCGGACGCCACCGACGTCGCATCGGGCTTCAACATCGCCGCGTTCAACCTCGGCGTCGCCGGCGGCTCGTCGCTCGGCGGCCTGATCGTCGCGAACGTCGGCCTCGGCCACACGCCGTGGATCGCCGCGGTGGTCACGCTCGGCGCGTTCGCGCTCACCGCGCTGAGCGGCCGTCTCGACCGTCACCACGGGCTGCCCGAACGCACGGCAGAACCCGTCGAACTCGCCCATTGAACGTCACATCCATTTGCAGGAGCTGATCAGCATGAACGCATCGACCCAGCGTCCGCCGTTCGCCGGCAAGACATTCGAAGTCCGTTACGACGGCCTCGCCGCGCTCAACGCGTATGACGAGGACGGCCGCCACATGCGCTACGAGATCACCGAAGGCGCATACGCCGGCGCGCAGGGCGAAGTCGCCTGCACGTGGCAGCACATCGCCGGCGAGACCTACGCGATCTCGTGGCAGGAAGCCGACCGCGCGACGGTCGTGCACATCGACGATTTCGCCGCCGGCACATCGCGCTCGTTCTTCACCGCGTCGTCGCTCGATTTCTACCGGCTCGAAGGCAGCCTGCGTGCGATCTGAACGGAGCCCGACGATGTCCACTTCACTCGACAAACTCGCCGACGGCGGCTTCAGCGTCGGTATCGAACTGCCGCTCGACAACGACTGGTCGCCGGCCGGCGACGCGAAGCGCCAGCATGACGGCCGCCGCCCCGGCGTGCCCAACCTGGAAATCCACGCGGAGCTCGCGCAACTGGCCGACACGCTCGGCTTCCGCGCGCTCTGGGTGCGCGACGTGCCGGTGTACGACCCGTCGTTCGGCGATGCCGCGCAGGTGTTCGAAACGTTCTCGTATCTCGGCTACCTCGCCGGTATCACGCGCGACATCCTGCTCGGCACGGCGGCCGTCGTGCTGCCGCTGCGCGAACCGCTGCTGACGCTGAAATCGGCCGCGACGATCCAGGAACTGAGCGGCGGCCGCCTGCTGCTCGGCGTCGCGAGCGGCGACCGGCCGGTCGAATATCCGCTGTTCGGCCGCGACTTCGCATCGCGCGGCGCGAATTTCCGCGACCAGATCGCACTGCTGCGCGACGGCGCGCGCGCTCACCTGCCGCCCGGCCTCGACGTGCTGCCGGCCGCCCGTTCGCCGGTGCCGCTGCTCGTCGCAGGCCTCGCACAGCAGACGCCCGCGTGGATCGGCGAGCACATGGACGGCTGCCTCGCGTATCCGGGCACGCCGGCCGACCACGCGCAGCGTGCCGCGAACTGGCGCGCCGTGGCAGGCGACAAGCCGTACGTGAGCTTCATCCACCTCGACCTCGCGGAAGATCCGCACGAACCGCTGCAGCGGCACCGCTTCGGCGCCCGCGCGGGACGCATCGCGCTGACCGAGGAACTCGCTGCGATGCGCGACGCCGGCGTGCGGCACATCGGCCTGCATTTCCGCCGCAACCGCCGTCCGCTCGACGAGACGATGGCCGAGATCGCAGCGGACGTGCTGCCGGCGTTCCATGCGAACGCGAACACAAGAGCGAGCGCGCGAACACGCGTCGCATAAGGCCGGCACCGGCCCGCAGCGGGCCCGGTTCACAACCGATATTTGAATTCAAATCAAATATTTTTGACCTCTAAAGGCGTTTATCTCATCAGTCTCAAACGCCAGAATGACTCGCATACCGCAACCGTTCCCCTCTCCCAGGAGCACACGATGAGCAAGATTCCCGCATTCGGCCTCGGCACTTTCCGCCTGCAAGGCCAGGTCGTCGTCGACTCGGTCCGCAACGGCCTCGAGCTCGGCTACCGCGCGATCGACACCGCGCAGATCTACGGCAACGAAGCCGAAGTCGGCGAAGCGATCGCCGCATCGGGCGTGCGCCGCGAAGACCTGTTCCTGACCACCAAGATCTGGGTCGACAACTACGCGCCGGACAAGCTCGTGCCGAGCCTCGAAGAAAGCCTGCGCAAGCTGCGCACCGACCATGTCGACCTGACGCTGATCCACTGGCCGGCCCCGGACAACGGCGTCGCGCTCGACACGTTCATGACCGCGCTGGCCGATGCGAAGGCAAAGGGCCTCACGCGCCAGATCGGCATCTCGAACTTCAACATCGCACTGGCGAAGGAAGCGATCGCGGCCGTCGGCAAGGATGCGATCGCGACGAACCAGATCGAACTGAGCCCGTACCTGCAGAATCGCAAGCTCGTCGAGTTCCTGAACGGCGAAGGCATCCACGTGACGTCGTACATGACGCTCGCGTACGGCAAGGTGCTCGGCGACCCGGTGATCGGCGCGATCGCGCAACGTCATCACGCGACGCCCGCACAGGTCGCACTCGCGTGGGCGCTGCAGCTCGGCTACTCGGTGATTCCGTCGTCGACGAAGCGCGAGAACCTCGCGAGCAACCTGCTCGCGCAGACGCTGCGCCTGACCGACGAAGACATGGCGCAAATCGCCGCGCTTGACCGCAACGGCCGCGAAGTCGATCCGGCCGGCCTCGCGCCGAAGTGGGACTAAGCGCACCGCACCCTCAATCGACCCGTCCGCGGCCAGCCGGCCGCGGCACCGACAGGAATTCACCATGACCCAGGACCCGCTTTTTCAACCGCTGCGACTCGGCACGCTGACGCTGCCGAACCGCATCGTGATGCCGCCGATGACGCGTTCGCGCGCGAGCCAGCCCGGCGACGAAGCCAACGAACTGATGGCCGCGTATTACGCGCAGCGCGCGAGCGCGGGCCTGATCGTCAGCGAAGGCACCTATATCGCGCCGCTCGGCAAGGGCTACGCGTGGACGCCCGGCATTCACACGCCGTCGCAGGTCGCCGGCTGGCGCAAGGTGACGGACGCCGTGCATGCCGCGCACGGGCGCATGTTCGCGCAGCTGTGGCACGTCGGCCGGCTGAGCCACACGAGCCTGCTCGGCGGCCGGCAACCCGTGTCGTCGTCGCCGATCCAGGCGAAGGGCGTGAACGTGTTCATCGCCGGTGAAGACGGCAGCACGCCGGGCTTCGTGCAGGCGTCCGAGCCGCGCGCGCTGACGATCGACGAGATCCGCGAGATCGTCGGCCAGTACCGCGCCGCCGCGCGCCACGCGATCGAAGCCGGCTTCGACGGCGTCGAACTGCACGGCGCGAACGGCTATCTCGTGAACCAGTTCATCGACTCGAATGCGAACACGCGCACCGACGCGTACGGCGGCTCGCTGGAAAACCGGCTGCGCTTCCTGCGCGAAGTCGCGCAGGCGCTGATCGAAGGCACCGGCGACGCGTCGCGCGTCGGCATCCGCCTCGCGCCGCTGACCACGCTGAACGGCTGCGTCGACGACGATCCGGAAACGACCTACCTCGCCGCCGCGAAGCTGCTCGGCGAGCTCGGGGTCGGCTACCTGCACATCGCGGAAGCCGACTGGGACGACGCACCGCTGATGCCGGTCGAATTCAAGCGGCAACTGCGCGCCGCGTACCCGGGCGTGCTGATCTACGCCGGTGCGTACACCGCCGAGCGCGCGCGCGAAGCGATCGCCGCCGGCTGGGCCGACCTCGTCGCCTTCGGCCGCCCGTTCGTCGCGAACCCCGACCTGCCCGAACGCCTGCGCACCGGCGCCGCGCTCACGCCGCACGACCGCAACACGCTGTTCGGCGGCGGCGCACAGGGCCTGACGGACTATCCGACGCTCGCGCAAGCCGCCGCGTGAACGATCCACAGGAATCCGACATGAGAATCACGCTCCCTTCCCGCCTGGGTTTCGGCACGGCGCCGCTGGGCAACATGTATCGCGACATCCCGAACGAAGAAGCACTGGCCACGGTCGATGCGGCCTGGGAAAGCGGTATCCGCTACTTCGACGCCGCGCCGCTGTATGGCGCGGGCCTCGCCGAGCTGCGCCTCGGCGAAGCGCTCGCAGGCCGTCCGCGCGACGAATATTCGCTCGGCACGAAGGTCGGCCGGCTGGTCCTCGACGAACACGAGGACGCGTCGCAGCGCGATCTCGGCGAGAAGGGCGGCCTGTTCCGCCATGGCCTGCCGAACAAGATCGTCTACGACTACACCGAGGACGGCACGCTGCGCTCGATCGAAGCGAGCCTCGAGCGGCTGCGCACCGACCGGCTCGACACCGTGTGGATCCACGATCCGGCCATCGACTTCCACGGCGAGCGCTGGCTCGACGTGTTCGACGTCGCGATGTCGGGTGCGGCGAAAGCGCTCACGCGGCTGCGCGACGAGAAGGTCATCAAGGGCTGGGGCCTCGGCGTGAACCGCGTCGAGCCGTGCGAGCTCGCCCTCGAACGCTCGGATCCCGACGGCTTCCTGCTCGCCGGCCGCTACACGCTGCTCGACCATGCGGGCGCGCTCGAACGGCTGATGCCGGAAAGCGTCGCGCGCGGGCTCGGCATCATCGTCGGCGGTCCGTACAATTCCGGCGTGCTCGCCGGCGGCACCCACTTCGAGTATCAGCCGGCGACGCAGGACATGCTCGATCGCGTCGCGCGCATCCGGCAGATCGGCGAGCGCTTCGATGTGGACGTCCGCGCGGTGGCGCTGCAGTTCTCGCTCGCGCACCCGGCCGTCGCGGCCGTGATCCCCGGCGCGAGCCGGCCCGATCGCATCGACGAGAACCTGCGGCTGGCCGCGGCGCCGATTCCGTCCGGACTGTGGGACGCGCTGAAGGCCGAGCGCCTGATCGCGGAACACGCGCCGACGCCGGCCGGCGCGGCCTGAGCTGCTTCCGCGCGACCGCCGCGACGAGCGGCCGCGCATAGCCATTCGGTGGCAATCGCGGCGACTATCGCCGCGATTGCCATTTCCGAATTGCAGCCTGCGCAATCGGCGTCTAGCGTTTACGGGATCGACCCCGCACGACCGTCACCCGACCTGAAAGGACGCCCCGCCATGCCAAGCCGCTCTCCGAAACGCGACATGCTGCTGGCCCTCGCGGCCGGCCTTTCCTTCGCGGCTTTCACGTTACCGGCTTACGCAGAAGATGCGGCCGGTCTCGCGCCGCCCGAGCCTGCGACGCCGGTACTGTCGACCACCGCGACCGGCGTACAGATCTACGCATGCGAATACGACAATGAACACCGGCTCGCGTGGACATTCCAGCGCCCGGAGGCGATGCTGTTCGACGCCGACGGCACGCTCGTCGTCCGGCACGGCGCGGGGCCGTCGTGGGAAGCGCTCGACGGCAGCCGCATCACCGGCAAGAAGCTCGCGGAAGCGCCGAGCGCGCGCCCGGGCAGCATTGCGCAACTGCTGCTCGCCGCGACGCCGGCCGCAACCGGCACGCTCGCCGGCGTGCGCTTCGTGCAGCGGCTCGATACCGCGGGCGGCACGCCGCCGGCTGCGACGTGCGCGACCGAACATGCGATCGGCCGCTTCCCGTACTTTGCGCGCTATGTGTTCCTGAAGTGACGCGTACGGCGCCCGAAGCGCCGGGCGCCATCCTGCTACCTGCCGTCACGCATCCATTCAATCAGTTTTCCTATATTTTATGAATGGAAGCATGAAATCGTCCGCGTCATCGTTACGGTTGCAACGTGCTCAGCGTATCCGCATCGACAGCTCGACATCGCCGCCGAACGGCACCGACAGATAGCCGTTTTCCGGTGCGCGCACATAAGCGAGGTAGTCGGGGCTGTATTCCGCGTTGTCGGCGACGACGAACGCACCCGCCCCGAGCCGCGATTCGACCAGCGCGAGTATCTCGGGATACAGCGCCTTCGCGCCGTCGAGCAGCAGCAGATCGACCGTATCCGGAAGGTCGGCGGCCAGCGTGCGCAGCGCATCGCCTTCGCGAATCTCCACGAGATCGGCAAGCCCGGCGGCCGTCAGGTTCGCCCGCGCGCGCACGACCTTCGACGGCTCGAACTCGCTCGTGATCAACCGGCCGCCGCCGTTGTCGCGCAGCGCGGCCGCGAGATGCAGCGTCGAAATGCCGAACGACGTGCCGAATTCGACGATCGCCCGCGCGCCACGGCTGCGCGCGAGCATATACAGCAGCGTGCCCGTCTCGCGCGATACGGCGAGCGGGTAATCCTTCAGGCGCGCATAAAAATCGGCGTAGTCGGTCTTGCTGCGCATCAGCCGCGCGTGCTCGTCGTGCGACAGGTCGGCAAAGTCCGGGCTCGTCGCGGGCGACGACGCGTCGGCCTCGTCGAACAGGCGCTCCAGCAGCGAGGCAAGCGGGTCGAGAATCAGGGTGGTCATGCGAATCTCCGGTATCGGGTTGAGTGCGTCGTTGCACCCGATTAGAATATGACGAACTATTCAGGTTTTACTATTCGCATTGGCAAACCGCTCATGACCGACCGCCGAAACACCCGGATCGCCACGCGCAAACAGCCCCAGCAGGCCCGCTCGACGCGTCTCGTCGAAGACGTCCTCCAGGCCGCTGTTCAGGTTTTGGCGAGCGAAGGCGCGCAGCGCTTCACGATGGCGCGCGTCGCCGAGCGGGCCGGCGTGAGCGTCGGTTCGCTGTACCAGTACTTCCCGAACAAGGCGGCCGTGCTGTTCCGGCTGCAGTACGACGAATGGCGGCAGACATCCGAGATGCTGCGCGGCATGCTGGAGGACGCGCGTCAAACGCCGCCCGAGCGGCTGCGCACGGCCGTCCACGCGTTCATCCGTTCGGAATGCGACGAGGCGCGCATGCGCATCGCGCTCGACGACGCCGCGCCGCTCTATCGCGACGCGCCCGAGGCGCAGGAAGCGAAGGCGGCCGGCAACCGCATCTTCCAGGCGTTCATGCGGGAGGCGCTGCCCGATGCGCCGGACGCCACGCGCGCGCTCGCGTGCGACCTGATCACCACCACGCTCGCCACGGCCGGCAAGGCGTTTTCGGAAAGCGAGCGCACGCCCGTGGAAATCGACGCGTATTCGGCGGCCATGGGCGACATGTTCTGCGCGTACCTCGAGCGTCTCGCGCACAATTGACGCGTGGACGGGACCGGCCACGACGAAAGACTTTCGTAATACCCGATACGCCACCCGCTGCCGCCCTGCCCGCCGACCCCGCATTCAAATAGTCGCCTTAACGGATTCGAACTAGGCGTATACACGCGTTCCGGCACGACGAAGCCCCGTTTCACGCCGATATAAGCGTTGCGACATGCGCTGCATGCTCTTCCCCCAATGGGACGTGATGGGCGGTTCGCCTAACCTTCGCTACGGCAAAGCACACGTGACGGGGTCGACCACACAACGCGCCGTACGACGCGACACGCTCGCGATCGTTTCGATTCGCGCATGACGACACGGATCACGCGTCATTCGTCCCCACGACGTTGCCGACAATCCCAACCAGATACGAGACACCCTGACGACGGTTCTCTACGGGCCGTTTCAGCATGCTGATAAAGGAGCAAGCTCATGAGTGATACCCCGGTGCAGCCGACGGTCGGCGTCGGCGCGGAAGAAACTGACTTTGGCACCACGGGAGTCATCGACCGGTACTTCGGCATTTCGTCGCGCGGCAGCACGCAGCGCGGCGAAATCATTGCGGGCGTGACCACGTTCCTCGCGATGGTCTATTCCGTGTTCGTCGTGCCCGGCATGTTCGGCAAGGCCGGCTTCGACACGAGCGCCGTGTTCGTCGCGGTCTGCCTCACCACCGCGTTCGGCTCGCTGCTGATGGGCCTGTGGGCGAAGCTGCCGATCGCGATCGGCTGCGCGATCTCGCTGACCGCGTTCACCGCGTTCGGCCTCGTGCTCGGCAAGGGGCTGCATCCGACGGTCGCGCTCGGCGCCGTGTTCCTGATGGGCCTCGTGTTCACGGGCATCTCGGTCACCGGCGTGCGCTCGTGGATCCTGCGCAACCTGCCCGCGGGCGTCGCGCACGGCACCGGCATCGGCATCGGCCTGTTCCTGCTGCTGATCGCGTCGAACGACGTCGGCCTCGTGATCAAGAACCCGGGCGCCGGCCTGCCGGTCTCGCTCGGCCAGATCACCGCGTTCCCGGTCATCATGTCGGTCGTCGGCCTCGCCGCGATCTTCGGCCTCGAAAAGCGTCGCGTGCCGGGCGGAATCCTGCTCGTCGTGATCGCGATCTCGGTGTTCGGCCTCGTGTTCGACCCGGCCGTGAAGTACCACGGCATCTTCGCGCTGCCGTCGCTGAGCGCACCGGGCCATGCGTCGCTGATCGGCGCGATGGACATCAAGGGCGCGCTGTCGATGGCCGTGCTGCCGAGCGTGCTGGCGCTGGTGATGACGGCCGTGTTCGACGCGACCGGCACGATCCGCGCGGTCGCCGGGCAGGCCGGCCAGCTCGACGAGAACGGCCGCATCATCAACGGCGGCCGCGCGCTGACCGCCGATTCGATCAGCTCGATCTTCTCCGGCTTCCTCGGCGGCGCGCCGGCGGCGGCCTACATCGAGTCGAGCGTCGGCGTGGCCGCCGGCGCGAAGACGGGCCTCGCGGCGGCCGTGGTCGGCCTGCTGTTCCTCGTCGTGATGTTCTTCTCGCCGCTCGCGGGCCTCGTGCCGTCGTACGCCACCGCACCCGCGCTGATGTACGTCGGCCTGCTGATGCTCGGCAGCGTGAGCAAGCTGCACATGGACGACATGGTCGACGCGATGTCGGGCCTCGTGTGCGCGGTGTTCATCGTGCTGACCGCGAACATCGTGACGGGCATCATGCTCGGCTTCTCGACGCTCGTGATCGGCCGCATTGCGAGCGGCGAATTCCGCAAGCTCAACGTCGGCACCGTGCTGATCGCGGCCGTGCTCGTCACGTTCTATCTCGGCGGCTGGGCGATCTGACCGCGGATCGTGCGCGACGTCGCAGGCAGAAGGACGGCGCGCATCCGGACGACAACGTCTCCTCCACCATCATCGTTGATGGTCTCCCGCCTGGGAACGCGAGTTTCCGGGCTTTTTTTGTCGATGCGGCGCGGTGCGATGCGCATCGCCGAAGCGGCGCGGCGCCAATTCGCGCCCGGTGCTACGATCGGGCTTTGCCTTCAGGAGCCGCCCATGAACGCGCTCGGCATCGTCTCCGAATCGAGCACCCGGACCTCGGCGCGCAAGCCGCCGTTCATCCCGTCGTTCGGCTTCCACGAAGTGCACGAATCGCAGCCGATCCATGCGTCGCCGGCCCGCATCATCGACGCGGTCGCGTCGCTCGACATGCGCGCCGATCCGGTCGTCGATGCACTGATGACGGTGCGCGAATTCCCGTCGGCCGTCGTCGACACGCTTCGCAACGGGCCGGCCCGAAGCGAACGCGCGCGTTTCGGTTTCCACACGTTCACGCTGCTTCACCGGGACGACACGTCGCTGTCGCTCGGTCTCGTCGGACGCTTCTGGCGCCCGACGACCGACGTACGCGCCATCGCCGATGCAACGGCCTTCGTCCGGCACGACGACCCACGCGACGCGAAGCTGGTGCTCCGGTTCGAAGTCGTCGGGCTGGCATCGGGTGCGTACATCCTGCGTACCGAAACCTTCATCCACTGCCCGATCGCACGGACGCGGCGGCTGTTTACGCCGTACTGGCTCGCGATCCGGCTGGGGAGCGGGTGGATCCGGCGCCGCATGCTGGCAGCCGTCGAAACGGCGCTGGCGTAGGCCAACGCATCAAAACGGCTTGATCACGACCAGCCCGACGACGATCCCCGCCGCGACCACGACAGCGCCCGCTGCCTGCCCGAGCCATTGCGCGGGCACGACGACGAGATCGTCGCGCTCCATGCGCCGCAGCGTGCCGGCCAGCATCCCGTGCAGCGCCGACAGCGCGGTGACGACTACCAGCTTCACCGACAGCCACGCAGCGCCGAACCAGTGTCCGCTCAGCGCGAGCGCAATCCCCGTGATCCAGACGAGCGCGAGCGCGGGCGCCGTCACCGAACGATCCCAGCGCCGCACCGCGCGATGCACGGCGAGGTTCGCGATACGGACGCCGACGGACAACATCAGCAGCCCGCCGACGAACGTGACGACGGCGACGACGTGCACGGCCTTGAGCAGCAGGTAGATCATTGCGCGTGCCGCCTGCGCGCGATCCATCCGGCGCTCGCCAGCCCCGCAAACGGCACGACGGCCGACAGCACGAGCCGTGCGACGTCGCCCTTGCTCCACAGCCCGCTCGACGCGGTGCCGACGACCGCCCACACGTACATCGCGAAAGCGATGCCGTGAATCGGCCCCATGATCGATACCGCGACCGGATAACCGGCCAGATGCTTGAGCGGCACCGCGATGCACACCAGCACGACGAGCGTGGTCGCCTCCAGTAGCGACAGGTACTGCAGGTTGCGCAACGCATTGCGATCGTCTTGTTTCATCGATGGGCCCTCAAGGTTGGTCAGCCGCAATTATGGCGTGTGGCACGGGCCCGATCCATTGGCTAGAATGCCATCTTTAAACGGATTCTGGCCACGGCCTCGAACGCCATGCATACGGTCGCCGTCCTCGCTCTGCCCGATGTCGTCCCGTTCGATCTGGGCGTCGCTTGCGATACGTTCGCGCGCGTGCGTTCGCCCGGCGTCGAGCATGCGTACCGCGTGCGCGTGTGCAGCGAGCATGCGCGCGTCGCCGGCGACCTGTTCGAACTGCGGCCCGCGTTTCGTCTCGATGCGCTCGCCGACGCCGACACGATCGTCGTCCCCGGCACGTCCGTGCCGCTCGCGCCGACGTCGCGCCGCGCGATCGCGGCCCTGCGCGCGGCGGCCGCGCGCGGTTGCCGGATCGCGTCGATCTGCAGCGGCGCGTTCGTGCTCGCGGAAGCCGGTCTGCTCGACGGCCTGCGCGCGACGACGCACTGGCTGGCGGCCGGCGAACTCGCGCGCCGCTACCCGAACGTGACGGTCGACCCGAACGTGCTGTTCATCGACAACGGGCAGATCCTGACGTCGGCCGGCGCAGCGGCCGGCCTCGATCTGTGCCTGCACATGATCCAGGCCGACTACGGCGCGGCGGTCGCCGTCGACGCCGCACGCTGCGCGGTGGCGCCGCGCGTCCGCGAAGGCGGGCAGGCGCAGTTCATCGCGCCGGAATGGCCGGCCGGCACCGACGGGCTGCAAAGCCTGATCGACTGGCTGCAGGCCAACCTGCACAAGCCGCTCACGCTCGACGCGATGGCCCGCAAGGCGTCGACGAGCGTGCGCACGCTGACGCGGCGCTTTCAGGAGCAGACGGGCACGTCGCCGCGGCAATGGCTGCAGACCGCGCGCGTCAGGCATGCGCAGCAGTTGCTGGAAGTCACGGAGCTGTCGATCGAACATGTGGCAACGGAAGCCGGGTTCGGTTCGGTGACCGCGTTTCGCGAGCGGTTCGCGCGCATCGTCGGCACGTCGCCGCAGCGGTATCGTCACGCGTTCCGCGCGCGGTCCGGCGCATGACGCTCGCGCTGCGCATCGGCACCCGACGCGTCGACCCGACGACGTGAACCCACGCGCACAATCGCCAGGATCGCGACCGGAAGCCGCCGCCCCCGCCACCTCGCCCGCCAAAGCCCCTTTCGCGCCAACCGGACCCGACCGATGACCCGCATCCGCAATCCCCTGAACATCGCGCAGCTCCAGGCGTTCGTCTCCGCCGCGCATCTCAAGAGCCTGCGCGCCGCCGCACGCGAGCTCGGCGTGACGCAGCCCGCGATCACGCACACGATCCGCGAACTCGAAACGGCGCTCAACGCGGAACTGCTCGCGCGCAGCGTGCGCGGCGTCGAGCTGACCGCCTGCGGCCATGCGCTGCTGCCGCGTGCCGAGCAGTTGCTCGGCGACATCCGCCGCACGGTCGAGGCCGTCGAACAGGTGAAAGGCGAGATGTCGGGGCGCGTCGCGGTCGGCACGATGCCGTCGATCGCGCTGACGGCGCTGCCGCACGCGGTGACGGCGTTCCGCCGGTCGATGCCGAACGTCAGCCTGCATCTCGAGGAAGTGACGGTGCCCGACGCGCTCGCGCAATTGCGCAACGGCACGCTCGACATCGCCGCGATGCACCATGTGCCCGCGCTCGACCGCGATTTCACGCAATCGCCGCTGCTGTCGACCGAATTCACCGTCGTGATGCGCGAAGGCCACCCGCTCGCGCATGCGCGCCGTTTAGAGGAATTGCTCGACGCCGAGTGGATCGTCACCGTCGGCGCCGAGCAGTTTCCGCACAGCGTGATGGTCGGGATGTTCGAGGCGCGCGGGCTGCCGCTGCCGAAACGCCTGCTGAGATCGCCGATGTCGTTCGCGGTGACGCTCGGGCTCGTCGCGCGCTCGGACGTGATCGGCTGCTTCACGCGCCCGCTCGCCGCGATGGTCGCGCCGCTCGGCATCCGCACGGCCGAACTCGACGAAAGCATGCCGCGCTTCGACCTGTCGATCATCGCGCGGCGCGACATGCTGCCCACGCCCGCCGTTTCGCAATTCGTCACGTGCCTGCAGCGGGCGGTCAACGAAACGCTCGGCTGAATCGTTCCTGTGTCTGAAACGGTCGCGCGCAGCCGCGCGCCGCCGCCGGGCCCGGTATCGGGGCTTGTCCTAGGCGCCCTGCCGGTATTTTGTCTTGATAATCTCCGCACGTCGTGCGCCCGCATCGGGCGGGCGAAACGGACAGTCCGGCGCGAAGCCGTGCCGGACCGAAGGCTTACGGCGCGGCACAACCGCGCACCCATCGAACAAAACGAGGAGTCACCGAGTGAAAAAGATTCTTGCGGCTGTGACCGTTGCCCTGCTTGCCGTATCGGCCGGCAGCGCGTACGCGAAGGACTGGACGACCGTGCGGTTCGGCGTCGACGCAAGCTACCCGCCTTTCGAATCGAAAGGCCCGGACGGCAAGGTGGTCGGCTTCGACGTCGACCTCGGCAACGAAATCTGCCGCCGCATGAACGCGAAATGCGTGTGGATCGAAAACGACTTCGACGGGATGATCCCGGCGCTGAAGGCGCGCAAGTTCGACGGCGTGCTGTCGTCGATGTCGATGACGCCGGCGCGCGAGGAACAGATCGCGTTCTCGTCGAAGCTGTTCAATACGCCGACGCGCCTCGTCGCGAAGAAGGGCGCCGGCCTGCTGCCGACGGCCGAATCGCTGAAGGGCAAGTCGATCGGCGTCGAACAGGGCACGATCCAGGAAACCTACGCAAAGACCTACTGGGCGGCGAAGGGCGTGAAGGTCGTCCCCTACCAGAACCAGGACCAGGTCTATGCCGACCTGATCGCGGGCCGTCTGGACGGCGCGCTGCAGGACGCGGTGCAGGCCGAGATCGGCTTCCTGAAGACGCCGCGCGGCGCGGGCTTCGATTTCGCAGGCAAGGATATCGACGATCCGAAGACGCTCGGCAACGGCGCCGGCATCGGCCTGCGCAAGGAAGACACCGACCTGAAGGCGAAGATCGACAGCGCGATCGCCGGCATGCGCAAGGACGGCACGTACGACAAGATCGCGAAGAAGTACTTCGATTTCGACGTCTACGGCAAGTAATCCGGCAAGCAAGCGAGCCATTCGCTTCGACGCAAACGGGCTCCGCAAGGAGCCCGTTTTTTTTGCGCGCACGGCGCCGGAAACGTTATTTTTTCCGCGCCAACCCGATGATTCTCAAGGAAAATCAGCGCGCTCTGTCACCGGTTTGATGGCGGCGACGCAGGCAACGTACAATCGATCTTCCACGCACACCGGATCATTCGCGGCTGCGCCGCACTCCCCTCATCATGCAAACGCAGACCCATCCGCTGATTTCCCCTGCCGTCGGCACCGAACGCCAGATCACGAGCTTCCACTACGGCCCGCGCGGCGGCAAGAAGGTCTATATCCAGTCGTCGCTGCACGCGGACGAACTGCCCGGCATGCTGGTCGCCGCGCTGCTGCGCCGCAAGATCGCCGCGCTCGAGACGGCCGGCAAGCTGCGCGGCGAAGTCGTCATCGTGCCCGTGCCGAACCCGATCGGCCTGTCGCAACACGTGTTCGGCGATCACCTCGGCCGCTTCGAGCTCGGCTCGATGCAGAACTTCAACCGCAATTTCTACGATCTCGCAGCGCTCGTGCTGCCGCGCGTCGAAAGCCGGCTCACGAACGACGCGCAGCGCAACCTCGTCGCCGTGCGCGCCGCGATGCGCGAAGCGCTCGACGAGCAGAAGCCGCGCACCGAGCTCGACTCGCAGCGCCTCGCGCTGCAGAAGCTGTCGTTCGACGCCGATATCGTGCTCGACCTGCACTGCGACAGCGATGCGGTGATGCACCTCTATACGAATCCCGATCTGTGGCAGGACGTCGAGCCGCTGTCGCGCTATCTCGACGCGCAGGCGTCGCTGCTCGCGCTGAATTCGGTCGGCAACCCGTTCGACGAGATCCACAGCTTCTGCTGGTCGGATCTGCGCAGCCGCTTCGGCGACCGCTTCCCGATCCCGAACGGCGCGATTTCCGTCACGGTGGAACTGCGCAGCGAACGCGACGTGTCGTACGAGTTCGCCGAAAAGGATTCTCAGGCGATCGTCGAATACCTGACCGAGCGCGGC
Source organism: Burkholderia sp. FW306-1C-G01B (assembly GCF_058781685.1). Taxonomy (NCBI): domain Bacteria; kingdom Pseudomonadati; phylum Pseudomonadota; class Betaproteobacteria; order Burkholderiales; family Burkholderiaceae; genus Burkholderia; species Burkholderia sp. FW306-1C-G01B. The sequence goes on from NZ_JBYSWZ010000012.1 coordinate 120,877, forward strand.
ATCGTCGACGGCACGCCGGCGCCGCTGCCGCCGCTCGCGCATCCGGCCACGCCGCTCGCGGGCACCGATCCGCTCGTCGCGCCGGTGTCCGGCGTGATCGTGTTCCGCACGCCGGTCGGCGCGATGATCGAGGCCGGCCAGGAAGTGGCCGACATCGTCGATCCGCTGACCGATCGCGTCGTCACGCTGAAGAGCAGCGTGTCGGGCGTGCTGTACGCGCGCCAGATCGTGCGCTTCGCGACGGCCGGCATGGAAGTCGCGCGAATCGCCGGCGCGACCGCGATCCGCACGGGTTCGCTGCTGTCGGCCTGAGATCGGCCCGCGCGCCGGGTAACGGCGCGCACCGACGCGTGCCAACACGCACCAATGCAATCGCCCGCTAGCGCGGGCGATTTGCTTTCCGATATGCCCGGCGATCCGGCCGGGCGGCGGCACGCCTGGGCGCTCAGAACGCCGGCACGATCGCGCCGCCGAACTTCTGGTCGATGAACTTGCGCACGTCGTCCGATTCATAGGCCGCGACGAGCTTCTTCACCCACGGCTTGTCCTTGTCCTGCGCGCGCACTGCGATCAGGTTCGCATACGGCCCGCGCAGATCCTCGATCGCGATCGCATCCTTCACCGGCGTGAGCCCCGCCTTCACCGCGTAGTCGGTGTTGATCGACGCGGCATCGACATCAGGCAGCGCGCGCGGCAGCTGCGCGGCATCGAGCTCGACGATCCTGATCTTCTTCGGATTCTCGGCCACGTCGAGCGGCGTCGCGTTCACGCCGTTCGTGCCGGCGCCCGGCTTCAGCTTGATCACCCCGTATTTCTGCAGCAGCAGGAGCGCGCGGTTGCCGTTCGACGGATCGTTCTGGATCCCGACCTTCGCACCGACCGGCAAGTCCTTCAGCGACTTGATCTTCTTCGAATAGAAACCCATCGGCGCCGTGTAGGTGAGCCCGACGTTGACGATCCTGTAGCCGCGCTGCTTGATCTGGCTGTCGAGGAACGGCTGGTGCTGGAAGCCGTTCGCGTCGAGGTCGCCCGAATCGAGCGCCGCGTTCGGCTGCACGTAGTCGTTGAATTCGATGACCTTGATCGCAAGCCCTTCGCGCGCGGCCACTTTCGTTACTTCGGTCCAGATCTGCGCGTCGGGGCCGCTCATCGTGCCGATCTTCAGCGTTTGCGGGTCGGCGTGCGCGCCGGGCGTCGCGAATGCCAGCGCCGCGGCGAGTGCGCCGAGGCCGGTCAGGATCGAACGTCGCATGGTGTCCTCTTGTCCCGTGTCGTTGTTGGAGCACGGATCGTGGCACGGGGCCCGAACACCGCCAACCAAGCTTATTTCATGTGCATATTCCCGATCGGGATCGAATCTCAGCCGAAATCGGTATAACTCCCTCGCATACAGCCGGGCAGAATTCAGGGCCTGCTTGCATAGGGAACGGACATGCGTTCCCTATGCAAGCAGGCCGTAATGTCGCATCGGCACCACACATTCTTCATATGACAGTCGCTGTCATATTCATTACGTGGCCCGCCGATAAAGTTGCCGCCGGTCCGTGAAAGCGCCCATAGAGAGCGCCGGAACCGCAACTGGACACGCCATTCATTCGCTCGGAGAATCCTTTGAACAAGAAACTGTTGACCATCGCCGCCCTCGCAGCAACGGCCGGCACGGCACACGCGCAAAGCAGCGTGACCCTGTACGGCGTCATCGATGCCGGTATCAGCTACGTGAACCACAGCAAGACCGCCAACGGCGGCTCGGGCAAGCTGTTCAAGTACGACGACGGCGTTGCCCAGGGCAGCCGTTGGGGCCTGCGCGGCACCGAAGACCTCGGTGGCGGCCTGAAGGCGATCTTCGTGCTCGAAAACGGCTTCAACAGCGGCAACGGCACGATCGGCCAGGGCGGCGCGATCTTCGGTCGCCAGGCTTACGTCGGCCTGAGCCAGTCGCAATACGGCACGGTCACGTTCGGCCGCCAGTACTCGTTCTCGACCGACATCCTCGGCTCGAACTACTCGACGGGCGGCAACACGGTCGCGGGTAACTACGCGTACCACGTGAACGACGTCGACCAGCTCACGTCCAGCCGCATCAACAACTCGGTGAAGTTCCAGAGCGCGAACTACGCGGGCTTCACGTTCGGCGCGTTGTACGGCTTCTCGAACTCGACCGACTTCGCCGGCGCACCGGCCACGACGTCGGGCACGACGACGACGGCAGGCTCGTCGCGCGCATACAGCTTCGGCCTGAACTACGCGAACGGCCCGTTCTCGCTCGGCGCTGCCTACACGGACATCCGCTTCCCGAGCCAGTCGACGCCGGCGTTCTCGACGACGATCGCGAACATCAGCACGGGCAACATCCGCGACCTGCGCACGTATGGCGTCGGCGGCCGCTACATCTTCGGCCCGGCGACCGCATGGCTGCTGTGGACGCGCACGCAGTTCACCCCGCTCGCGAGCGGCGCATCGGGCACGTTCTACAACGCGTATGAAGCAGGCGTGAAGTACGCGATCACGCCGGCCCTGTCGGCAGCCGCCGGCTACACGTACACGAACGCGACGCAAAGCGGCGGCTCGGCGCACTGGAACCAGGGCAACCTGGGTCTCGACTACGCGCTCAGCAAGCGTACGGACGTGTACGGCCTCGTCGTCTACCAGAAGGCGTCGGGCAACAACGTGCAGGCGCAGATCGGTTCGAGCACGAGCTACTTCAACACGTCGGGCAACGGCTCGTCGAACCAGCTCGCCGCTCGCGTCGGCATCCGTCACAAGTTCTAAAGCATCCGCTTAACTCGCGGATCACGACGGCAAGAAGCGCCCCGCTCCACGCGGGGCGCTTTTTTATCTGCTTTTAAGTTTCGCTTAATTCTGGGCTGAGAGGATGCTCTCACCCCCCCTGTTGGCCGCCTGAGCATCGGCGGCTTTTTTTTTTAAATGCCGACGGCGCCGCCATCGATTGCCCACAAGACAGGATCGGAGGCCATGATGATCGAAGATACCGTTTTCAGCCATCTGCACGCGATTCTGACGTGCCAACACTCGCTGCCGGTCCAGAGCTGCCGCGTATCGGTAGCAATGCAGCGCCCGTGGGGCCGCCCGTACCGGCTCGTCGAATGGACGATGCATCTCGACGCGCCCGCGCGGCGCCAGATCGTGCCGGCCGAATCGACCGACGAAGAGATCGCCGAGGTCGTTGCGTCGCACGTGCCGGGCCGGCTTTACGGCGACGGCCGGCTGCAGTTCTGAACGCCTCCCTGTTCCCCCGCTTCCCGTATTTCGGCCGCCCCGCACGCATCGTGCGGCAGTCGGTCTCGTTTGACGCGGCAACGAAACCTGCTACGCTGCGCGTTTTCGTCCACGCAACACACGATGGAAAACTCATTCAACGAACGCGGCGTCATGATCACGCGCAACGGCCTGTCGGCCGCCGGGCAGGTATTCGCGCTGCGTGACATCCGCCACGTCGACGTCGTCAAGATTCCGAAAAACCGCGTCGTTCCGGCGCTGATCTCGCTGATCGGTGCGGCCGCCGCCATCGCAGGCGGCATCGGCGCATCGAGCGCCGCACTCGTCGTCGGCGTGATGCTCGCCGTCGTCGGTTATCTCGCCTGGACCACGCAGGACGTCACGTATCGCCTGATGGTCGAGATGCCCGACGGCAAGCGCGAAGCGCTGTCGAGCGTCGATGCCGAATTCGTCGAACGCGTCGCGCAGGTCGTGCGCGATGCGCAGGTCGTGCGCGATGCGCAAGCCGCGACGGCTGCAGGCTGATTCCATTCGCATCGCTGCACGCTTGGATGCGCGATCCGCGGATGCGCGCGGCGCGTATCGGCTCGCGCGGCACATCGTTGCGTCGGGCCGAGTCGTCTTCGTCGAATCGGCTTCCCGCATCATCAGCGCGAACCCCGCGCCTGCGCTGCGTACGCCGACCGCCTAGTATGGAAAGAGCGGCCCGCCGCCGCATCGTCCGAGGAGGTCGGCATGAACGTTCAATTGCTGTCCGGCATGCTTCGCGCGCAGGAACTGCTGCTCGTGTCGATGATCCGCGCGCTTCCCCTTGACGAACGCCGTGCGCTCGTCGAGCTCTACACCGAACAGATCGCGTTCGCCGAACAGGCGGGCCTCGAAAGCCACAGCGATCGCGCAACGCACGATGCGTTCATCGCGCATGCGCGCAACCTGCTGATCCGCATCGAAGCGCTGGCCTAGCGCTGGCGCGCCTGCGCGTTTCTCCCGAATTTCCCGCCGCGGCTCACTCGAGCCGCGCAGGCAAGCGCTCACCCGCACGGGCCGCTTTCCTTCCTTGTACTGATAATGATTCTCATTTACACTGGTAAAGTTATCAGTTTCTTTCAATTCGCCGTTCGCCGCATGCCGCGCGCGGACGGGCCAGCCAGGTGAACGCGTCACCCAGCCAGCCTTCGGGCTTGTTTTCGTCAATGGGAGACCACCTGTGCATTGCTATCCGCTGGCGCGGCGGCCGATCTGTGCCGCGCTGTTCGGCGCGTTCGGCCTGTCCGCCGCCCCGGCTCACGCCGATTCGTCGCCGCAAGGCGCCACCCCGCCTCCTGCCGTCCTCGTCGCCGCGTCCACGCGCGGCGATGCGGCGCTGCTCGACCCCGTCACCGTCACGGCCACCCGCACGGCCACCGCTGCGAGCCGCACGGCGGCGTCCGTGTCGGTGATTACCGACGAGGATCTCGAGGAACAGCAGGCCACGAACATCAAGGACGCGCTGCGCTACGAGCCGGGCATCACGGTGCGCCGCACCGCGTACCGGCCCGGCAGCGCCGCGCTCGGCGGCGGCCGCGACGGCGATTCGAGCATCAACATCCGCGGCCTCGAAGGCAATCGCGTGCTGCTGATGGAAGACGGCATCCGCCTGCCGAACGCATTCTCGTTCGGGCCGCTCGAAGCGGGGCGCGGCGACTACGCCGATCTCGACACGCTCAAGCGCATCGAGATCCTGCGCGGGCCGGCCTCGGCGCTCTACGGCAGCGACGGCCTGACCGGCGCCGTGAACTTCATCACGAAGGATCCGCGCGACCTGCTGTCGATCTACCACAAGCCCTATTACTTCTCGTTCCGGCCGAGCTACGACTCGGCCGACCGCAGCATCGGCGCGACCGTGTCGGCCGCGGGCGGCAACGACCGCGTGCAGGGGATGATCATCGCCGACGGCCGGCGCGGCCACGAGGTCGACACGCGCGGCGGCAACAACTCGGCGAGCACGCTGCGCACGACGTCGAACCCGCAGGACGTCTATTCCGAATCGCTGCTCGGCAAGCTCGTGCTGACGCCCACCGCGCGCGACACGATCAAGTTCACCGCGGAAACCGTGCAGCGGCGCGTGAGCACCGACGTGCTGTCCGCGATCAATCCGCCGAATACGCTCGGCCTCACGACGAACGACCGGCTCGAGCGCAACCGCTTCAGCGTCGACTACGACTTCCGCGACGACGCGTTCCGCTGGTTCCAGACCGCGCACGTGCAGTTCTACTACCAGGACGCGAAGCAGGACCAGTACGCGTTCGAGACGCGCGGCGCGCCGCTGAAGTCGCGCTCGCGCGACAACCAGTACAAGGAACGCACGTTCGGCGGCTCCGCGTTTGCCGAAAGCGGCTTCGCGACCGGCCCGCTCGCGCACAAGCTGCTGTACGGCATCGACGGCAGCCTGTCGCGCGTGACGAACCTGCGCGACGGCACGGTGCCGGGCGTCGGCGAAGCGTTCCCGAACAAGGCATTCCCCGACACCGACTACACGCTGTTCGGCGCGTTCGTGCAGGACCAGATCGGCTACGGCCGCCTGCTCGTCACGCCGGGCCTGCGCTTCGACACATACCGGCTGAGCCCGACCGGAAACGATCCGCTGTTCACCGGCAAGGCCGTGTCGACGAGCGCGAACGAACTGTCGCCGCGCGTCGCCGTGCTCTACGAGATCACGCCCGCGGTCATTCCGTACGTGCAGTACGCGCACGGCTTCCGCGCGCCGACGCCCGACCAGGTGAACAGCAGCTTCTCGAACCCGGTGTACGGCTACACGTCGATCGGCAATCCGAACCTGAAGCCCGAGACGAGCGACACGTTCGAAGCCGGCCTGCGCGGCAAGGCCGGCACGGGCTACGGCGTCGTGCGCTACAGCGCGGCCGCGTTCACGGGCCGCTACCGCAACTTCATCTCGCGCACGACGATCGCCGGCAGCGGCCGGCCGGCCGACCCGTTCGTGTTCCAGTACGTGAACTTCGCCGACGCGCGCATCCACGGCCTCGAAGGCCGCGCCGAATGGGCGATGCCGAACGGCATCACGCTGAAGACGGCGATGGCGTTCACGAAGGGCTCGACGCAGAACGACGGCGCGGCCAGCCAGCCGCTCAACACGGTCAACCCGTTCTCGGCCGTGTTCGGCGTGCGCTACGAGCCGGGCGAGCGCTGGTTCGTGCAGACCGACCTGCTGTTCCAGGCCGCCAAGCGCGACAAGGACATCGACAAATCCGACTGTTCGAACAAGGCGTGCTTCACGCCGCCGTCGTCGTTCGTCGTCGACCTGCGCGGCGGCTACCGCTTCAACAAGCACGTGAGCGCAACGATCGGCATCCGCAACCTGTTCGACCGCAAATACTGGAACTGGTCGGACGTGCGCGGCATCGCGGCCGATTCGCAGGTGCTCGATGCGTATACGTCGCCCGGACGCACGGTCGCCGTCAGCATGAAAGTGGATTTCTGATGCGCGAAGCCCGCGCTGCCACCCCAACCGTTACTTGAAGGAGTCCGACATGATGCAATCCGCCCTTCCCGGTCAACCGGCCGGCCCGGCCCGCGCGGCCGCCGCACTGCGCGACGCGTTCATCAAGCTCAAGACCGAGCGCCAGCTGCGCAACCGCGACGTCGCGCAGGCGCTCGGCGTCAGCGAAGGCGAGGCGCTCGCCGCGTTCGTCGGCGAGCACGTCGTGCGGCTCGACGCGCGCTTTCCGGCGATGTTCGAGGAAATGCCGCGCCTCGGCCGCGTGATGGCGCTCACGCGCAACGACACGGCCGTCCACGAAAAGGACGGCGAATATGCGCAGATGAGCCATGACGGCCCCGTCGGCCTCGCGCTCGGCGACATCGACCTGCGGATCTTCTATCGCCACTGGGTGTCGGCGTTCGCGGTGCGCGACGAGACCGCGCACGGCCCGCTGAAGAGCCTGCAGTTCTTCGACGCGCAGGGCCATGCGATCCACAAGGTCTACCTGCGCGCGCACAGCGACCACGCCGCGTACGACGCGTTCGTCGAACGCTGGCGCGCACCGTCGCAGGAGCCGGGCCTCGACGTCGCGCCCGCCGCGCCGAAGACGCCCGAGCGCGCCGACACCGAGATCGACGTCGCGGGCTTCCGCGCCGCGTGGGACGCGATGACCGATACGCACCAGTTCTTCGGCATCACGCAGCGCTTCGGCGTGAGCCGCATGCAGGCGCTGCGCCTCGCCGATCCGCAATACGCGTATCCGGTCGAAACCGCGCGTGCGCTGCGCCACGTGCTCGAACGGGCCGCGCAAAGCGGCCAGCCGATCATGGTGTTCGTCGGCAATGCGGGGATGATCCAGATCCATACGGGCCCCGTCGCGAACGTGCGCGAGGTCGGCGCGTGGATCAACGTGCTCGACCCGGGCTTCAACCTGCACGTGCGCGAGGACCTGATCGCCGCCGCGTGGGTCGTGAAGAAGCCGACGAGCGACGGCATCGTCACGTCGCTCGAACTGTTCGACCGGCAGGGCGACCACGTCGCGCTGCTGTTCGGCGAACGCAAACCGGGCAAGGTCGAACGCGACGACTGGCGCGCGCTCGTCGCGACGCTGCCGCCGGCCGCACGCGGGGACGCGCGGTGAGCGCGCGATCGTTCGATCCGCGGCGCCGCACGGTGCTGGCGAGCGCGGCGGCTGGCGCGCTCGCGGGCGCGCTGCCGGGCCGCGTGCTCGCACAAGCCGCGCAGGCCGCACCGAAGCGCGTGGTCGTGATCGGCGGCGCGCTCGCGGAAACCGCGTTCGCGCTCGGCGGTGCCGAGACGCCGCGCTACCGGCTCGTCGGCGCCGACACGACCTGCACGTACCCCGACGCCGCGAAGCGCCTGCCGAAGGTCGGCTACCAGCGCGCGCTGTCGGCCGAGGGGCTGCTGTCGCTGCGGCCCGATCTCGTGCTCGCGTCGGCCGAAGCCGGCCCGCCCACCGCGATTGCGCAGGTGAAAAACGCCGGTGTCGCGGTGACGACGTTCGACGAACGCCACGACGTCGAGTCGGTGCGCGCGAAGATCACCGGCGTCGCGCAGGCGCTCGACGTGCGCAATGCGGGCGCCGCGCTGCTGCAGCGCTTCGATCGCGACTGGCAGGCCTCGCGCGACGCGGTCGCCGTACGCGCACCCGGCGGCGCGCAGCCGCCGCGCGTGCTGTTCGTGCTGAACCATACCGGCAACCAGGCACTCGTCGCCGGCCAGCGCACGGCCGCCGACGCGATGATCCGCTACGCAGGTGCGCGCAACGCGATGCAAGGCTTCGATCATTACAAGCCGCTGACGACCGAGGCGCTCGCGGCCGCCGCCCCCGACGTCGTGCTGATCTCCGACGAAGGGCTCGCGGCCGTCGGCGGCCGCACCGCGCTGCTCGCCACGCCCGGCTTCGGCGCGACACCGGCCGGCCGCGCGCAGCGCGTCGTGTCGCTCGATGCGCTGTTCCTGCTCGGGTTCGGCCCGCGCCTGCCGCTCGCCGTCACGACCCTGCACCGACGCCTGTCGGATGCACTCGCCTGATTCCGGACCGCCCCGATGCCCGCTCACGCTTCGCCTTTCCCTGCACCGTCGCCCGCCTCGCACTCCGGCGCCGCGCGCATCGGTACGTCGCGCCGCTTTGCACCGTTCGCGCTGGCCGCGCTCGCGTGCCTCGTGTGCGCGATGTCCGTCGTCGCGCTGTGCGTCGGCGCGTACCGCATTCCGCTCGCGCAAGCATGGGCCGCGCTGACCGGCGATGCAGCCGCGCAGCAGGCCCGCGCGGTGCTGCTCGACATCCGTGCGCCGCGTGTCGCGCTCGCGCTGCTGGTCGGCGGCGGCTTCGGCGCGACCGGCGCCGCGATGCAGGCGCTGTTCCGCAATCCGCTCGCGGATCCGGGGCTCGTCGGCGTGTCGAGCGGCGCCGCACTCGGCGCGACGACGACGATCGTGCTCGGCCCTGCCCTATTTGCCGCGCACGTGAGCGCGGCCGCATTGCCCGTCGCGGCCTTCGCGGGCGCGCTCGCGGTCGCGGCGCTCGTCTACCGGCTCGCCGCATCGCGCGGCCGGCTCGCGCTGCCGCTGCTGCTGCTCGCCGGCATCGCGATCAACGCGCTGGTCGGCGCGGCGATCGGGCTGCTGACATTCGTCGCCGACGACGCGCAGCTGCGCTCGCTGACCTTCTGGAGCCTCGGCAGCCTCGGCGGCGCGCAATGGTCCGCGCTGGCGGCCGTCGCGCCGTGCGTCGCGATCGGCTGCGTGCTGCTCGCACGTGAACGCGATGCATTGAACGCACTGCAGCTTGGCGAAACCGAGGCGCTGCATCTCGGCGTGCCGGTGCAACGGCTGAAGCGGCGCGTGCTCGTCGCGGTCGCGCTCGCGGTCGGCGCGCTCGTGTCGTGCGCGGGCATCATCGGCTTCATCGGGCTCGTCGCGCCACATTGCGTGCGGCTCGCGTGCGGCCCCGACCAGCGCATCGTTCTGCCCGGCGCCGCGCTGCTCGGCGCGCTGCTGACGCTCGCCGCCGATCTCGCCGCGCGCACGGTCGCCGCGCCCGCCGAAATCCCGCTCGGCGTGCTGACCGCGCTGCTCGGCGCGCCGTTCTTCCTCGCGCTGCTGTGGAAAAGCCGCGGCGCGCTCGGCGGCTAACCCTTCCGTCACGATGACCATGCTGACCGCCCACCATCTCGACGTCGCCCGCCGACACACCGCCATCCTTCGCGACCTGTCGCTGTCGATCGAGCCCGGCCGCGTGACCGCGCTGCTCGGCCGCAACGGCGCGGGCAAGAGCACGCTGCTGAAGACCTTCGCCGGCGAGCTGACCGGCAGCGTCGCGCCGAACGGCGTGCGCGTGACGGGCAACGTCACGCTGAACGGCGAACCGCTCGCACGCATCGACGCGCCAAGGCTCGCGTGCCTGCGCGCGGTGCTGCCGCAGGCCGCGCAGCCGGCCTTCCCGTTCAGCGTCGACGAAATCGTGCTGCTCGGCCGTTATCCGCATGCGCGGCGCAGCGGTGCGCGGCACGTGATCGCGCACCGCGATCGCGACATCGCGTGGCGCGCGCTCGAACGCGCGGGTGCCGAAGCGCTCGTCGGTCGCGATGTCACGACGCTGTCGGGCGGCGAACTTGCACGCGTGCAGTTCGCGCGCGTGCTCGCGCAGCTGTGGCCGGACGACGACGGTATGGAGGGCGGCCCGCGCTACCTGCTGCTCGACGAGCCGACCGCCGCGCTCGATCTCGCACATCAGCACCGGCTGCTCGATACCGTGCGCGCGGTCGCACGCGAATGGCAGCTCGGCGTGCTTGCTATCGTGCACGACCCGAACCTCGCCGCACGGCACGCAGATACGATCGCGATGCTCGCCGACGGCACGATCGTCGCGCACGGCACGCCGCGCGACGTGATGACGCCCGCGCATATCGCGCAATGCTACGGATTCGCGGTGAAGATGGTGGAAACCGGCGACGGTACACCGCCGGTGATGGTGCCTGCGTAGCGTAGGCAAATACTGCACGGTCGTTGCGTCGCTCGATGTCCTACGCTGCCTTCAACTGCGACGTTCACCCAACATCATTCGCGCATCCCCTTCGAGGAGCCTCTCGTGCCGCTTTCAATAACCCGCATCATCCTGTACGTCCGCGACGTCGCGTTGCAGAAGGCGTTCTACCAGCGTTATTTCGACCTGCCAGTCATCGAGGAAATCAATGGTGAATGGGTCGTGCTCGATGCGGGCGCGATCGAACTGGCGCTGCATCTGGCGGGCCCGGCGTTTCGCCAAACAACCTCGTTCGTGCATGCGAATTCCGACGCAAACGCCGTGAAGCTCGTTTTCTCGATCGACGCCGATATCGACACGCACCGCGACCGACTCTCCCGCGACGGCGTGACGGTACGCGATCTCAAGCGCTACGACGGATTCGCATACCGGATGTACGACGGCCTCGATCCGGAGGGCAACGTCTTTCAGGTGATGCAGCCGGACTGAATGTCGGCGCGCGGGCCGCGCTCAATGCTCGACATCCGCCGCACCGAAGGTCCGCATCTTCCACCCGAGCCGCACCGCAAGCATCCGCATCGAGAATCCGGCCGCCAGCGCGATCACCGTCGCAAAGCCCGCATCGATGCCGAGATGCTGGATCCCGACATACAGCGTGCCCGTGACGAACGCGACGCTCGCGTACAACTCCTCGCGCAGGATCAGCGGCATCTCGTTGCACAGCAGGTCGCGCAGCATCCCGCCGCACACGCCCGTGATCGCGCCGGCCAGCACGACGATGATCGGCGCCGTGCCGGTCGACGCGCCGATGTCGCAGCCGATGATCGTGAACGCCGCGAGGCCGATCGCGTCGACGGTAACGAACAGCGTCTTCATCCGCGCGACATGCCGGGCAACCCACGATGCGACGGTCGCCGCGACGAGCGTGATCACGAGGTATTCGGGATGCGCGATCCAGCCGAGCGGATAGTGGCCGAGCAGCACGTCGCGCACGGTGCCGCCGCCGAGCGCCGTCACCGCGCCGACGAGCGCGAGCCCGAAGCGGTCCATCCCGCGCCGCATGCCCATCAGCGCCCCCGACATCGCTTCCGCGACGATCGCAATCAGATAGAGCGTATGCATCGCGCGCGTCAGTCGTCGGTCCGGAACAGGTCGAGCACGCGTTCGCGCTCGGCCGCATCGACCGCTGCGGGCATCGGCTCGCCGGGCTTGCCGTGGTCGGCAGGCGCGTCCGACGCGTCCTGCACCGCCGCGCCGCCGCAGGCGAAGCGGCTGCGGATGTATGGCGGCACGTCGGCCGTGCACGTGCCGCGCGTGTATTCGGCGTAGACGAAGTCGCCGTCGACGAGCGCAACGTCCTGCGGCGGCGAAGCATCGACCGGCGTGCGCCCGTCGACGGCCGTCTTCATGTAGTCGAGCCAGACCGGCAGCGCCAGCGTCGCGCCGGTCGCGCGCCCCATCGGACGCGGCGTGTCGTAGCCGAGCCACGCGACCGCAACGATGCCCGACGAGTAGCCGGCGAACCACACGTCCTTCGATCCGTTCGACGTGCCCGTCTTGCCGGCCGCGTCGTCGCGGCGCAGCGCCAGCGCGCCGCGCGCGGTGCCGGCCCGCACGACGTCGCGCAGCATGCCGTCCATCACGAACGCGTTGCGCGCCGACACGACGCGCTCGCCTGCCGGTGCGGTCGCCTCGTACATCGCGCCGCCGTGACGCTGCTTCACCGACAGGATCAGGCGCGGTTCCATCCGCGTCCCGCCGTTCGCGAACACGCTGTACGCGCTCGCGAGTTCCAGCGGCGTCACCGCGCCCGCGCCGAGCGCGAGCGGCAGCGATGCCGGATTGCGCTGCGCGTCGAAACCGAAGTGCGCCGCGTGCTGCTGCACGTAGCGCGCGTCGGCGGCCTGCATCAGGCTGACCGCGACCAGGTTCTTCGAGCGCACGAGCCCGCGCCGCACCGGGATGAAGCCCTCGTAGCGGTTGCCGAAATTGCGCGGACGCCACGGTCGCGCGCCGGTTTCCTCATGCGTGAGCGTGCGCTGCGTATCGTCGACGAGCACGCCGGGGAAGTAGCCCTTCTCCAGCGCCGCCGAATAGACGAACGGCTTGAAGCTCGAACCCGGCTGGCGATACGCCTGCAGCGCATGGTCGAACACGTTGCGATTGAAATCCGCGCCGCCGACGAGCGCGAGCATGTCGCCGGTGGCCGCATCGAGCGACACGAGCGCGCCTTCGAGCCCGTTGCGCGCATCGCGCGTCGCGCGTGGCTGCCGGCTCAGCGTGCGGTCGAGCGCGGCTTCGGCCGCGCGCTGGTCGCGCATCGAGACCGTCGTCGTCACGTCGAGGCCGAGCGTATAGGCATCGTCGTGAAAACGCTCGACCATCATGCGGCGCGCGCGCTCGGCAACGTACGGCGCGGCGACGATCCCGGGCGGCGGCGTGGTCGCCAGCGCGATCGGCGCGTCGACGGCCGCGCGGTACGTCGCGTCGTCGAGCTGGCCGAGCGCGTGCATCCGGCCGAGCACATAGTTGCGCCGCGCGGTTGCGCGCGACGGGTTGACGACCGGGTTGAACGCGGACGGCGCCTTCGGCAGCCCCGCGAGCACGGCCGCCTCGCCCGCGCTCAGCGCGTCGAGCGGCTTGCCGAAATACACGTTCGCGGCCGCCGCGAAACCGTACGCGCGCTCGCCCAGGTAGATCTCGTTCATGTACAGCTCGAGCAGCTTGTCCTTGCTGTATTCGCGTTCGAGCTTGGCCGCCATCAGGATCTCGGCGAGCTTGCGGCTCAGCACCTTGTCGCGCGTCAGGTAGAAGTTGCGCGCGACCTGCATCGTGATCGTGCTGCCACCCTGCCCAGGCTGCCCCGTCACGACGTTCGCGAACGTCGCGCGCGCGAGGCCGCCGACATCGACCGCGCCGTGCTGGTAGAACTTCGCATCCTCGGCCGCGAGCAGCGCCTGCCGCATCAGCGGCGGAATGCGTTCGAGCGGCACGAACTCGCGCCGCTCGATGCCGTATTCGGCCAGCAAGTCTCCGTCGCGCGAGAAAATCCGCAGCGGCAGCGCGGGACGATAGACGGCCAGGTGCTCGACGGACGGCAACTGCATCCAGATGCGCTGGATCGTCCATGCGCCAATGCCCGCGCACGCGAGCGTCAGGCCGAGCAGCGCGCCCGCGAGCGTGCGCCATACGCGTCGGCGGCGCGGCGGCGCGGGTTGCGGCGGAGGGGAAGCGGTGTGGTCGGTCATGTCGGGCTCCTTCTTCGAGGCCGCGACGGCCGGCGCGCGACAGGCGCCTGCCGATCGCAGAAGGCGCGCATTGTCGAAGGGATGGCGCGAAACCGGAACATTCTTTAGCCAAAGTTTGGCAGGCTGAATTTTATTTAGGAAAGCGCGCCGGAGCCGTTCGCGCAGCGCATGCCGGCCTGCGGCGCACCGTCGGACAAACCGCGCGGCATGCGGTCCGGTTCGCCTGTACCATCGCGTGATGTTCGATCGATACATCGGCCTGTGGGGCCTCGTTCCCGACGGCGGCCCGATCCTGACCGCGAGCGGCGGCCTGCTGCCCGTTCTCTGGCACGCGCGACCCGCGATGCTGAAGGTCGCCACGTGCGACGAAGAGCGTCGCGGCAATGCGCTGATGACCTGGTGGAACGGGCAAGGCACCGCGCAGGTGTGGCAGCACGACAGCGACGCGATCCTGCTCGAACGCGCGCAGCCGGCGCCGTCGCTGGCCGGCTTTTCGGCTTCGGGTCATGACGACGACGCGATGCGCATCGCGTGCGACGTCGTCGCGCGGCTGCATGCGCATCGTGCTGAGCCGCCTGCGGTCGTGCCGCTGCACGACTGGTTCCATGCACTGCTGTCGGATGCCGCGGCCAACGACGTGCTGCGCCGATCGGCCGCAACGGCACGCGCGCTGCTGTCGGCACAGCCCGTCGATGAAGTCGTCCTGCACGGCGACATCCATCACGGCAACATCCTGCATTTCGGCTCACGCGGCTGGCTCGCGATCGACCCGAAGGGGCTGCGCGGAGAACGCGGCTTCGACTACGCGAACCTGTTCTGCAATCCCGCGCACGACATCGCGGTCGACCCGGTGCGCTTCGAGCAACGCGTCGCGTGCGTGGCCGACGCCGCGCAGCTCGACCGCCGCCGGCTGTTGCAGTGGATTCTCGCGTGGGCGGGCCTGTCGGCCGTATGGCTGATGGAAGACGGCCTGCCGCCCGATACGCGGCTGCAGGTCGCGGCGCTGGCCGCGACCGCGCTCGGCCTGTAGCGCGCACGACGCCGGCCGCACCGCCCATGAAAAAGCCCGCCGGCATGCACCGGCGGGCTTGCGTATTCGACTGCTGGCGCGGCGCTTAGCGCGCGGGGTTCAGCGTCAGGTTCATGTGACGGTTCACGTCCTTGTACAGCAGGTAGCGGAAGCGGCCAGGGCCGCCCGAATAGCATGCCTGCGGGCAGAACGCGCGCAGCCACATGAAGTCGCCCGCTTCCACCTCGACCCAGTCCTGGTTCAGGCGATAGACGGCCTTGCCTTCGAGCACGTACAGGCCGTGCTCCATCACGTGCGTTTCAGCGAACGGAATCACGCCGCCCGGCTCGAACGTCACGATGTTCACGTGCATGTCGTGGCGCATGTCGCTCATGTCGACGAAGCGCGTCGTCACCCACGCGCCGTTGGTGCCCGGCATCGGGATCGGTTCGACGTCCTGCTCGTTGGTCACGAAGGCTTCGGGGAGCGGGATGCCGTCGACGGCCTGGTAATGCTTGCGGATCCAGTGGAAGCGCACCGCGGCATCGCTGACGTTGTGCAGCGTCCAGTCCGCACCCGGCGGAATGAACGCGTAGCCGCCCGGCTTCAGCACGTGCTTCGAGCCCTGCAGCGTCAGCTCGGCTTCGCCTTCAACGACGAACAGCACGGCTTCGGCGTTCTTGTCCTGCTCCGGCTTGTCGCTGCCGCCGCCCGGGTTCACTTCGACGATGTACTGCGAGAAGGTTTCGGCGAAACCCGACAGCGGGCGGGCGATCACCCACAGGCGCGTGTTCGTCCAGAACGGCAGCCAGCTCGTGACGATGTCGCGCATCACCCCCTTCGGGATCACCGCGTACGCCTCGGTGAACATCGCGCGATCGGTCAGCAGATCGGTCTGCGGCGGGTGGCCGCCATGCGGCGCGTAATACGTTGTCTTAGACATATGCATCCAGGCAATGGGTTGGTCCGGCCCCGGGCGCAAACGGCATCGGGCGGCACGCATGCGCGTGGGGCGCGCATGCGGCGGCGGGACATCGTTGCCGGGGTGGCTTGAAAGCGCATGCGCCTTCGTTCGGTCGGCCAGGCTTCGCGACGGATCCGTCCGGTTGATCGGACGCGGCGACCGATGCTGGTGGAGCCGGTGGCCGGGCCGCGGCGTTCGCGCTCATGCGACGAGGCGAGACGCGGCGGATGGCTCGGTTCGATTCCGTACGCGGGCATCGCTGACGATAGCGAAGTCGATCGCGATCGACCAATTAAATGTTGCGATGCTATCCATTCGATTTCCCACTACTCGCCGGCGCGTGCGATGCGCGGCGAAGCAGCGTGGCGCGGCAGTCTGCGTATCGGGGAAATCCTGACGGTCGGGGGGTGACGCGAACGATCGCCCGGACGTTGGGGATGCGACGCATCCGATCGCGGCAACACGGGTTGCACGCGCGGGCCGCGATACATCCGGTTACGCAGATCGAGGATGGTCAATGTGCGCGTGGCCGCGAAGCACTCCGCCCCGGTCGCGAACCATTGTCAGGCTGGAACCGGCAGACGTGTCGAACGGAATCTGCGTAATGGCGTTCGCCGATCTTGCGCCGGCGCATTCAGGCGCGGCAGGCTTTGTAGTCGGGAAGCGGGAAATACGGCGAGGAGAGAAATTGCCTGCCCGTCGGTCGGGCGTATGGCAGCGGCTGATGAAACCGGAAAGGGTCGCCGGTCTGGCCGGCGATGGCGGCCCGGCAGGCCGCCGGGCCGATTCTCGCGTCGGGTGCCGACGCCGTCGGCGCGACGGTGCGCAGGTCGCGCACCGTGCCGCGCCAGCGGCGATCAGTCCCAGTCGCGGTGGTGATGATGCTTGTGGCGACGATAGCCGCGATCGCCGCGATAACCGCGATCGCCGTAATCGCGTTCGTACGAGCTGCGCGACATGTTGCCGCCGAGCGCCGCGCCCGCGCCGCCGCCGACCGCCGCGCCCAGCAGGCCGCCCGTGCGGCCGCCCATCGCGTTGCCTGCCGCGGTACCTGCGCCGCCGCCGAGTGCGCCGCCGATGATCGCGCCGGTGCGCTCGCGACGGTTCGACGTCACCGCACCACCCGCGCCGCCGCCGATGGCGCCGCCGATTACCGAGCCGGTGCTGCCGCCGACCGCGCCGCCGACCGCTGCGCCGGCAACCCCGCCGAGCGCGCCGCCAAGCGCGTTGTTCAAGTCACCGGCCAATGCCGGCAGTGCAGTCGTGCCGGTCAGCGCGGCGACGACGAGAGCGGGGGCGATTTTCTTCCACATTCCCGTATTCTTCCTTGTTCGCAATCTGGTTATCGAAGGTCCGCTCGGTACGACGATCTGAATCGATCGACATCGATTCAGGCATTGTGCCGAACCCCGGACCAATTCATTTCATTGAGCTTGCGGCGAAGAATAGCATCGGTCCCACACCCTTGATGTGGACATTCTGGTAACAAGTTGTTTGCGAATAACGGACCTCGAACGCGCTCCGCGAAATCGCCTGAAACCCTTGCCGGTATTGGCTTCGGCGGCGGTCCGGCCGTCACGAATGGCAGACCGGCCACGCGCAACGTCGCACGTTCGAGACACACGTGGCAACACATCGGGCACGTGTCGCGAGCGAGCGCCGAAACGACGGTCGGGGTGGGATGAAGGGTCAGTACACGCCGGGCAGCAGCCGCCAGGTCCGCGCGCAATACGCGTCGTATTCGGCGCCGAATTGCGAACGCAGCAGCGCTTCCTCGGAGCGGATACGCGCGACGAGCGGCACCGTCATCAGCGCGACCAGCAGCACGCCGACGCCCGAGCGGAACGCGAGCGCCCAGCCGACCGAATTGACGAGCAGGCCGAGATAGCTCGGATTGCGGATGCGGCGATAGATGCCGTCGGTCACGAGCGTATGGCCCGGCTGGATCGCGACGAGCCCGCTGAAGCGCTTGCCGAGCACGAACACGGGCCAGATGCGCAGCGCCCCGCCCGCGATGTACAGCGCGACGCCGAACCATCGCACCGTATCGCCGCCGAGGGTCCAGAAATCGAGCCGGTCGGTCAGCGCGGGCAGATACGCGAGCAGGAAGCCGCTCACCGCGAATGCCGCGAGCACCCAGCGGTTGTCGCGGTTCTCGCGCTCGCCGGCGCTCAGGTTGCCTTCGGTGAACATTGCGACGACGGCCATCGCGAGTGTCGCGACGACGATGACGATCAGCGGCGGATGCGAGAAAAAGGCGGCGAACCCGCCGAAACCGAGCACGGCGAGCCCGAGATAGACGAGCGTCGATACGCCCGACAGGACAGCGACCTTGCGTGTGACGGACATGGCGGCCTCACAGGATGCGCTTTCCTGTGAAGTATAGGAACCGCGCGCACGATGCGCAGCGTGCCGTCGTCATGCGGCGCGCGAATCCGCGCGAACCTTCCGGTGAGGGGCAGCGAACCGGTGCGGGCAAGGCCCGCGCCGGGTACCCGATCAGCGGATGCGGAAGTTGCCGCCGATCCCGACGCTGACGGGC
This sequence comes from Burkholderia sp. FW306-1C-G01B, assembly GCF_058781685.1. NCBI lineage: Bacteria > Pseudomonadati > Pseudomonadota > Betaproteobacteria > Burkholderiales > Burkholderiaceae > Burkholderia > Burkholderia sp. FW306-1C-G01B. The sequence goes on from NZ_JBYSWZ010000012.1 coordinate 139,367, forward strand.
GGCGCGTAATACGCCGGCGCGTAGCCGTAGTAGGCCGGCGCGGGCGCGTAACCGTACGGCGGCGCGACGTAGCAGCCGGACAGGCCGCCGATCAGGGCAAGTGTGATGAGAAGTCTGGACATGGCTCGATTCCCGGCGCGAAAGACGAATGACACCTTGCGAAGACCATGCCGCCGGAGGCGACGGCGGCCGGCACGAAGAGGCGATCCGCTCTTCCTGTCGCTCGATGAAGTAATGCGCGGAGTCTAGCGCCGGGCTTGCCGAGCCGAGTTTCGCCGGCGGTTACACGTGTTACTTCGCGTGACCGCCGAAACAGGCGACGGCGGCGCGGCAGCCGGCCGGTTCTCGGCCGCCGTGCCGCGCCGCGTGCCGTCGATCCGTTACACGAAACGCGCGCGAATGCGCTGCGCGATCGATTCGAGCGTTGCCGCGTCGGCGATGTCGCGCGCATGCATCCGTAGCTCGGCGCCTTCCCAGCGCGGGATCACGTGGAAGTGCACGTGCGGGACCGTCTGGCCCGCCGCCGCGCCATTGAACTGGCCGATGAACACGCCGTCCGGCTCGAGCGCCGCGCGCACGGCTGCCGCGACGCGCTGCGTCATGCGGATGCCGGCCGCGGCCGCGTCGCCGGACAGCTCGAAGATCTGCGCGGCCGGCTCCTTCGGGATCACGAGCACGTGACCGTCGGCCTGCGGCATCAGATCCATGATCGCGAGGGTCGCGTCGTCTTCCGCGACCTTCACGCACGGCAGTTCGCCACGCAGGATTTTTGCGAACGGGTTGTTGTTGTCGTAGGACATGGCGGTTTCCGATAACGGTTGAACAGGGTGAGCATTCGATGCCGGACGATTATCGGCCTTCGGCGCTCGATATTTCAACTTGTCAGGTCGTGTCGCCATTGCAGCGAACAATCGATGCCGGCGCGCATGCAACGTGCACAGCCGGATGGAATAAGCAGCCGTCGCCATCCGTTTATTTCGAGCGCGGGTTCGCGCGGCAAGATCGCGACCCCGCGCCGGACACCCGTCGGCTGCGCTGGCCGGCAGCCGGGATGACTGCTCGCGTTCATCAACCGGAGTCATGCCATGGACCCTCTCCCCACCTGTCGTTCCCCCGCCCCGCCCGTCTTCGCCGCGCACCCGCCGGCATACGCGCGCGCCTCGCACGCGCTGGCGCGCACGTTATGCCGCGCGGCTTGCGCCGCCGGGCTGGCCGCCTTGTCGTCGACGTTCGCGTGGGCCGGCAGCAACGACATCATCCTGCCGCCTTCGTCGGTCACCGCATCGACCGTGCCGGCCAACGGCGATCTCAATCCGTACGGCATCGCGTTCGTGCCGCGCGGCGTGCCGACCTGGAGCCCGCTGAAACCGGGCGACGTCGTCGTGTCCAACTTCAACGCGGCGTCGAACCTGCAAGGCACCGGCACGACGATCGTGAAGCTGTCGCCCGGCAATACGCCGGCAACGTTCTTCCAGGGCCGCAATCTCGGCCTGACGACCGCGCTCGCGGCGCTGCGCAGCGGCTTCGTGCTGGCCGGCAACGTGCCGGCGCCGGACGGCAAGACCGTGGTCGCGCCGGGCTCGCTGCTCGTCATCAATCCGCAAGGCAATCTCGTCACGCAACTGGTCAGCGCCACACTGCTCGACGGGCCGTGGGACATGACCGTGATCGATCGCGGCCAGCGCGTGACCGCGTTCGTGTCGAACGTGCTGAACGGCACGGTCGCGCGGATCGAACTGGCGATCGGCAACGACGGCGTCACGATGCTGCCGAGCTCGCGCATCATCGCATCGGGCTACGTGAACCGGACCGATCCCAATGCACTCGTCGTCGGCCCGACCGGCCTCGCGTACGACCCGAACGTCGACGTCCTGTATGTCGCGTCCACCGGCGACAACGCGGTGTTCGCGATCCAGAACGCCGCGTCGACGAACCGCAACGGCGGCGTCGGCCGGATGATCTACTTCGACACGAAGCACCTGCACGGCCCGCTCGCGCTGGCGCTCGCGCCGAACGGCCATCTCGTGACCGCGAACGGCGACGCGGTCAACGCCGACCCGCTGCATCCGAGCGAGATCGTCGAATTCACGGTGGACGGGCGCTTCGTCGCGCAGATGCAGGTCGATATCGTGCCGGGCGCGGCATTCGGCCTTGCATTCGGGCGAGGCAGCAAAGGCCAGCCGCAATTCGCGGCCGTCGACGACAACACGAATACCGCGACGGTCTGGACACTGCGTTCGGACAACGACAACACGCAATGACGCGCCGCGTGAACGGGCCGCGTGCGGCCCGTTCACGTAACCGATCGACACATACGATTCGCACACGCCGGGCAACATGCGCCCGATCGACGCCACCCGGCGTCGCCAGCACCCGCGATTGCCACCGCTTGCCCGAACCTGCGACACTGCCGGTTCATGGCCCGCCTGCAGACAACCAAGGACGCTCGCGCATGACGACACCCATCAAGACGTTGATCCGACGGGGCGCCGCCCTCGTGCTGCTGGCCGCGATCGGCTATGCCGGATACATGCTGTCGCGGCTTGCGCCGATCGCGACCGGCTATGCCGCGAAGGCGCTGTGCTCCGGCGTGTTCGTGTCGGGCCGCCCGGCCGCGTCCGTGATCGACGTCGACATCATGGCCGGCGTGCATCCGCTGCTGAAGCTGGTGCGTCCGTCGCTCGATCCCGACCATCATCGTGCGGTGGCGACCTTCGCCGGCTTCGCCGGGCGCGAAGCCGACTTCCGGCCCGGGCTCGGCTGCACGCTCGCACTCGGGCCGTCGTCTGCCACATTGCCGGCCGCGTTGCCCGTTCTCCCCGACCCGCCGCCCGCGCAACCCGCACCCGCCGCGCCGCCCGCCGGCATCGACGCACACAAGCTGCAGACCGCGCTCGACCGCGCATTCGACGAACCCGATCCGGCGCGGCCGCGGCGCACGCGCGCGGTCGTCGTGATGTGGCGCGGCCAGGTGATCGCCGAACGTTATGCGCCTGGCTTCACGGCCGACACGCCGCTGCCCGGCTGGTCGATGACGAAGACCGTGACGGCCGCGCTGGTCGGCATGCTCGTCGCGCAGCACAAGCTGTCGCCCGACGCGTCGGCGCTGCTGCCCGAATGGCGCGGCAGCGGCGACCCGCGCGCGGCCGTCACGCTCGACGAGCTGCTGCGGATGACGAGCGGCCTGCAATTCAACGAGGACTACGACGACCCGCTGTCCGACGTCGCCGTGATGCTGTTCACGCAGCCCGATACCGCGCGGTTCGCGTCGGCGAAACCGCTCGCCGCGACACCCGGCACGCAGTGGTACTACTCGAGCGGCACGAGCGCGATCATCGCGCGCGTGATGCGCGAAGCGATGGGCGGCAGCGACGATGACTACCTCGCGTTTCCGCGCCGCGCGCTGTTCGCGCCGCTCGGGATGCGCAGCGCGGTGTTCGAGCCCGATGCGTCCGGCACGCTCGGCAGCTCGTCGTACATGTATGCGAGCGCGCGCGACTGGGCGCGCTTCGGGCAGCTTCTGCTGCAGGACGGCGAATGGAACGGGCAGCGGCTGCTGCCGGCGGGCTGGGTGCGCTACCTGACGCGCGCGACGCCGCAGTCGCCGCGCCAGGAATTCGGCGCGCATCTGTGGGTCAAGGTGCCGGAGCCGTTCAACGATCGCGATCCGCATGCGAGCGCGATGCCGGCCGACGCGTTTCATGCGGTCGGCCATGAAGGCCAGTTCGTGAGCGTGGTGCCGAGCCGTCAGCTGGTGGTCGTGCGGCTCGGGCTGTCGCGGCCGGAATCCGCGTGGAATCACGACGCGTTTCTCGCGCGCGTGCTCGACGCGGTGCCGGCGCCCGGCGCTTGACGACAGGCCGGCGAGCCCGCTGGCCCATGCATGCCGCCGCGCCGCGCGCTACCTGCGATGCGTCACGGATTCGCGCTGCCGGCGTAGGTCTTGAAGCCTTCGCGCGTCGCAAGACGCTCGATATAGCGCGACACCGCCGGGAAATCCGGATGCTCGAACGGCGTGCCGAACCAGCGGTTCACCGACAGGCCGATCGGAATGTCCGCGAGCGTGAAGGTGCCGCCGGCCACGAACGCGCCGGTCGATTCGAGCTGCGCGTTCAGCACGCGCATGTGCTTCGTCCAGCCCGCGATCGACTGCGCGATGGCGTCCGGATCCTGATGATCGGGCGATTTCCGCACGAGGCCGAGGAACGCGCCGATCCACGAACGGTTCAGGTCTGCGCCCTGCCAGTCGATCCATTGATCGACCCGCGCACGCGCCCGCGGCTCGGCCGGATAGAGCGCATCGTCGCCATAGCGGTTCGCGAGGTAGCGGATGATCGTATTCGATTCCCAGAGCACGAAATCGTCGTCCTTGATGACGGGCACGAGCGCGTTCGGATTCAGCGCGAGATAGTCCGGATCGTTGGTCGTGCGAAAACCCGCGCCCCAGTCCTCCTGTTCGAACGGCAGGTTCAACTCGGTGCACAGCCACAGCACCTTGCGGACGTTGATGGACGGGATCTTGCCGAGGATGTGCAGCATGCAGTCTCCTTGTGAGGTCGGATGCGGAGCGTTCGGGAAGCACGACGCGTCCCGGGCGCGGTCACGTCGAATTTATACACGACGGCGCGGGAAACGGCATGCCGTGCAGGCAAAATCGGCGTGCGGCCGATTCGTCAGGTCACGCAGCGCGTGCTCGGCGGTCGGGCACCGGAACACCGTCGCGGCGATCAGCGACATCCGCCATATCTGCCGCGCGCGCCGGTACCGGTGTCGCGCCGGCCCGGAAATGCAGCGCGATGCCGCGGCGATACGCATCGTCGAACGGTGCACCGGCAAGCCACGGAACGGCCACGCCGACGAACAAGTGCGCGATCGCCGCGGCGTGCAACCCGCTCGCTACGATGCCGCGCATGGTGTCGCACGAACGCCGGGGCGCAACGTTTTCGGCAGCGTTGCCGATGGCCGGCACCACTTCACCGGCGTTCATGCTCTGTACTCTTTTCTTTACCGAAAGCATCACGCATCGATCGGTCGACTTCTTTCAGGCACGACGCGCCTACATCGGCTTGAGCACCATCAGGAAGTAGACGGACAGCATCGCGAAGAACGCCGGATAACCGAGCAGTTCCCAGCGCTTCGCATAGCGCCAGTAGCGTTCCGGCAATGCGGCGTCGCCGTTCACGTGAGCGAGCTTCGCCATCGCGGCGAGTTCGACCTGCAGCCACACGACCGGCAGCCAGCACGCGCCCGCGACCGCGTACAGCACGATCGACGCGACGAGCCACGGCGTATGCCACGGCCAGCCGGCCGTATGCGCAAGCCACAGCCCGGATGCCGGCTGGAAGATCACGGCCGGCGTCGTGAACCACCAGTCCGCGCGCACCACGAGTCGCGACACGGCCGCGATCGCGGGCACCGACCGCGTGCGGTTCGCGAAGAACAGGTAGAACGCAGTGCCGAACCCCGTGCCGACCAGCAGCACCGAGGACAGGATATGCAGCGCCTTGACGACGAGATAGGTATTCATGCGTGTTCTTCTTCTGAAAACAGGATCAACAGGATCGCGAGAATCGGTACGTTCTTGAGCACCGGGCCGAACGGTTCGGCCAGCAGACCCGGCATCGTGACCGCGATGACGGCCGAATACGCGACGATCAGCGCGGCTTGCGCCGCCCACAGGCGGCGCGACGGTGCGGCAACGGTCGCGATGCCGAACGCGAAGTCCAGCGCGCTTGCCGAATAGAGCGCGACCAACGCAGGCAGCCCCGTCAGGTGCGCATGCGCGAGCAATGCGAGGCTCGCGTGCAGCGGATGGATGAACGCGCTTGCGATCGCCGTCCAGATCCATACGATCGCGAGCGCGCCCAGCAACAGCGGGCGCCGCCACATCGCGAGCGCGTCGCGACGCAGCGCGGCCGCGTCCGCGCCGATGAAGCGGTCGATGCCGCGCGGCGGCCGGCCGAGTACGGCCGTGGCGGCCGCCGGATCGCCGGTGTTGCCGCCGCGCAGCATCGTCCACGTGTCGCGGGTGAGCAGCGCACCCGGCAGCATGCCGAGCAGCGCGGCCGCCGCGCCGACCAGCGGGGCCGGCAGCGTCACACCGGCGGCCGGCGGAAACCCGAGCGCGGCGCGGTAGCGGGCCAGCATCTCGCGGTATTCGACTTCGTCGTTGCCGACCACGTCGATCACTTGGTTGCCGGCCGCCGGCGAATCAGACGACTGCGCGACCAGCCGCGCGACGAGTTCGGCGAGATCGTCTACATGCACGGGGCGCAGCCGCTGATGGCCGCCCGCCGGCAATGCATGCACGGGCAGGCTCGCGAGCATCCGGAAAAAACGCGCCGACGTGCCGGCCGCGCCGTAGACCAGCGCGGGACGCACGATCCGGGAGTCGATCGGCAGCGTCTGCAGGAAGCGGTCGGCTGCGTGCTTGCTCGCGAAGTACCGCGTATCGCCGCGCTCGACACCGAGCGCCGAGATCTGGATCACGCGCCGCACGCGCGCACGGCAGCACGCGGTGAAGAGCGCGCACGGCGCGGCGCGATGCACGGCATCGAGCGTCGCGCCGCGTCGATCGCCGAGGATGCCGACCGCATTGATCACGACGTCGACGCCTTCCAGCCGCGCCAGCCACGCTGCGGGATCGACGTCCTTCGCGAAGTCGATCGCGACGTCGCGCGGGCCGGCCGCATCGCGCACGCCGCGCAGCACGCGATGGCCGCCGGCTTCAAGCTGCGCGCACAGTGCCCGCCCGATGAAGCCGTTCGCGCCGCAGACGAGGACGGTCATGCTGCGTTCCCCGGTGCGGCCGCTCTGGCCGGCCGACGGCAAGACTACGTTCATTTCCATCCTCTATTTACAGTTATTTCTGTACAGACAGAAATAACAATTCCGAAAAAAGCGGGCTGCCTGCCCGCACTTCCGTTACCGCTTACTTCGACGGCTTGCGCCTGACCGTCTGGCTGATCTTCGCGCCGATGCCGAGCGCCTTCATCAGCGTGTCGGGCTTGAGCCGCAGCATCTCGTCCGACCAGGTCGTGAGCGTCTCGACGAACTGCAGCGTGTCGCGGATGCGCTGTTCGGTCTCGCGGCTCTCGTTGGCGATCTCCGGGCTCGTCAGGCAATCGCGCAGCACCGTGAGCGTCGGCTCGATCTCGCGCTGCCGCCGCCCTTCGACGATCAGCTTGAACAGTTCCCAGATGTCGGTCGACGTCTCGAAATGGTCGCGGCGGTCGCCCAGCACATGCACGACCTTCGCGAGTCGCCACGCCTGCAGCTCCTTCAGGCTCGTGCTGACGTTGGAGCGCGCGACGTTGAGCGTCTCGGCGATCTCGTCGGCCGCGACCGGCCGGCCGGCCAGGTAGAGCAGCGCGTGGATCTGCGAGACGGTTCGGTTGACGCCCCACCGCGAGCCCATTTCGCCCCAGTGGAGAATGAATCGTTCGGCAATCGGTGTGAGTTCCATGTCGGGAAATTTATTCATTTCAGTTATTTCTGTCAAGAGAGAAATAACCGGACGATCCGGCACCTTCCGGCCGCGCCCGCCCGCGATCGGCCGCTTCCTTTACAATGCGCGGGATTTTTCCGATTTCAGGCCGTTTCTGCCTTTCTGACAAGAGGTTCCCATGATCATCAAACCGCGCGTGCGTGGCTTCATCTGCGTGACGACTCATCCCGTCGGCTGCGAAGCCAACGTCAAGGAACAGATCGACTACGTGACTTCGCACGGCCCGATCGCCAACGGCCCGAAGAAGGTGCTCGTGATCGGCGCGTCGACCGGCTACGGCCTCGCCGCCCGGATCTCGGCCGCATTCGGCTCGGGCGCGGACACGCTCGGCGTGTTCTTCGAGCGCGCCGGCAGCGAATCGAAGCCCGGCACGGCCGGCTGGTACAACAGCGCCGCGTTCGAGAAATTCGCCGCCGAAAAGGGGCTCTATGCGCGCAGCATCAACGGCGACGCATTCTCCGACAAGGTCAAGCAGGTCACGATCGACACCATCAAGCAGGATCTCGGCAAGGTCGATCTCGTCGTCTACAGCCTCGCGGCACCGCGCCGCACGCACCCGAAGACGGGCGAAACGATCAGCTCGACGCTCAAGCCGATCGGCAAGCCGGTCACGTTCCGCGGCCTCGACACCGACAAGGAAGTGATCCGCGACGTCGCGCTCGAACCGGCGACGCAGGAAGAGATCGACGGCACCGTCGCCGTGATGGGCGGCGAGGACTGGCAGATGTGGATCGACGCGCTGGATGAAGCCGGCGTACTGGCCGACGGCGCGAAGACGACCGCGTTCACGTATCTCGGCGAGCAGATCACGCACGACATCTACTGGAACGGCTCGATCGGCGAAGCGAAGAAGGATCTCGACAAGAAGGTGCTGTCGATCCGCGAAAAGCTGGCCGCGCACGGCGGCGATGCACGCGTGTCGGTGCTGAAGGCCGTCGTCACGCAGGCCAGCTCGGCGATCCCGATGATGCCGCTGTACCTGTCGCTGCTGTTCAAGGTGATGAAGGAAACCGGCACGCACGAAGGCTGCATCGAGCAGGTGTACGGGCTCCTCAAGGACAGCCTGTACGGCACGACGCCGCACATCGACGAGGAAGGCCGGCTGCGCGCGGACTACAAGGAACTCGATCCGCAGGTGCAGGCGAAGGTCGTCGCGCTGTGGGACCACGTGACGAACGAGAACCTGTACGAGCTGACCGACTTCGCCGGCTACAAGACCGACTTCCTGCGGCTGTTCGGCTTCGAGATCGCCGGCGTCGACTACGACGCGGACGTGAACCCGGACGTGAAGATCCCGGGCATCATCGACACCACGGCCTGACGGCCTAAGGGCCGAGCCCGCCGCGCGCGAACGCGGGCGGCGGGCAGTGCCTCCCGGCAGCGTCAACGCGGCGCCGGTTCCTCCAGATAGACGCCCGACGACAGCGTGGCTTTCACGTGCCGCGTGAATTCGTCGGTCGACACTTCCTCCGCACCCGCTTCGATCGCGTCGTAAGCCTGGCGCACGACGTCGTCCGGCGTGGCCTTCGGCACGTCGAGGCCGCGTGTCAGGTCGGTGTCGATGAAACCGGCATGCAGCCCGACGACCTGCGTGCGCTGCTCGCGCAGCGAATGGCGCAGCCCGTTGGTCAGCGCCCATGCGGCCGATTTCGACACGCCGTAGCCCGACAGGATCGGCCGGTTCACCCAGCTCGCGACCGACAGGATGTTCAGGATCGTGCCGCCGCCATGCCCGGCGAGGGTTCCCGCAAACGCCCGCGACATCGCCAGCATCCCGAACACATTGGTTTCGAAGTGATCGCGCAGCGCGTCGGGCGCGCCGTCGTCCGTCAGGCTGCCGAGCCGCGCAATGCCTGCGTTGTTGATCAGCAGCGTGACGTCGCGCGCCGCGTCGGCCGCCGCGGCGACGGCCGCCGGATCGGTCACGTCGAGCTTCACGGGCACGACGCCCGGCAGCGTCACGGTGGCCGGATCGCGCGCCGCCGCATAGACCTTGCGCGCCCCTCTCGCGAGCGCCTGCTTCGCAAACTCGAGCCCGAGCCCGCGGTTTGCGCCCGTCACGAAAACGACTGCACCTTCGATCTTCATGATCGTTCCTTTCCTTTCGCATGATGAATCGCATGCGCGCCGGCTCGTCGCGCGCGTGAGATCCGGTGGAAAACGAGGCTGCCATTGCGTACCGAATCGCTGCGCCGCCGGAGGCAGACGGCGAGCCGTCCGCTGCCCGTCACCCTGCGGCGCCAAAGACCTTGACCGATTGCCATCCGTGTTCCGGCCGTGGCTTCGCACTGCCCGCCAAGTCGGCTACACTTGATATCAATGTCGATCACCATTGTCTTTGCGGTGCATTGTGTTCGCGCCGTCCGGGCATGTCAATTGTGATCGCCATTGTGTTTTTCAATCGATGCGATCGGCAGAATCGGGGAGGGATCGATGGGCGTGTCAAGACAGCAGGCTGCCGAGAACCGGAGCGCGATCGTCGCGGCCGCCGAGCGGCTGTTCCGCGCGCGCGGCGTCGACGCCGTGGGGCTGACGGAGCTGATGAAGGAAGCCGGCTTCACGCAGGGCGGCTTCTACAACCACTTCAAGTCGAAGGATGCGCTGGTCGCCGAGGTGATGGGAAAGGCGATGCAGGACCGCGAAGATTCGCCGAACGCCGGCAGTCTCGCCGCGCAGGTGGCGTCGTATCTGTCGGCGGCGCATCGCGACAATGTCGAGGCCGGGTGCCCGCTGTCCGGTTTCGCGGGCGACGCGCCGCGACTGACCGAGGCGGCGCGCGCATGCTACGCGCACGGCCTCGCCGCGTATCTCGACCGGCTGGAACGAATGGTGGCGACCGAAGGCGCGACGCCGGAACAGACGCGCCGCGACGCGCTCGCGGTCTTCAGCCAGATGGTCGGGGCGCTCGTGCTGTCGCGCGCGATCGCCGGCACCGATCCCGTGCTGGCCGACGAGATCCTCGAGGCGGGACGCGATACGCTCATCGACGGACGCGGCGGTCCTGCCGCGCCGGCGTAACGGCGCGCGCAGCGGCGAGCCACGCTTCGCCCGCTATTCGACCGCCCGCGCGGCATCCCATAGCGGCTGCCCGCCCAGCGCCACATACCACGCGTCAAAACGCGTGCGCCACGATTCGAACGGCTCCGTCAGCGGATGGCGCGGATCTTCGCTGAGCGAATACGCCATCCCTTCGATCAGCCAGCGCGGCTTGGTCACGACGGCCAGGTTGCCGAGCACTTCGGCCTGGCGGTGATGGATCAGTTCGTGCGCGAGAAAGTAGGTCTGCCAACCGCGCGGCGCGATGACCACGCCGAAATTCCCGAGCGTCAGCGCCGCGCGCTGGCCGAGGCCGAATGCGTCGGCGCACGCGCGCGTCGAGCAGAACACGACGCGCGGCGCGGCGCGGAACCCGCCGACGGCCGCCGCCGCGCGCGCATAGCCGTCGCGATAGAGCTGCTGTGCGTCGCCGAGCTTCGCGGCATCGTCCGTGCAGATGTCGGCGCGTGGGCAGGACACGCCGGGGATCAGTGCGGGCGCGACGATGCGCAGCGGCTTGACGAGCGCGTACGCGGCAATCGGCAGCGCGACGAGCAAGCCCGTGAGGGCGAGGGCGACGTGGGAGCGTTTCATCGAGGCGGAGGTTCCGTGGCGTTTTGTTGGAGTTCTACCTGCGCGAATATATCGGACCGGCACGGTTGCCGGCCCCGCTTCTCTTTCTGCGTGGCGTCCGGCCGGCTCTCATCGCGACCGGGGACACGCCCCGGCGCTCGCCGGCATCGGCATCGGCATCGGCATCGCCATCGTCACGGCTGGCATGGCCTTGCGCCTCGCCAGCCAGCGGCGAACCGGAGACAGGCCCACGATCCGGCGACCGAACCGCACCGCGCACGGCTGAAACATGCGACGCGCGTCACGCGGCGTGCCCGGTGCGCGCGTCGCTGGCGCCTGTCCCCCACCGGCTCCAGCGAATGGCCCGCCACAGGATCGCGACGCTGCACGCGAACAGGATCGCCTCGACCAACACGGTATCGACATGCCAGTACCGCGTCAGCAGCACGACGGCGAGGTCGAACACGAAATGGATCGCGATCGCATACGCAAGCCAGCGCTTGGTGCCGCGCACGAATGCCTGCAGCACGATCAGCGACAACCCGACATGCGCGGCCAGCGCACTCGTGCGTTCGAGCAGCGCGAGAAACGGCGACACGAGCGTAATGCCCGCGAACTGCGCCCCGATCAGCGACTGCACGCCCTCAGGCACGACGACGCCCACGTGCGCGAGCAGGTAACCCGTGCCGAGCGCGAGAAACCCGACTCCGACCAGCAGCATCGCCTCCAGCCCGCCGTGCCCGAGCCCGAGCATCACGGCCGTCTGTGCTTCGTGCCGCTTCGGCAGCAGATACCGGAACGCGACCCAGCGCCCGCATTCCTCGAAGAGCCCGGCCGTCAATGCCGCGAACACCAGCATCGGCACATGCCAGCGCGGGTCGTGAGCGAGCCAGCGGTACAGCTGAACCTGCCACGACATGCGCAGCACCGGCTGGAACACGAAAAAGGTCAGCATGCCGTAGAAAAACACGCGCCACGGCACCTGCGTGCGGCATCGCCACGCGGCCGCGAGCACCGCAGGCGCAAGCAATGCGACGACACCGGCCGCGAGCGTGAGGAACAGGAGAACCGGGGCGACGGGGTGCATGGCGGATGCCGATGAGCGGCGCTAACGCGCACCGCTACGCGAGCTGCTTGTGGAAAAACGTCGTCGCGCAAAACGCGCCGTCGGGCATCAGCGCGTAGTTCGGCACGACGCCGACACGCTGCCAGCCTGCCCGCTCGTACAGCCGCTCGGCGTCGCCGCCCGTCACGGTGTCGAGCACGAGCACGGTCTTGCCGGCGTCGCGCGCGGCCGCGTCGGCCGCCGCCATCAGCCGCGCGGCGACGCCCTGCCGGCGCGCGTGCCGCGACACGAGCATCTTCGCGATATCCGCGCGATGCGGCTGGTTCTCGGGCTGCGCGGTCACGACCTGCACGGTGCCGACAATCCGGCCGGCCGCGTCCTCGGCGACGAGCAGGATGCGCTCGCCGCTCTCCACGCCGTCGGCCACGCGCGTCCAGAATGCGACGGCGGTCGGCCGCTCGATCGGCAACATGAAGCTGACGGACGCGCCGCCCTCGACGCAATCGATCAGCACGTCGGCCAGCGCGTCGACGCAGGCCCTCGCGTCGCGCGCGCCGACGCGGCGGACGGTAACAGGTTCGGTCATGCCATCTCCGGTGGTCAGCCAGGCCGCACACGTTCGTTCGTCATGCGCCCGGATTGGAAAGAACGCCAGCCGGTCGTCGAGGCTTGAGCAACGGCGGCAGGCGTCCGGCAACGCGGCACAGGTCGGCGCGTGTTACCGCCCCATCATCCTACGCGACGAAAATGTCCGCTGCATCGCCTATACTTAGCCACATGGCTAACTTTCAACCCGGCATCAGCGACGTCTTCCACGCCCTTGCCGACCCGACGCGCTGCGCGATCGTCAGCGCGCTCGGCCAGGGCGAGCGAACCGTCTCCGCGCTGGCCGCGCCGTTCGACATGGCGCTGCCGTCGTTCATGAAGCATGTCGCCGTACTCGAGCGCAGCGGCCTCGTCCAGACCCGCAAAACCGGCCGCTCGCGCACCTGCGCGCTGGTCGGCAGCCGGCTGACCGAGGCCGAGGAATGGCTCGCCGCGCAGCGTGCGCTGTGGGAAGCGCGATCCGATCGTCTCGTCGAATTCGTCGAACGCCGTCACCAGGAGGAGCAAGATGTCAGCAAGCCACGTCGAACCCGCTGAAGCCCACGATCTCGTCATCACACGCACACTGCACGCGCCGCGCCACGCGCTGTGGCGTGCGTGGACCGACCCCGAACTGTTGAAGGAATGGTGGTGCCCGAAGCCGTGGACCACCGAGGTGCGCGCGTTCGACCTGCGGCCGGGCGGCGCCTTCCATACGTTCATGCGCGGCCCCGATGGCGGCACGAGCGACAATCCCGGCTGCTTCCTCGAAATCGTGCCCGAAGCGCGCATCGCGTTCACGTCGATGCTCGCGGGCGGCTGGCGGCCGCAGGTGCCGTGGCTGGGCTTCACGGCAATCATTACGATGGCCGACGACGCTGCGGGCAGCCGCTACGAGGCGCGCGTGATGCATCCGGATGCCGCGACGCGCGAGCGCCACGAAGCGCTCGGCTTCTTCGAGGGCTGGAACACCTGCATTACGCAGCTCGACGCATTCGCGGCCACGCTGCGCTGAACGGCTGAACGCGGGCGAGCGTGCGGTCATTGCATGCCGCCCCGCCCGCGCCTACGATTCCTGAAGGAAGCCTGACGACACGCCGGCATCCGGCGTGCACCGTCGCGCGCGCTCCGCGGGAGGCGACATGTTGCATACGCACACGCATTCGACCCGGGTCAGCCGGCACCTGAACGCACCGCGCGGACGCGTCTACCGCGCGCTGCTCGATCCGCACGCGGTCGAGCAATGGAAGGTGCCCGACGGCATGACGTGCCGCGTGCATGCGTACGACGCGCGCGAAGGCGGCGCGCTGCGCGTGTCGCTGAGCTACGACGCGCCGTCGGCGGACACCGGCAAGACCACCGCGCGCACCGATACCTACCACGGCCGCTTCGTCACGCTCGTGCCGGACCAGCAGATCGTCGAGATCGACGTGTTCGAGACCGACGATCCGATGCTGCGCGGCGCAATGACGATCACGATCACGCTGTCCGACGAAGCGGACGGCACGCGCGTGGACGCCGTGCACGACGGGATCCCACCCGGCGTGCCGGTCGCCGACAACGAGACCGGCTGGCGCATGGCGCTGGCGAAGCTCGCGGCGCTGGTCGAGGCCGGGTGAGCACGCGCGGGCGCGCCGCGACACGCGTCAGCCGAGCCGGTAAGCGCGCGTGACCGTGCCGCGGAACAGCGCGTCGCGCTCGTCCGGGCTCGCATGCGCGGTCAGCCGCTTGAACGCGTTCCAGCCGTTCACGTACGAATACGAGCCCTTGTCGACCGGGAAATTGCTCTCGAACATGCAGCGCTCGGCGCCGAACGCTTCGATACAGGTCAGCATCCACGGCTTCCACGCGTCCGCGAGCTGCGCGGACGACGGCGGCCGCGCGCCCTTCTCGAAATCGAAACCGTTGATGCGCATCCCGAGGCCGCCGACCTTCACGTACACGTTCGGCAGTTGCGCGAGCGTGCGCATCGACGCCGACCAGCGCTCGAACACCTCCGGCCGCTGGTCCGCATAGCTCGCGATCCGCACGACGCCGCCGCAGTGATTGACGACGATCCGCGTATCGGGGTTCGCTTTCGCGAGCTCGAACAGCTCGGGCAGTTGCGGAAAGAACAGCCACGCGTCATACGACAGCCCGAGCGGTGCGAGCTGCGCGACGCCGGCCCGGTACGCGGAATCGAGCAGCAGCCCGCGCGGCACCGCCGACAGCGGATTGGCGAGCGTCGGATCGGCATCCCACGTGGTCAGGTGCCGAACCCCGCGAAACCGCCCGCGCCCCGCTTCGAGATGCGCTTCCAGCACGTCGCGCACGCGTTCGCCGAGCCGCAGGTCCGCGTGGCCGACGATGCCTGTCGCGACGGCCGGACGGCCGTGCTGCAGCGGCTCGGTCACGCCGGCGACATAGGCCGTCTCGCCGGCCGGCTTCAGCTCGGCCGGGCCGGAATCGCGGTAGCGCGTCTGCGCCTGCATGTAGACGGACGCCTGGATGTTGTGGCCCGAGCGTGCGTCCTGCAGGTAGTCGTCGAGCATGTAGATCCAGCCCGGCCGTTCATAGAAATGATGATGCGCGTCGACGATCGGCAGGTCGGGATCGAGCGCGGGTTCGAGCGCCGACGCGAGCCAGTCGGGTCGGACCGCGAGATAGTTGCCTTGCGTCGTCATGCGGGAAGCTCCATCTTGAGCCGGTGCGTGCGTATCGGCGAACGCGGGCACCGCGAGCGACGCGGCGGCCGCGCCGAGCAGCCGGCGTCGCATGATCGAAATCGTCGTGTCCATGTCATTCGCTCCGGTCGAACGCATACAGCGACAGCGTGAGCAGCGTCGTGATCGCGAGGACAATGGCAAGACCCAGCATGCCGGCCGTGAAGGTACCGAAGCTGTCCTTCAGGTAGCCGACGAGATAAGGGCCCGCGAAGCCGCCGAGCGCGCCGATCGAGTTGATCAGCGCCAGCCCGCCGGCCGCTGCCTGGCCGGACAGGAAGCGCGACGGCAGCGTGTAGAAGATCGTGCGGCCGGCAATCGTGCCGATCAGCGCGAGCGTGATGCCGACGAGCGCGGGGCCGAGCGTCAGGAAATGCGTCGACACGCCGAGCGCCACCGCACCGATGTACAGCCCGATCGCGAGGTTCGCGACAGGGCCGCCGCGACGGTCCACACGTTTCGCCCACCACAGCAACGCAATCGTCGCGAAGAAGTACGGCACCGCGGACAGCCAGCCCGTCTGCATCGTCGACATGCCGTGCGCCTTCAGCATCTGCGGCAGCCAGATGCCGATCCCGTACGAACCCATCGTGAAGCCGAACGAGATCAGCGCGAGCACGTACACGCGCACGTCGCGCAGCGCAACGCCGAATTGCTTCTTCCGTCCGGCGGCCGCGCCTTCGCGCTCGAACGCGCGCTGCAGCGCGGTACGCTCGTCGTCCGACAGCCACGCGGCATCCGCCGGCGAATCGGACAGCAGCTTCAGCACGAGAAAACCGAGCGCGCACGCAGGCAGCCCTTCGACGATGAACATCCACTTCCAGCCGGCAAGCCCGAGCGCGCCGTCGAGCTGCAGCAGCCACGTCGACAGCGGGCCGCCGATCAGCGACGACAGCGGCGTCGACACGGTGAACCATGCGAGCACACGCGTGCAGTAGCTCGCCGGAAACCACACGGCAAGGAAGAAGATCACGCCCGGAAAGAACCCGGCCTCGCCGATGCCCAGCAGCAGCCGGATCGCGTAGAAGCTCGTCGGCCCGGTCGCGAGCGCGGTCGCGGCCGCCATCAGCCCCCACGTGATCATGATGCGGGCGAGCCAGCGGCGCGCGCCGAAGCGGTACAGCGCGAGATTGCTCGGCACCTCGAACACGCAGTAGCCCGCGAACATGATCCCCGCGCCCCAGCCGAACTGCGTCGCGGTCAGCCCGAGATCGCGGTTCATCGTGAGCGCCGCGAACCCGACGCTCGTGCGGTCGAGGTAATTGAAGAAGTAAGCCATCGCGAGCAGCGGGATGAACCGCCATGCGGCCTTGCGCACGGCCCGTTGCTCGACCGACGCATCGGTCTCGCGATCGGCGGCCAGCGCCGGGGAAGCGGATGTCATGGTTGTCTCCGTGGATGCAGCAATCCGCGCCCGCGCGTTGCGCGGCCGGGTGCCTTTGTTCGTTCGATGGATCGCGGCCGCGCTACGCGCTCGCCACTTCGTTCGGCGAAGGCGCGCCGCCCGGCCCGTCGCCGTGCGCTGCACCGTCCGCGACGTACTGTCCTGCGACGACGCCCGCTTCGATCAGCGCACGCGCGTCGTCCGGCGCATAGCCGAGCTCGCCGAGCAACGCGTGCGTGTCCTGGCCAAGTGCCGGCGGCGCCGAGCGCAGCCGCAGCCGCTCGCCCGCGAGCGTCAGCGGCAGCAGCGCGGTGCGCGTGTCGACCGGCCGGCCTGCACAGCTCGCGTCGGCCGGCAGCGTCACCGCTTCGAGGCCGCCGGTCGCCAGCAGATGCGGATCGTCGAACAGGTCCTGCGGCTTCGTGATCGGCGCATAGGGCAGGCCGATCGATTCGAAGATCGCGCCGATCTCCGCGGCCGAATGCGGCGTGAGCCGCGAGCGCAACTCCGGCAGCAGCCACTCGCGCGCCTGCACGCGCAGGTTGTTGGTCGCGAGGCGCGGATCGCCCTTCAGCGCCGCAAAGCCGAACGCATCGCAGAACAGCGCCCACTGCGTATCCGACACGACCGCGAGAAAGATCTGCTCGCCGTCCTTCACGGAGAACACGTCGTAGACGGCCCACGCGGAAATCCGGCTCGGCATCGGCGACGCGGCCTGCCCCGTCACCGCGAACTGCATCATGTGCTGCGCGACGAGGAACACGTTGTTCTCGAACAGCGAGCTCTGCACCTGCTGGCCGCGGCCGGTGCGCTCGCGCTGCGCGAGCGCGGCCATCGCGCCGATCGCGCCGAACATGCCGCCCATGATGTCGTTCACGCTCGAGCCCGCGCGCAGCGGCCGGCCCTCGGGGCCCGTCATGTAGGCCAGGCCGCCCATCATCTGCACGACTTCGTCGAGCGCCGTGCGATGCTCGTACGGCCCCGGCAGAAAGCCCTTGTGCGACACGTACACGATGCGCGGATTCAGCGAGGACAGCGCCGGATAACCGAGGCCGAGCCGGTCCATCGTGCCGCTCTTGAAGTTCTCGCTGAAGACGTCCGCCGTTCCGACGAGCCGCAGCACGATTTCCAGCCCGCGCGGATCCTTCACGTCGACCGCGAAGCTCTTCTTGTTGCGGTTGAACATCCCGAAGAAGCCTGCGCCTGAGCCGCGCAGCGCACGCGTGCTGTCGCCCGCGATCGGTTCGATCTTGATGACTTCCGCGCCGAGATCCGCGAGCAGCATGCCGCAGGTCGGGCCCATCACCATGTGCGTCATCTCGATCACGCGCACGCCTTGGTACGGCAGTGCCGAAGTCGGTTGGCGATCGTTCATTGCGCGACTCCCGTCAGGCAACCTTCCGGCTGGGCCGCGGTCGGCACGCGGCCGTCCGCATAGCGGAAGCCCTTCGGCAACCCGGCGTCCGGCACGTGGCCGTACAGCGCCTCGGACGGCAGCGCGTCGTGCAGAATCACGCGCGCGGCGAACAGCGCGTCGACGTCGACGCCCGTGTCGACTCCCATCGATTCGAGCAGGAACACGAGATCCTCGGTGACGATGTTGCCAGTCGCGCCCGGCGCATACGGGCAGCCGCCGAGGCCGCCCTGGCTCGCGTCGATCGTCGTCACGCCCGCGTCGAGCGCCGCGACGACGTTCGCGAGCCCCTGCCCGCGCGTGTTATGGAAATGCGCGCCGCCCGCCTTGTCGCCGACTTCGCGCCGCAGGCGCGTGAACAGCCGGCGTACCTGCGCCGGGTTCGCATAACCGCTCGTATCGGACAGCCCGATTTCGTCGACGCCGCACTCGGCCATCGCGACGGCCATCGCGATCGTCTCGTCGTCGCTGACGGCGCCCGCGATCGTACAGCCGAACGCGACCGACACGCCCGCCTCGATCTGCACCGCCGGAAACCGCGCATCGCGCAGCGCGACGATCGCGCGCACCTCGTCGATCATCTGCGCGGGCGTCTTGCGGATGTTCGCCAGCGAATGCGCTTCCGTCACCGATACCGGCAGCGTCAGCTTGTGCACGCCCGCGCCGAATGCGCCCTCGGCGCCGCGCAGGTTCGGCGCGAGCGCGGCGACATGCAGCCCGGGAATCGCCAGCGCGTGCGCGACGACTTCGCGCACATCGGCCATCTGCGGCAACAGCGTGGCCGGCACGAACGACCCCACCTCGATCTCGCGCAGGCCGGCCGCGGCCAGCGCGGTGATCCAGCGCAGCTTGCCGGCCGTCGGCATCACGGTCCCGATGCTCTGCAGGCCATCGCGCGGCCCGACCTCGCTGACCAGCACCTTCGGATATTCGGAAACGCTCATTCGATACCTCATTGTTCTATCTGAAAGAACATAGTTCTGTTAGACGGAACTTTAGACGCGCGTCGAATGAGCTGTAAGCGGGGTATACCCGTGAAATTGCGATTTTCTGGAACTTGAGTTCTGCCAGGCAGAACAATATAGTCGACCGACCATCATCCGAAGGAAGCAGGCAGTGCCTACCACTCAAGCAGATCACGCCGGCGACGGGCCCGATTCGTCGACCGAGGAAGCCTCCAGCGGCGTCGCCGTGCTCGATCGCGCGTTCGCGATCCTCCGTGCATTCGGGCCGACCGACGACCGGCTGTCGCTCGCCGAGCTGTCGCGCCGCACCGGGCTGTACAAGAGCACGATCCTGCGTCTGCTCGCCGCGCTCGAACATGGCGGCTTCATGCGCAAGCTCGACGACGGCCAGTACGCGGTCGGGCACGAGCCGCTGCGGCTCGCCGCGCTGTACCAGCGTTCGTTCCGGGTCGGCCCGGTGGTCGAGCCGCTGCTCGAGACGCTGAGCCGCGAACTCGGGGAAACGGCGTCGTTCTATGTTCGCCAGGGCGACATGCGCGCGGTGCTCTACCGCGTCGAGCCCGCACGCGCGGTGCGCGTGTCGATTCGCGTCGGCGAGGAGTTTCCGGTTCGCCAGGGCGCGTCCGGGAAGGTGCTGATGGCGTTCACCGACACGCAGGACGCACGCTGGAACGACGTGCGCGAACGACTGTGGGCCGCATCGTACGGCGAGCGCGACCCCGAGACGGCGTCGGCGTCCGTGCCGGTGTTCGATGCTGCCGGCGCATGCGTCGGCGCGCTGACGGTGTCGGGCCCGAAATCGCGGCTCGCCGCCGCGCCGACGATGGCGGCGGCGCTCGCGATGCTGCTGCCGCTCGCGCAGAAGGCGACCGTTGCCCTCGGCGGCGCGGGCGCACGCTACGACGCAGCCGCCGTGCGCGACAGCCTCGCTCGGCTCGCGTCGGCAGCAGACGACGCCGCGGGGTCGTAGCCGGCAGCGCAGCGCAGCGCAACGCAAAAGGCGACCGCGTGCGACACTGGCCGCCGATGCACGCATCGCACGCCGCCCGTGTGCGCACCATGCGTGCAACCGTCAACCGGCCATGCACAAGAGGGGCATCCGCCATGAACGCCGCGCGCACCGCCACCTGGTATTTCGATTTCGTTTCGCCGTTCGCCTACCTGCAGCAGGAACAGTTCGACCGGTTGCCGCCCGCCGCGGCGTTCGAGCCGCGGCCGATCGTGCTCGGCGCGCTGCTCGCGCACTGGGGCCAGAAAGCGCCGGCGGAGATCGCGGCGAAACGCGTCTTCACCTATCGCCACGCGCAATACCGCGCGGACAAGCTCGGCATCCCGTTCCGGATGCCGCCGGCCCACCCGTTCAACCCGATCAAGCCGCTGCGCCTCGCGATCGCGATGGGCTGTTCGCTCGATGCGATCCAGCGGATCTTCCGGCATATCTGGCGCGACGGCCAAGACGTATCGACACCGGAAGGCTTCGCCGCGCTGTGCGAAGCCGTCGGCTTTCCGGATGGCGTGACGGCCGTCGAAGCACAGCCGGTGAAGGACGCGCTGCGCGCGAACACCGATCGTGCGATCGCGCACGGCGTATTCGGCGTGCCGACTTTCGAACTCGACGGCGACCTGTTCTGGGGCGAGGATGCGACCGACATGTTCGCCGACTGCGCTACGTCCCGCGCGTGGCTCGACTCGCCCGAGGTGCGCCGCATCAGCGCGCTGCCCGAAGGAATCCGGCGCGGCTGACGGCGCAGCCCGCGCCCTCCGGGTCAGACTTCGCGCGCTTCGACGAGCCCCGGCACGGCCTCGCCCATCATCGCGACGAACTGCACGACCGCGTTGCGCCGGCAAAACGGGCAGGCCCACCGGGCTTGCCCACCTTTTCTTTTATTTTCGACCGGCGCATGCGTCATGCTGCGCGGCCTGACAGATTCGCACAGAGCGTAACCCGCATTCGTTCATCCGGCGCAAGGTCCGCACCGGCTTGCCAAACTGTCCAGCTCAACCAAATATTTTTCCGGCGCCCGTGCGCATCGACGCACAAACATCGGATGATTCGCCCCTGCCCCGCCGCTCGGCACGCTCCCATCCGGCCCCACTGCACAGCCCCGTTTTATCAGGGGATTCCCGGTATTTTTTCGCATTTTCTTCGAAATAACGGGTGACATACTTGCCCCCCGTTGCGCTCCGGTACGAGCGCGCTTCCAGATCCTGCCGGCCGCGCGCCGCGTGCTGCGCATCCGCCGGGGTCACAGAACATGAACAATTTCGACACCACGATCCAGATCTTCCTCACCCACGTGACGTTCGGCCCGCTGATGAATCACGCGATCCGCGTGATCGCCGGCCTGTACACGTTCAAGGGCTTCGTGCTCATTCCCGTGCTGTGCTGGCTGTGGTTCCAGCCGGGCCCGAACCGCGAGCGGCAACGCGAGCTGGTTATCGCAACGGTCGCGAGCGGGCTCATCGCGCTCGCGTTCGGCCGGCTGCTCGCGCAGGTGCTGCCGTTCCGCGTGCGGCCGATCTACAACCCCGACCTGCACCTGCACTTCCCGTCGGCCGGGCTGCGCGCGGCAACGCTGCAGGCGTGGAGTTCGTTTCCGAGCGATCACGCGATGCTGTGGATGGCGATCGCGACCGGCATCTTCATCATCGCGCGCCGCGCCGGCGTGTTCGCGCTGCTGTATTCCGTCGTGTTCATCTGCGTGCCGCGCGCGTATCTCGGCTTTCACTACCCGACCGACCTGATCGCCGGCGCCACGATCGGCATCGCGATCGCATGGCTGCTGACGCGCGACGCGGTCCGGTCGCGCTTCGCGCCGCAGGTGCTGGGAATGATCCGGCGCTTCCCCGCGCCGGCCTATACGCTCGCGTTCCTGCTGTGCTTCGAGTTGATCACGCAGTTCGACGAACTGCTGACGCTCGCGCAGTCGGCCACGCAAACGATGTAACGGGCACGCGCCGCGATGCTGCCGCTGCTTTCTTTCCGTCGCCCCGGCACGCGCTGCCGGCCGTGCGCGGCGGCAGCACGCCGCGCGACGGCCGCGCAGATCAGTCGCGATCGGGCGCGCCGAGCGGAAAGAACGAGCGAAACGGCCGCGCCTCGTCGACCGCTCGCGCGAACGACGGCCGCGCAAGCAGACGCTTCCGATACGCGATCACGTTCGCGAACGACGGATCGATCCGGTGCGTCCAGTCCGCGTAGAACAGGAACGGTGCCGCGCCGCAATCGGCGAGGCTGAAGCGGTCGCCCGCCGCCCATTCGCGATCGGCCATCTTCTTGTCCAGCCACGCATACGACGTTTCGAGCATCGCGCGCGCATCGGCGACACCGCGCGCATCGCGCTCGGCTTCCGGCCGCAGCGCGTCGTGCACGACCTTCTGCTGCGGCGTCGACACGTAGTTGTCGAAGAAGCGATCCATCATCCGCACCTCGAGCGCCGCGTGCGGATCGTCGGGCAGCAGGCGCACGGGGCCCGGATGGTTCAGGCCGAGATACTCGATGATGATCGACGCCTCGACCACGGTGCGGCCCGCATCGACGAGCACCGGAAAACGCTTCAGCGGCCACAGCGCGGTCAGTTCCTGCATCGGCTTCGGATCGTCGTGCGCGAGCACGCGATACTCGAACGGCGTGCCGTTCTCGTACAGCGCGGTCAGCACTTTCTGGCAGTAGGACGAAAAGGGATGGGCATAAAGCGTCGGCATCATCGTGCGGTCTCTCAGGGTTTCGGCGCTGCGTCATGCGGCGCCACATGATCTCGGATACCTTGACGACGAACGGCGACCGGCCGTTTCGACATCGGTCCGGAAATTTTTTTGCGCGGCCTCGGCGCGCTACGACCGGCCGTCCATCACGACGCGCCCTTCGGCGCGCCAGCGCAGCATCCCGCCGCCGAGATTCGCGACCGCGTCGAAGCCGGCCTTCAGCAGGATCACGTTCGCCTGCGCGGATCGCCCGCCGGCCCGGCACACGGTCACGACCGGCCGGTCGCGCGCGATCTCGCCGGTGCGCGCGGCCAGTTCGCCGAGCGGAATCGGCGTCGCGCCGGGCAGGTGGCCGAGCGGGCCGGTGAATTCGTCCGGTTCGCGCACGTCGACGACCTGCACCGCCGGCAGATGATCCTCGAGCCACTGCGGATCGATTTCCCAGAAGCCGGCGAACGTATAGACGAGCGGCGCCCAGTCGGGTGCCGCCTGCGCATCGGGCGCGTTCGCGGCAACGCCGCACTGCAGGTTCGCCGGCACCGCGACGTCGATCTGGCGCGGGTGCGCGAGCCCGAGGTTGCGCATGTAGCCGGCGAAATCGTCTTCGCTGAGATCGCCGCCGAGGCGCGGATTGAAGCGCCGCTCCTCGCCGACGCTCGTCACCGTGAGCCCGCGATAGTCGTGCGCCGGATACAGCAGGCACGCGGCCGGCAGCGTGAAGAGCCGGCCGTGCACCGCGCGATACAGCGCGCGCGGGTCGCCCTGCTGGAAGTCGGTGCGGCCCGTGCCGCGGATCAGCAGGCAGTCGCCGGTGAACGCCATCGATTCGTCGTCGAGCACGAGGCTGATGCAGC
This sequence comes from Burkholderia sp. FW306-1C-G01B, assembly GCF_058781685.1. Classification (NCBI taxonomy): domain Bacteria; kingdom Pseudomonadati; phylum Pseudomonadota; class Betaproteobacteria; order Burkholderiales; family Burkholderiaceae; genus Burkholderia; species Burkholderia sp. FW306-1C-G01B. The sequence continues at coordinate 163,158 of NZ_JBYSWZ010000012.1, forward strand.
CGCTCGTGTGGCCGGGCGTCGCGCGCACGGTCAGGTAGCGCGAGCCGAATGCGCAGCGGTCGCCGTCGTTCAGGTAGCGGTCGGCGCCCTGCGCGCCGCTCGCGGCCGAGATCGCGATCGCGCTGCCCGTGCGCTGCTTCAGCAGCCATGCGCCCGTCACGTGATCGGCGTGCACGTGCGTGTCGACGGTCGCGACGAGCCGCAATCCGAGCTCATCGACGAGTGCCGCGTCGCGGCGCACCTGCTCGAACACCGGATCGATCAGCAGCGCTTCGCGCGATGCGCGGTCGGCGAGCAGATACGTGTATGTCGACGATTGCGGGTCGAAAAGTTGCCGGAAGATCATCGCGAAGTCGCTCCGTCGCCTGTTCAGGTTGGTGTTGTACGGCCCACGTGCCGTGCGTCGCCGATGCGCGTGTGCGCGAGCACGAGTGCCGCCCCGTGTCCGTATGCCTGCCGCGCCGCATGATCCGTAAATTCACGGCTGCGTCTGCTGCGCATCGTCGTCCGACATCGACGTCGGCATGATGACATCGTCGCCGGACAATCGGCATCGCACCTGCCGCGTTTCACACATTCATATAGCGTAGATCAAAATGCACGCGCCACCGGCGTCCCATGCATGGCAACCGATTCCGATGACGAATGGCACGCGGCGGGACGATTCGCCGCGCCCGGACAGTGGCGCGCGCTGCCTTACACTCACAACGCGCGGGATTGACTCCGGGCGATCAGAGCATTTTGCATTTTTGACGTCTGCGATTTTTACCTGCTGCCGGTCGTACGTGATCTTCCTCCAATCGACCGCACAATCCACTTCGATTTCTTGTTCTTTTTTTTCAAAAAAAATCCGGGTCATCCGATTTTGGCCGTTTCGACTCGAGCAGCTTATTCATTTCCACCAGTACCGGTAGTTCCGACGCTCAACCCGCCAAGACGACGCGACGCGAAGGAGGAGACGGGAGATCTCCCAGCAAACCGCGCAGATTTTCAGGTGCTCGCCGGTGCATCGATGCCCGATGCTACCGGCGTTTCGTCTGAGAAAATCGATGCTCGATATTATTTTGAGTGTTCGAAATTTCTCTATTCAACATATAAAAGTTTCGCAACGTGCATTGTGAACTGCGACCCCTTTAGTATTTAGCGCTCAAATGTAAAATGAAGTGACTCATCAATCAGTGCCCGACTCCAAGTCAGAACAATTCGGCACACTCCAGATGGCGGAATTCGCGCAAGGGTCGGACCGTTCTCACACCGATTTCTCGCTCGTTACGCTCTTTGCATTTCGTAACAAGTCGGGTTGATTCGTCGCGGCCTGCTGTTTTAAATTTCGCGGGTCGTCCGGCAGCATCCGGCAGTTGGGCGACGTTTCATTCTACAAATCGCGACATGCCGGATACCTGGGTGGCCAGCCATCCGACACTGCAAGTCTGCACGCTGTGCGGGCTTGATCAAGCGGTCGAACTCGCAATGGGTATCGATTCGACTACATGCATCCTGTTGGGACCCGACGCGCCGTAGTGGGCTCGCCGAGTTGTTCATGTCATGCCGAACTGGAGCCAGCTTGATCGTGGAATCCACGGTCGCATTTTTATATCTGCGTCGTACTCCTAACGTATCGCCGAAATTCACCCAGATTTGCGACGGTACAACTCAACTTTGCGCAACGCGCCGAAAAAGGACAGAAAATGGAATTCGTACGAATGGGAATCGTCTTTGTTCATCTCATAGCCTGCTGTGTCGCGATTGGCCTCGTGCTGACCAGCGACATTGCCATGGTCAGGCGACTGTTGGATTCTGACGCGCCTACCGATCTTGCCCAGGTCCACCTGCCCAGCCTGCAGCGCACCGTCACGTTGGCGCTGATGGTGCTTTGGATCACCGGCATCGCGATCATTGCGTTCGATATGCGGACTCAGGGTCTCGGGTATCTCGGCAATCCCAAGCTGCAGGCCAAGATTGGCATCGTCGCGTTGCTGACCTTCAACGGTATCGCTTTGCACTCCGCGGTCCTCCCGGCATTGCAGAAAGCGGGATCCTTGCTGAAGCTTTCCTTCGAACGGCGCATGGTTGCCATTTTCGCGGGCGTGATTTCCGCCGTCTCGTGGTTCTATGCGGCAATGCTTGGCGTCGGGCGCCCATTGAGCTGGAAGTATTCATTGATCCAAATCCTGGCGGCTTACCCGGCACTGGTCGCGAGTGGAATCGCCGCCATGTTGTTTATCACGGCAGTGGCGAAATCCAGGACGGCCGTTGAACGACGGAATACCGAAAACGTGGCGGCCTATTGATCGCCGACACCCGAGGGATGCGCACTGCTCGCAGCAGTGCGCATTCTGTCTTCGCACATTCCGCGCTTCGGCCAGCGTCGGATCCCGAATTTTCGGGTGCACGCGAGCGCTCGCCGGAGCCGGCGCGGCTGTTTCTCCCTGGACATCGAACAGGTACCGGCGACGCCACGCGCGCGATCGCGTACCTCGAACACGCCGACATGTTTAAATGCAGCACCCCGCTGCGCCGCTTGTCGAACAAGATCGACAAAGAGATCATGCGGGCAAGCCGAATGGGAAATCCGCGCGAGCACCTTGCGCCAGACCATCTGGCACAACATGCCGAATCGGTCGCGGTTTGGTCCCAAGGCATGACCGAGTTCCATTTCACAATTGATCGCCACGCGTCATAATCGGCCGCAACGCCATGACTAGCAGGGCCTCATCGTTTTGAACATCACAATCTGTCTCGGTTCATCTGATACATGTCGCTGACGATCGATCCGAAGCAGGCCGCCGCGCTGCTGGCCGTCGCCGACACGGGCAGCTTCGAGCAGGCGGCCGTGCGCCTGCACGTGACCGCGTCCGCGGTCACGCAGCGGGTCCGCGCGCTGGAGGCGAGCCTCGGCACGCCGCTCGTGCTGCGCACGCGGCCGTGCCGCCCGACGGTGGCCGGGCAGCGCGTGCTGCAGCACCTGCGGCGCGTCGCGCTGCTGCAGGCCGACCTGCAAAGCACGCTCGCGACCGAGCGCGAATCGCCGATCTCCGTGACGATCGCGCTGAATTCCGACAGCCTCGGCACGTGGTTCCTGCCCGCGCTGACGTCCGTGCTCGCGGGCGAGCGGATCCTGTTCGAGCTGATCGTCGAGGATCAGGACCACACGTTCGCGCTGCTCGAAAGCGGGATGGCGGTCGGCTGCGTGACGACCGAGCCGAAGCCGATGCGCGGCTGCGTCGCGACGCCGCTCGGTACGATGCGCTACCGCCTGCTCGCGGCCGCCGCGTTCGCGGCGCGCTGGTTTCCGCGCGGGCTGAACCGCACGAGCGCACGCAACGCGCCCGTCGTCGCGTATTCGCGGCGCGACACGCTGCAGTCGTCGTTCCTGAAGGAGAAGTTCGGGTTGCCGGAAGGTGCATACCCGTGCCATTACGTGCCGGGCACCCATTCGCACTTCGCGGCGGTGCGGCACGGACTCGGCTACGCGATGGTGCCGGAGCCGCTGATCGGCGCCGCGCCGCTCGACGCGCAGGGGCTCGTCGATCTCGCGCCCGCGCATCCGACCGACGTCACGCTGTACTGGCACGCGTGGACCGTGCAGTCGCCGACGATGGCGTCGCTGTCCGCGCGGGTGGTCGAAGCGGCGCGCCGGTTGCTCGCGCCGCTGCCGAAATGACATGAGCCGGTGACGGCCCGGCTCGCGGCGGTTACGCGCGCCGCTGCGAGAAATACGCGCCGACCGCGTCGACGAACGTATCGATGTCCGCGCGCGACACGTCGCAGTGGGTGACGAAGCGCGACGCGTACAGCATCTGCGTGAGGATCCCGCGCTCCTTGAGCCACGCCTCGAGCGGCGCGCAATCGGCTTCCGGGAATTGCGCGAACACCATGTTCGTCGCATGCGACAGCACCTTCACGGATTCGATCCGCGCGAGGCCTGCCGCAAGATGCGCGGCGTTCGCGTGATCGTCCGCGAGCCGCTCGACGTTATGGTCGAGCGCATACAGGCACGCCGCCGCGAGAATGCCCGACTGCCGCATCCCGCCGCCGAGCACCTTGCGCCAGCGCTGCGCGCGCTCGATCAGCGCACGGCTGCCGACCAGCACCGAGCCGACCGGTGCTCCGAGCCCTTTCGAGAAGCAGATCGATACGGTATCGAACGGCGCGCACAGCTCCGCGATCGGGCGGCCCGACGCGACGGCCGCGTTGCATACGCGCGCGCCGTCGAGGTGCGTGGACAGCCCGCGGCTGCGCGCGAACGCGACGGCTTCCTGCACATAGCCTTCCGGCAAGACCTGGCCGCCGATCGTGTTCTCGAGCGCGAGCAGGCGCGTGCGGGCAAAGTGATTGTCGATCGGCTTGATCGCCGCGGCGATCTTCGCGAGCGGCAGCGTGCCGTCCGGCGCGTTCTCGATCGGCTGCGGCTGGATGCTGCCCAGCACGGCCGCGCCGCCGCCTTCGTACTTGTAGGTGTGCGCGAGCTGGCCGACGATGTACTCGTCGCCGCGCTCGCAATGGGACATCAGCGCGGCGAGGTTGCTCTGCGTGCCGCTCGGGAAGAACAGGCCGGCTTCCTTGCCGGCCCGCTCGGCCGAAACCGCCTGCAGGCGCAGCACGGTCGGGTCGTCGCCCCATACGTCGTCGCCGACTTCGGCGGCAGTCATCGCGGCCAGCATCGCCTGGCTCGGACGTGTCACGGTATCGCTGCGTAAATCGATCATCTTCGTGCCCTGAGTGAACGCGGACCGGAACCGATGCGCCCGGCCCTGCCGAAACGAGACTGAGAGTGTACGCAATTCACGCAGCGCGTGCCGACGGCCGCGCTGCCGCCCCCACCTGCCGCGCCCCTCCCGCGCGGTCGCCCGCATTACGGGCTGACGCGTCGAAACGGATCGGCCGCGCACGGCGGCACGCCAGAGGTTCCGCACGGTGCGGGCGTGCGGATCGAATCGTTCCGATGACGCGACGCGCCATATTGCCGCACGTGCGTCAGACCGCCACGCCGCGGCCGCACGCGCCGCGAGCGGCCTTCTTGATACGAATCAACGATTTATCCCGAAATCGCGCGCGGCGGGCTGGACATCTGCGACGAGTTGGCGCATTTCGCGGTGCAACATCGCGGCCCATACTCCAGCCAACCCCGCCGCCTGTCGGCCGGGGTCCGCCGGCACCCGCCGGCGGGTATCGTCAGCTTCGGTCATCTGGTATGGACACCGCACTTTCGGCCCTCGATCTGGCCCGCCTGCAATTCGCGTTCACCGTCTCCTTTCACATCGTCTTTCCGGCGCTGAGCATCGGCCTCGCCAGCTTCATCGCCGTGCTCGAATATCGCTGGCTCAAGACCGGCAAGCAGTACTACAAGACCCTCTGTCTGTTCTGGTCGAAGATCTTCGCGGTCGCGTTCGGGATGGGCGTCGTCTCCGGCGTCGTGATGAGCTACCAGTTCGGCACCAACTGGTCGGGCTTCTCGAGCTTCGCCGGCGCCGTCACCGGGCCGCTGCTGATGTACGAAGTGATGACCGCGTTCTTCCTCGAGGCCGGCTTCCTCGGCATCATGCTGTTCGGCTGGAACCGCGTGAGCCCGCGCGCGCACTTCGGCGCGACGCTGATGGTCGCGGTCGGCACGCTGATCTCGACGTTCTGGATCCTCGCGTCGAACAGCTGGATGCAGACGCCGCAGGGCTTCGAGATCGTCGACGGCCGCGTCGTGCCGACCGACTGGTTCGCGATCATCTTCAACCCGTCGTTCCCGTACCGCCTGTTCCATATGGCGATCGCGGCGTTCATCGTCGCCGCGCTGGTCGTGGCCGCGACGGGCGCGTGGCACCTGCTGAAGGGCCGCCGCGACAAGGGCGTGAAGAAGATGTTCTCGATGGCGCTGTGGCTGCTGCTCGTGCTCGCGCCGCTGCAGGCCGTGATCGGCGACCAGCACGGCATCAACACGCTGAAGCACCAGCCCGCGAAGATCGCCGCGATCGAAGGGCTGTGGGAAACCGAGAAGGGCGGCACGCCGCTCAACCTGTTCGGCATTCCGGACATGCAGGCGGAAACGACGCGCTACGCGGTGAAGGTGCCGCACCTCGGCAGCCTGATCCTCACGCACAGCTGGGACGGCGAGATCCGCGGGCTGAAGGAATTCCCGCCCGAGGACCGCCCGAACTCGACGGTCGTGTTCTGGAGCTTCCGGATCATGGTCGGCCTCGGCTTCGCGATGATCGGCCTCGCCGCGCTCGCGTGGCTGCTGCGCCGCCGCGGCCGCCTGTATGAATCGAAGTGGTTCCAGCGCTTCGCGCTCGTGATGGGCCCGACCGGCTTCGTGTCGCTGCTCGCGGGCTGGGTGACGACCGAAGCGGGCCGCCAGCCGTGGGTCGTGTATGGCGTGATGCGCACCGCGCAGGCCGTGTCGCCGCTCTCGGTGCAGCAGGTCAGCCTGTCGATGATGACGTTCGTGATCGTGTACTTCCTCGTGTTCGGCACCGGCGTGTACTACATGCTGAAGCTGATGAAGGCCGGCCCCGCGCTGCCCGACGCGAAGCACGACGACACGCCCGACACGCGCCCCGATCACACCGCGCGCCGCCCGATGTCGGCCGTCGACGAGCTGATCGAGACCGTCTGAGCCCACCCCATCCGCAAACGAGAAAACCTATGGACGTCACCGTAATCTGGGCCGCGATCATCGCATTGGGGCTCTTCATGTACGTCGTGCTCGACGGCTTCGACCTCGGCATCGGCATCGTCTTCCCGTTCTTTCCGGACGAGAAGGAACGCGACCTGATGATGAACACGGTCGCGCCCGTGTGGGACGGCAACGAGACGTGGCTCGTGCTCGGCGGCGCCGGGCTGTTCGCGGTGTTCCCGATCGTCTATTCGACCGTGCTGTCGGCGCTGTACCTGCCGCTGATCTTCATGCTGGTCTGCCTGATCTTCCGCGGCGTGTCGTTCGAGATCCGCGCGAAGGCGCGGCGCACCAAGCAGCTGTGGGATCTCGCGTTCATCGGCGGCTCGGCCGGCGCGACGTTCTTCCAGGGGATCGCGCTCGGCGCGTTCCTGCAGGGCATCAACGTGAAGGACGGCGTGTTCGCGGGCGACGCGTTCGACTGGCTCACCCCGTTCAGCCTGCTGACGGGCCTCGGCCTGATCGTGACCTATGCGCTGCTCGGCTGCTGCTGGCTCGTCGCGAAGACGGAAGGCGACCTGCAACGCCGGCTGCATCGCGTCGTGTGGCCGCTGACCGTCGTGCTGCTCGGCTTCATCGCCGTCATCAGCCTGTGGACGCCGCTGCAGGATCCGGCCATCGCGCAGCGCTGGTTCGATTCGGGGCTGTTCTGGCGCCTGCTGCCGGTGCCGTTCCTGGTCGCCGGGTGCGCGGTGTGGATGCGTCGCGCGGTGCGCGACCGGCACGACATGACGCCGTTCGTGCTCGCGCTGGCGCTCGTGCTGCTCGGCTATGTCGGCCTGCTCGTCACGCTGTTCCCGTATGCGATTCCGCAGACGATGACGATCTGGGAAGCGGCCGCGCCGCGTTCGAGCCAGACCTTCACGCTGGTCGGCGCAGCGGTTATCCTCCCGATCATCATCGCCTACACGACGATGGGTTACTGGGTATTCCGAGGGAAGGTGCGCCATGAAGACCAGCATTACTACCACCACTGATTCCGCCGATCGCCCGCTCGAGGCGCCCCGGCCGCGGATGCGCGGCTGGATGTGGTTCGTCGTCCTGTGGGCGGGCGGCGTGGCCGGCGCCGTCACGCTCGGTTATGCGTTCAAGATCTTCATGAACCTGACGCTGTTTGCGGTGAAGTGAAGCCGGAACGCCGGCCGGGCGATCGCGCCACGCGCGCGGCCCGGGCGCGGCGCGCAGCGATCGCCCGATGGATGCGCGCCGCGCTGCCTCTTCCTCCGCGTGCGTTATTGCGGCGCCCGCCGCACGACGCCGAGCTTCAACCCCAGCATGCCGAATCTGCGGTTCATCGTCTGTACCGTCCCGTCGCTGCGGCCCTGCTCGATATCCTGGATCGTCTTCGTCGACACACCGGCGAGCTTCGCCATCTCGGCGCTCGTCAGCCGCATCGTCTGCTTCAGATGACGCACCGATTCGCGCAGCGACCACTCGGGATGCGCGAGAACGTCGTCGATCGCTTGCCGCCGCCGCGCAAGCTGTTCGGGAAGCGACATCGCGTTATAGCGTTTGTCCATCGTGTCGCCTCCCGTCCGTCGAACACGGCCATCTCAGCAGAAATCTATACAAATTGTGCACGCGGCTGCGTGCAAATTATGTAGATATCTACCGAAACAGGAACCCTTGGCGTTGCACCTGGCGAGGAGAAACGCCCGGAATCGCAACGACGACTTACCGCCGCTCGCGCAGCGCCGCTTCGATCTTGCGATCGGTCTTGTACTGGCTCAGCGCATACACCGACCAGATCGCGGCCGGCAGCCAGCCGACGATCGTGAGTTGCAGGATCAGGCAGATCACACCGGCGATCGGGCGGCCGATCGTGAAAAACTGGAACCACGGCAGCAGCAGGGCAAGCAGAAGGCGCATCGGGAATCCTCTGGAGGCGTCGTTGAAAGTTCATGCGCTGCCAATATGGCGGGTTGCTCTCCCCAATTCAAGTCCGGCCCGGCATGATCCTGGCGATCGGCCGGACGAAAAAAGGCCCTCGCGACATGCGAGGGCCAATCGAATTCGCCGGAGTGCGATCGTGCGACGATCAGAACGTGTGACGCATGCCGATCCGCACGAGCGTCTGCGTGTTGCCGGCGGACGAGATGCCGTTGCCGACGTCGCCGACCGACGCCGTCGCGGCGACGACGTTGCCGTACGGGTCGAGCGTCTTGCCGCTCGCCTTCTGGTAGCCGACGAGACCGTAGAGCGCGGTCCGCTTCGACAGGTAGTAGTACGACGCCAGGTTCAACTGGTGATACTTCGGCGCGGCTTCACCGCCGACCGAGCTGCCGCGCGTGAAGTCGTAGCCGGCCGCGACGCGCAGCGCCGGCGACACCTGCCACGACGCCGTACCGCCGACCGAGTTGTAGGTCGCGTTGCCCCGGAACGTCGAGAACGCGCCTGCCCGGTACTGCGTGTTGCTGTACGACAGGCCCAGCGTCACCGCGCCGATCTGGTAGGTCGACGCGGCCGCGACGATCTGCATGCTCTTCGACGACGCAAAACCCTCGTTGATCGACGACGCGAACGTGCCGTCGTACGAGCCGGTCCATGCGCCGCCGTTCGCACCGAATGCGTTGGTCGCATACAGGTAGGCCGCGCCGAGCGCGAACGGCCCGTTCACGTACTGGCCGCCGACGCTCCACGTGTTCTGGTTCTTCGCGCTGCCTGCCTGGTTGCCGAAGCCGTACAGCCCGCCGAACGTGAAGCCGCCGAACGACGGGCTCACGTACTTGATCGAATTGTTCTCGCGCGACTGGTTGTCGATGTTGTCGAGATCGCCCGGATGCGCACCCATGCCGGTCAGGAACGAGCCGGGCCCGATCGAGCCGACGAAATCGACGATCGGATCGTACTGGCGGCCCATCGTCAGCGTACCGTAGCGCGTGCTCGACAGCCCCATCCACGCCTGGCGGCCGAACATCCGCCCGCCCTGGCCGAGCTGCCCGGTGCCGATGTTGAAGCCACTCTCGAGCTGGAAGACGGCCGCGAGCCCGTCGCCGAGATCTTCCTTGCCCTTCAGCCCCCAGCGGCTGCCGGACCACGTACCGCTCGCGAAGCTGTAGCTCGACGCGCCGCGATACGCGACCGGCGAACCGAGCGACCCCTTGCTCGTCGCGACGCGCTGGTTGCTCGTGTACCCCAAACCCGCGTCGACGATCCCGTAGAGCGTGACGGTGCCTTGCGCATGCGCCGTCGTGCAGAGGCCGCCGGAAACGCAAAGCGCAAAAGTGATCTTCTTCATGTAGAGGATTCCTGTTTATTCAATCGATACCACCTGAAACGATGCATCCGGTTATCCGGAATGCCGATCTACGCCGAACCGGACAGCCACTGCGCGACCCGCGCGACGAGCAGGTCCGTTTCGTCGAAGTTCTCGACGCCCGCCACCTGCGGCGCGTCGCAAATCGTGAACACCGGCTTGCCCCATTGCAGCCCCAGCGCGATTTCGGACAGCGTGCCAAGGCCGCCGCCGACCGCGATCAGGCACAGCGACGCGCGAGCGATCAGCGCGTTGCGCGTGATGCCGAGCCCGGTGGGCAGCGCGACGCTCAGATACGGATTCGCATGCTGCGCGTCGTCCTCGGGCAGCAGCCCGATCGCACAGCCGCCCGCCGCATGCGCGCCGCGCGCGGCGGCCTCCATCACGCCCTGCTTGCCGCCGCCGACGATCGCGACGCCCGCCGCCGCGAGCCCGTGCGCGATTCGCTCCGCGATGGCGAGCTGGGCGTCCGTCGCATCGCGCGGGCCGATCACGCCGACCGGCATCCGGTGCCGGTCGGCGCCGCGCTGCCGTTGCGCGAGTTGCTGCAGCGCATCGCGCGCCTGGTTCGACCATTCAATGACGTCGTTGCCGTGCAAGTCCTTCCCCCAATGCAAGAACACAAGTGCAGAGCGCCGTCAGCACGATCGACAGTACGGCGGCCTGCGAGAAATCGGTCTGTCCGTCGGACAGCTTCAGGTACATCAGCAGCGGCAGGATGTTGATCTGCGTGCCGGCCAGCGCGAGCGCCGTGCCGTACGTGCCGAGCGCGAGCGCGCTGACGAGGCACCACGCCGACGCGATCGACGGCCACAGCTCGCGCCACGCGACGTCGAACCACGCGCGCCACGGCCGTGCGCCGAGCGTCAGCGCCGCCTCGAGCGGCCGCCGGTCGAGATTCGCGAGCGCCGGGTAGAGGATCAGCGCGACGCGCGGGATCAGGTAGTACGCGTACGCGAAAGCGAGCCCCGGCATCGTGTAGATCGCGCCGCCGACCACGGTCGGGTCCGCGCCGAGCGACGCCAGCAGCGTCGTCACGAAACCGGCGCGGCCGAACACGAGGATGAAGCCGTACGCGATCACGAGGCCGGAGAACGCAAGCGGCACGCCGAGCAGCGCGAGCGACCAGCGGCGGCGCGCCGGCGACTGCCCTGCCAGCACGAACGCGACCGGCACGCCGACCGCGACGGACAGCGTGCCGGCGCCGATCGCGAGCGCCAGCGAACGCACGATTGCGTCGGCGACGAGCGGATCGCCGAATACCGCGGAGAACGCACGACCGCCGCCGTCGAACGCGGCGCCGACGAGCGCGGCGAGCGGCAGCGCGAAGCACACCGCGAACAGCCCGGCCGCCGGCACCGCGCCGTAGCGGCGCAGGACGCCGCGCTGCATGGACGAGACCCGCATCCCGTTCCCCTTACTTGCCGAGCGTGGCCTGCGACCAGAGCTGGTCGACCTCGGCCTTGCGCGTCGCGGCCTTCGCGACGTCGAGCGGACGCACCTGCGGCGCGTTCGGCAGCTTCGCGGCAACCTCCTGCGCGACCGGCGTGCCGGGTACGGCCGGGCGCACGTAGCCCTGCGCGAACAGCGCCTGGCCGACATCGCTCATCACGAGGTTGAGCCACAACTGCGCGGCGGCCGGGTTCGGGCCGTTCTTCACGAGACTCATCGCGTACGGCGCCGATACGCTGCCGTCCTGCGGAATCACGACGTCGGCCGCGTCGCCCATGCCGTCCGTGTACTTGGCCTTGAGCCCGTCGTTCTCGTAGCCGATCAGGATCGGAATCTCGCCCTTGACGAACTTCGCGTACGGCGTCGTCCCCTCGACGCGCAGCACGTTGCCCGCCTGCTTCAGCTTGCCGAAGAACTCCGCGCCCGGCTTCGGGTTGTCGACGCTGCCGCCGTTCGCATAGGCGGCGGCGAACACGGCGACCTGCCCCTGCCCGGTCGAGCGCGGGTCGAGATAGACGACCGCATTGCGATATTCGGGCTTCAGCAGGTCGGACCAGCGCTGCGGCACGTTCTTCACGAGCTTCCGGTTGACGAGCAACGCGATGTTCAGCGAATGCACGGCGAACCAGCGGCCGTCGGCCGCGCGGAACACCGGCGGCAGCTTGTCGAAATTGACCGGCTTGAACGGCGCGACGACGTCCTTGGCCGTCGCATCGAGCGCCGACGCCGCGAAGTAGTACGCGGTGTCGGCCTGCGGGCGACGTCGCGACTTGTCGAGCGCGACGACCGTGGCCGCCGAGCCGATGTCGTTGTACGTGATCTCGACCTTCGGGTAGCGCTTGCGGAATTCGGCGAACAGCGATTTCCAGTTCGCCCATTCCGGGCCCGTGTCGAACGACACGACGAGCCCTTCGTCGGCGGCCTTCTCGTACAGCGCATCCTCGCCGGGATACAGCGGCGCGGCATGGGCCAGCGCCGGCGCGAGGGTCGCGAACGCGCAGAGCGCCAACAGGCGGCGGCGCGTCGCAAGAAGGAAGTGGCGGCGTGCAGACATCGTGATTCTCCGTTGAATGAATTGGGTCGCCCGCACTTACGCGGCGGGCAGCACGAGCAGGTGGCGCGGCTCGATCGACACGCAGCGCGCGGGCAGCTCGCGCCCTTCGCCGAGCAGCGCGTCGGTCGCGCCGGCCGGCACGAAGTCGAAGCGCTGCGTCGCGCCGAAATAGCGCACCTCGCCGACCCGGCCGTCGATGCGGTTCGCGACGTGTTCTGGCGGATCGGGCTGCAGGTGTTCCGGCCGGACCAGCACGTCGACCGGGTCGCCCGGCCGGTGCGCGCCCGTATCCGCGCACAGCGTGGTGAACCGCACGTCAACCGCGCCGTGCGCGAGCACGCGGCCGCGCAGCAGCGTCGAATGGCCGACGAAGCGGGCAACCTGCGCGGTCGCCGGACGCTCGTACAGGTCGCGCGGGGTGCCGGCCTGCAGCACGCGCCCGCTGTCGACGATCGCCACGCGATCGGCCATGCTGAGCGCCTCGTCCTGGTCGTGCGTGACGAGCAGCGTCGTCGCGCCGCACGCGCGCTGCAGCGCGCGGATCTCGTCGCGCAGCTGGTGGCGAATGCCGGCATCGAGCGCCGCGAGCGGCTCGTCGAGCAGCAGCAGCTTCGGTTCGATCACGAGCGCGCGGGCCAGCGCGACGCGCTGCTGCTGGCCACCGGACAACAGCGCCGTACTGCGGTCGGCCTGCGCCGCGAGGCCGACGCGTTCGAGCATCTCGAGCGCGCGGCGGCGGTGCAGTGCCGCCGTCATGCCGCGCATCTTCAGGCCATAGCCGACGTTGTCGACGACCGACAGATTCGGAAACAGCGCGTAGTGCTGGAACACCATCCCGATCTCGCGCTGCCACACCGGCACGCCGGCCATGTCGCGGCCGACGATCGCGATGCGGCCGCGGTAGCCGTCGAGCAGCCCGGCGGCGAGGCGCAGCAGCGTCGATTTGCCGGAGCCGCTGCGGCCCATCACGGCGAGCAGTTCGCCCTGGGCCGCGGACAGCGTGACCGCGTCGACGCCGTGACGGGCGCCCGGATACTGAAAGCTGACGTTTTCGAAATCGAGACTCATGACGGTTTCACTTCAGGCGTTGCACGGTGAAGACGGATGCGAGCGTCGCGAGCCCGGCGAGGACGAGCAGCACGACGGTCGCCGCACAGGCCATCCCCGACGCGCCGTAGAACGCTTGCAGCAGCACGATCGGATAGTTGCGATAGCGGAAGCCCGCGATCAGGTTCGAGATCTGGAATTCGCCGATCGACAGCGCGGCGACCATCACGAGGCCTGAAAACAGGCTGTGCCGCAGGTTCGGCACCACGATCGTGAAGAACTGCCGCAGCGGCGTCGCGCCGAGCGTTGCCGCACACGCCTCGAGATGGGCGAGGCCCAGGTGGCGCAGGTCGCTCAGCAGTGTCTGCAGCAGATACGGCAGCGTCAGCACCGCGTGCGCGGCGATCATCAGCGGCAGCGTGCCGAGCCACGGCAGCGCATCGCCGCTGAAGATCGCGATGTAGCCGAACCCGAGCGTCAGCGCCGGCACCGCGATCGGCATCAGCATCACGACGCGCGCCGCGAAGCCGCGGCCGGCCAGTGCGCGGTGATGCAGCGCATACGCGAGCGGCAGCGCCAGCACGGCATTGATCGCACAACAGGCGAGCGCGACGACGAGGCTCACGCCGAATGCGCGGGTAAAGCTGCGATTCGAGGCCAGATCGGCGAACCAGTGCGACGTGATGCCGGACGGCAGCAGCGTGTTCGTCCACGACTGGCCGACCGAGCCGATCAGCAGCAGCGCGATCGGCAACGCGAGGTACAGCGCGAAGGCCGCGACGAATGCCTGCAGCAGCAGGCGTCCCGCCAACGCGCGCGGCCGTTTGTTACGACGAATCGGAATAGCTTCGGCAAGGGCCGGAGCGGATGGCGGATGCATGGCGAAACTCGCTGACGGATACGGAATGGGTCACGCAACGCCCGCCGGACAGGGCCGGCATGCATTGTCGTGACGGACGCAGTGTGCGGATCCGACATGGCATCGTCATGAAAAAAACGTACAACGCCCGCATCGATCTGTGCGCGCAAGGAATAGTTCGCCGTGAAGCACCTGTTTCCCAATATCGCGGAGCTGCACGCGTTCGCGAGTTCCGTGAAGTACCTGAACTTCTCGTATGCGGCCCGCGAGCTCGGCCTGACGCCGAGCGCGGTCAGCCGGCAGATCGCGAATCTCGAGACGCTGTTCGGCGTCAAATTGTTCGTGCGCGAGGGGCGCAATCTCGCGCTCACGCGGGCCGGACAGGTCTATCACGCGCGCGTGATCGGCCCGCTGCGCGAGATCGGCAACGCGTCGATCGAATTGCTGAGCGCGCGCGAGAACAGCGATCTGCTGACGATCGCGAGCGTGCCGACCTTCACGACGAAGTGGCTGGTGCCGCGGCTCGCGCGCTTTCTGGCCTGCGCGCCGGGCGTCACGCTGAGTTTTCGCCGCCATCTGGCTCACGGCGACGTGTTTCCGTTCGGACTCGACGCGGCGATCCGCTATGGCGACGGCGCTTGGGAAGGCGTGCGCTGCGATTACCTGGACGGCCGTACGTTCGTGCCGGTCTGTTCCCGTGAATTCGCGGCGCGGCATGCGCTGCGCACGCCGGCCGACGCGGCATCCGCGCCGCGGCTCGTGCACGAGCAGGCGGAGATCGCATGGTCCATGTGGGCGGAACGCCATCGCGCGGCACACATGAACGCGCTGTCGGGGCCGCGCTTCGAACAGTATTCGGTGCTGATCCAGGCCGCGCAGGCCGGGCTCGGGCTCGCGCTCGTGCCGCGTTTCCTGATCGTCGACAATCTCGCGACCGGCGTGCTCGTCGAACCGTTCGACGCCCCCGTCGACGTCGACGCACAAGGGCACTACCTGTGCTACGCGCCGGAGCGCCTGGAGACGAGCGCTGCGTTGCGGCGCTTCAGGGAATGGATGCTCGACGAATGCGCGAGCGGATGAGCCTGTCCGGCTATGCCGGACAGGCTCGGGAGACTGGAACCGGGCAAGCCCGGGCGGCATGACCGGGCAGGCCCGGGCGGCACCGCAGTGCCGCGCCGCCCGCCCCGCTCAACGCCCGATACCGAGCCCCGGCAGCACGCGCGTGTTCTCGGCCACGACCGCATGCAGCAGGCGCGGATCGGCGCCGAGCAGCTCGAGGATCGTCGGCGCGACCTGCTTCGTGCCGACGAGATCGTTCACGGTGCGCGCGCGATGGATGCCCGGATACGACACGAGCAGGCCGAGGTGGCTGTCGTCCGGCGCGTTGCCGCCGTGCTCCTCGTCCTTCTTCGTGCTCGACGTGTAGATCACGCCCGGATTCGGCTGGACGATGATGTCCGGCGTGCGGCCGTTGGCCGGATCGCCGAAGCGGTCGGCGAGCGCCGCGCCGTACAGGATGTACGCCTGCGAACCGTCCGCGCAGATCCCCGGCGCGTTGCAGCCCAGGTTCGCCTTCAGCGTCTGCACGACGGCCGTGCGCTGGCTGCGGTCGCGCAGCCAGATCAGGCCGACGTCGTCGGTCTGCACGAAGCCCGTGCCGACCAGGCCCGACCCGTCGTTCAGGTTGCCCGTCGACGTGTTGTTCTGGCCGAAGTTGCCGTTCGGGTCGAGGTAGTTGTTCGCTTCGAGCAGCTTCGTCAGCGTATCGCCGTTCTTCACGAGCTTCGTGTGGTCGGTCGGCGACTGGCCATGCTTCGCCGTCACGATCACGGCCGTCGACGTGTACAGGTCGGCCTGCTTCAGCGCCGCGACGACATGGCCGATCGAGTTGTCGACATACGTGATCGCATTCGCGACCTGACCGTTCGGCGTGAAGTCCGCGTCGAGATACCCGCCGCCCTTCGCGACCGGCGACTTCTGCGCGACGCTGAGCGTCTGGAAGTCGGCGCCGAACAGCGTCGGCACCGGCGCGCTCTTCGTGCCCGTCGAATCGCGGCCTTCGATCTGGTTGATCAGCGCCTGCACGTGCAGGTTGTCGAAGCGCGCGGTGTGCGAGTAGACGTCCGTGTACTCGGTGTTCGTCGCCGGGTCGATCGAGTTGATCTCGGTGCGCATCAGGTCGTCGACGCCGGTGCCCGACGGACCATTCAGCCAGTCGTAGCCCCACGCATGCTTGTCGGCCCACGCGGTATGCGCATTCGGCACGCCGGCCTTCACGGCCTCGAACACCGTGTTGGTCTTCAGGTAGTTGTGTGGATAGACCGGCACGCACTGGCCGCCCACGCGCGCATGCGGGATCGCTTGCGGGTTGAACGCGCCGCCGCCGTCGAGGTGCACGAGCTTGCCGCCGTTGATCGCGTCGATGCCGGTCGTTTCGTCGAACACGACGTTCCAGCCCTGCTTGCCCGAGCACGTCGTGTCGCTCGGCGCATACAGGTTGCGGTCGTACGACACGTCGTAGAACAGGCCGGCCGTCTTCGGCGAGCCGCCCGTCACGAGCGCCGCGAGGCCCGGGAACGAATCGGACAGGCCAGGCGTGTACGCATTCGCGTACGTCACGCCGCTCTTGGCAAGCACCGCGATGTTCGGACACGTGTTCGCACCGATGCAGCGCGCGAGATCCTGCTCGTGCAGGCCGTCGACGCTGATCAGCAGCACGTGCTTCACGACTCGGCGCGCATGGCCGCCGTTCTCGCCCTGACTGTTGCCGTCCTGCTGCGCCGCGTACGCGCCCATGCTTGCGAGCGCCAGCGCGCCCGCCACCATCGCGGCCATCTTCCGCTGCTTACCGAAGAACGAAATCATCACCCCACCTCATCGATTGATGTTGAACTGCGTGACTTGCCATCAGGCGCGCAAAATATCGCCGGATCGTGCGGCGGTCGGATGAAGCGGGGCTTTCTGTTCTCTGTCAAACGTAACCAAACGCAAGCGACATGAAGCGGTCGCAATGCGGTCCGCTCCGTGCGTCGGCGCGCGCGGCCGGATTTTTTTTCGACTTGGCCCGCGACTATTGGCGTGTAATAAAGGGTTTTCCCTGACCCGGAGCACGACTATGTCGACCCTGGAAGCTCTCCGGTTCGTGCTGGACGATGCACGCACCCCCGAAATCATCCGCCATCACGTCGTCGACGCGCTGCAGTACGCGCTGCGCAACTACGGACAGGTATTCACCGCGAAGGAAGTCGAATGGCTGACGCAGTGGGACGACGCGCGTCTGCCGCTGGCCGCGAGGAAGGAACTGGACAAGCGCGAACCGGCAATCGTCGCGCGCTGAAAAAAAGCCGCCGCGCCCGGCTGGTGCGGGCGCGGCGGCAGCGGATGAAGCGACGGCTTACTGGAGCCCGAAGTCGACGCGGGTCGTCGCGCCCTTGTCCTCGATGCCCTTCGCATCGAGCTTCGGTGCAACGACGAACACGCGGCTCGAATCGATCTTTCCTTCGAGGTACTGGCGCACGGCCTGCGCGCGCTGCTGCGCGAGCGCACGCAGCGCGTTGTCGTCGGCCGGTGCGTGATCGGCCAGCGCCTGCTTCATGTCCGCATCGGGCAGCGTCTTCTGCAAGCCGACCAGGTTGCGCGGCTTCTTGAAGTCGGCGGCCTTGTACGCGCGCGTCAGGTACTTGGAATATTCGGCCTGCTCGACCTTCACCGACATCGGATCGATGCTCTCGCCCTGGCCGACCACGTCCCTCAGCTTCTGCTGGCGCACCAGCCGGTCGACGTACGCGTCGCGCAACCCCGGCGTGTCCTTCGCCGGATCGACGCGGCCGATCAGGTCGAGGCGGATCGACGGCTTCTCGGTCAGCATCTTCACGACGGTGTCGAGCTTCTGCTGCTGCGCATCGGTCAGCGCGTACGTACCCGGCGCGAACTCGACGTAGCCGAGATCCTCGCCGCCGCCGCCGAACGCATTCGCGAGCAGCGTGAACGGCGACGTGACGGCCTTCGCGATCAGGTTCAGCACCGCATGCCAGATCAGCCCGCCGATGCTGAACTCCGGATTCGACAGCGAACCCGACACCGGCAGGTTCACGTCGATCTGGCCGCGCGTGTTCTTCAGCAGCGAGATCGCGAGCTTCACCGGCAGCTTCGTCGCCGTGTCGTTTTCGACGTGGTCGCCGAACGTGAGCTGGTCGATGAAGATGTGGTTGTTCGCCGTCAACTGGTCGTTCGCGAGCTGGTAGTGCAGGTCGACGTTGAGCTTGCCCTTCGTGATCGGATAGCCGGCGTACTTCGCCGAATACGGCGTCAGGTTGGTCAGCTCGATGTCGTGCGCGGTCGCCGTGAGGTCGAGCGCGGGTTTCTCGATCAGCGGGTTTACCGAGCCCTTGATCGAGATCGGCCCGTTGCCCGCGAGGTTCGCGGCGACATCGACCGGCGCGGACGTCGTCGAATCCGTGCCGAACGCACCGACCGTCCCCTTGATCGCGACCAGGTTCGCCGTGTAGTTCGGCTTGATGAAGTTGTCGGTGTACGTGACGCGGCCGTCCTGCAGCACGAGCTGACCGAAGTGCATCCGCACCGGGTTCTGCGGCGGAGTCGCAGCCTTCACGACCGCCGGCGCCGACGCGGCCGATACGGCCTGGGCCACGGCCGGCGCCGACGCGGCCTGCGGCGACAGCGGCACCGGTTCGCCCTTGCTCGCGTCACGCGTGAGCGACTGCGCGGGGCCCGTTTGCTTCGCGACGACGTCCTTCAGGTTCAGGCGCCCCTGTGCATCGAGCAGCACGCGGCCGTAGAAGTTCGAGAACGTCACGCGCGCGGCGTCGACGTCGGTGCCTTTCTCGTCGTAGTTCGCCTTCAGGTTCGACAGCGCGAGCGAGCGCCAGCCCGCGAACGGGTCGGACGTCGCCTTGTCGAGCATCCGCACGTCGACGAGCGCGACATCGCCGCGATAGGTGGCGCGCGGCGTGTCCTTTACCTGCGCGAACGTCAGGTTGCCCTGCGCGTTGAGCAGCGCGCTCGCGATCGTCGCGTTCAGCGCGCTGCCGAAGTACGGCTCGAACGCGGCCGCGTCGAGGCGGTTGCCGTCGATCTTCAGGCCGACCTTCAACGGCTGCGCGGTCACGTCGCCCGCGACGTTCAGCGAACCCTTGCGGTTCAGCGTCGCCCTCAACTGTACCGGCAGCGGCTTGGTCATGTCGTCACTGATCTTCTGCACCGACAGCTCCAGCGGCTTGATCGCCAGCTTCACCGGGCGCGGCGTCGACAGATCGGTGAAGTTCGCGGACGAATCCTTCACGTTCAGCGCGTCGATCCGGTAATGCCACGACGGCGCGGCGGCCGCGGCCTTGCGCGCGACCGTGCGCTGCGGCACCGACGCCTGCGCGGGTTCGGCCAGCGCCGCGAGGTCGATCTTGCCGTCCTTCAGGCGCTTCACGTCGAGCGCGAGCCCGCTCGCGTCGACGCTCGCGATCTCCGCGGTGCGCGCGGCGACGTCGACCTTCGTGATCCTCGCGCTCGCATCGGGCAGCACGATCGCGGGCGCCTTCGTGTCGGGCGTCGCGATCTTCAGCGATTTCAGGCTCACCGTGCTGTCGGCGACCTGCGCGGCGAGCGGCGTCTTGCCCCAGTCGGCCTGTGCGTTGACGGTCGCGCCGAGCGTGCCGTCGAGCACGCGCGCGCGCGTCGCCTCGCCGAGGTACGGTTGCAGCGCCGGCAGCGCGAGCGCGGCGACCGTCAGCTTCGTGCCGGCCTGCTTCGCCGCGAGATCGAATGCGCCTTCGGCCGTCACGTCGCCGCCGCGCGACAGCGACGTCGACAGCGTGTACTTCGCGGGCGTCTTGCCCTGCAGCGAGAAGCCGTCGAGCGTCGCGGCGAGCTTCGTCAGCGACAGCGCGGTCGGCTGCGCCGGCACGCGGTCGTCGACGTTGACCGTGCCGCCGTCGATCGCGAAATGACGGATCGTCAGGTCGAGCGGCGGCGCCTCCTTCGCGGCAGCGGTGGTTTCTGCCTTCGCGCCGCTGGCTGCTGCGGCGGCGGTTTCGGCCTTCGCACTGCTGGCTGCCGCGGCGGCGATTCCAGAAGCGGCTGCGGCCCCCGACGCCGCCGGCTTGCCGGCTTCGGCCTTCGGTGCGGCGCCCGGTTGCGCTGCGAGCTTCTCGACGTTCAGCACGCCCTGCTTGTCGCGCGACAGGTCGACCACCGGCTGGTCGATCCGGATCTCGTCGAAGTGCATCGCATTGCGCAGCGGCTCGAGGCTGGCCGCCGCGACGTGCACGCCGCGCGCGGCGAACAGCGGCGCCGACGTATGGTCCGTCACCTTCGCGTCGTTCAGGTCGACGGTGCCCGATACACGCAGCGCGGGCTTCTCGCCGCTCATCACGAAATTGACCGCGAGGTTGCTGCTCAGCAAGCCGCTCGTCACGGCCACCGGCAGCTTCGCCGGCACGTACGAGATCAGCTTCGGCACGTCGAGACGGTCGAACTTCAGCGCGATCTCCGACTCGCGCGACTGCGCGAACGGCTTGGTCCTGCCGTCGATCGCGATCGGGCTGCCGTCGAAACGCATGCGCAGCTTCGGCTCGACGAAGATGTCGGTCTTCGACGCCAGCGTCGCGATATACGGAATGCCGAGCGTCCAGTTGTCGACGACGTGCTTTTCGTTCAGCAGGCGATCGTCGAAGTCGATCCGGCCGTCGTTCACCTGGATGTTCGACACCGAGAACTGCGTCGGCTTGCTTTCGGGTTTGGACGGCGTCGAGAACTTCTCGATCAGGTCGGTGAAGTTGAAGCGCTGCGCGTCGTAGCGGACGATGTGAAAGCGCGGCGAATCGACGCGGATTTCGTTGACGATCGGCGCGCCGCGGAACAGCGACGACCACGACGGCCTCACGACGAGCTTGCCGATGTCGATGAAGTCGCCCTGGCCGCCGCGCTCGCCCAGGCGGATGCCGTCGGCTTCGAGATTCAGCGTGTACGGGTTCAGCGCGATGCGCTGGATCGTGGCCGGCCGGTCGAGCTGCTTGCTCAGCTGCTGTTCGGCGACATGGCGGATCAGCGGCGGCGCCGCGAAGAACCCGAGCAGTCCGAATAAAACGAGGAAGATCAGTACGCCGATGCCGATACGCCGGGTCCGGCGCGAGCGTGCAACGCCGCCGAGGGCATGGAGGGTCGAGGATACGGTTTCTTTGTCTGCGCTTGCCATGCTTGAATATCTCGGGAATGGATGCTGGGCCGCACCGGAAAGCCGGGCGGCCGTGCACGCTATCCCGAAAGTATAGGCTCAGGAGGTGGCGGTACGGAGGTCGGGCGCCGCCGCCGCGCCCGCGGGTCGGACAACGGCGGCGGTCAACCGTTCATTTCCGGACGACGACGGGCGGCATCCACGAGCCGTCGCTTGCCTGCGGCTTCGGCGCGTACAGGCGCAACGCGAGCGCGAAATCGGTGCGCGGCGCCGGCAGCCAGTTGCCCGCATACGCGCCGCCCGGCGACGCCGACACGACGATGTCGATCGAGCCGTCGTGGTTGCGGCGCAGCCGGTCGCGATCGCCGAGCGAGCGGCGCGCCGCGCCGACGTCGGGCAATGCGCCGTTCGTCGTGTAGGGCGTGAGCGTCCAGAACGCGCGCACCGGCGGCAGCGCGCCCGGCGCGAAATGCAGCACGTAGCGGTTCGCGCCGTTCAGCGGATGGCCGTCGCTGTCGACGCGCACGACCGCGAGCGTTTCGTCGTCGCGCGTCGCGGTGCCGAACTGCGTGTAGGCCGCGTATGCGCGCAGCGCGTAATCCTGGCCGTACTTGCCGGCCGTGTCGCCGATCCAGCTCCAGCCGTTCGCGTTCAGCAGGTTCGACGGCGGCGTCGCGAGCCGCGCGCGCGCCTCGGCGACGCCCGCCGTCGCGGCCGCGAGGCGGTCGCCCGTCCACAGCACCGGGTAGCCGGCCGACACGCCGATGTCGCCGAGCAATTCCTGCGCGTGCGCGTCGTCGGCCGGCGGCGGGTTGTCCTGCAGCGCCTGCGCGAAGCGCGCGAAGAACGCCTTCGGGTCGAGCGCGGCCACCTGCTCGGCCGGCGTGCCGCCGCCCACCGCTTCGGACGGCGCGCTGCCCGCATGGACCGCGACCGACGCGCCGCGCGCGGCGCCTGTGTAAACGGACAGCGGCACCACGCGGATCGCACGCTGCAACTTCTTCACGTTCGTGAGATCGCGCCCGCCGCTCGTCTGCAGCCGCACTTCGAGCCACGCATTGCCCGACGGCACGTCGACGCGCTGCACGCCCTTCGGCAGCGTGCCCTGCCAGTCCTTCGCGGCAAAGGCAATCGTTTGCGATCGTGCGCCGCCGCGGGCCCCGCGTGCCGGCACGCCCGACGACGACCACAGCACGTTCGTCCACATGTCGAGCGCGCGCGCGTCCCAGTAGCGGCCGCGCGTGTCGGGCAGCGTGACGATCACGGGTTCGGCGCCGACGTCGAGCCAGCCGGTCGAGTCGAGCGTGTCGACGCCCGGCAGCGGCGGATTGACCGCGCCGACCGGCGGCAGCGCCTGCGCGTGGCGCAGCGTGTTGAGCGGCGCCTGCCCCGGCTGCGCGCCGTCGCCGCCCGTCGCCGCTTCCTTCGCGACGTCCATCAGCACGAGCGGATACGCATAGACATAGGAGTCGGCGACTTCCGCACGCATCCAGCCGGTTTTCCGCTGGATCGAATCGGGTTGCGACGCGCATCCCGCAAGCAACGCCGCCATGACCAGCGACGCGCACGCGCGCCGCGGAGAAACGGATTCTCGTAGGTTTTCAATCATCGATTACTGGCCGAATATCGTTCTTTTCAGTCAACGCCTTGTTCGACTCGCGAACGGCGAACGCAAGGCACCTCAGCTTGCCCGCATGACCGTCTCGCTACGGTGGGCGCTGGTATCAGGCCGGTATCATAGCGCCTAAGGGCATCCCCCAATATGCCGAATAGAGGGCGGAACGCTAGTTCCGCCGTCGCCGGGCAGCGCTCCGGCGTGTCGGGTCGATCCGGCACCGCGTCCAGACGACGCGTCGTATCGTCGCCGGCGCTTGACCTTCCCATCATGGGAATGTTGATACTGGGATCATTCGCGGCACGAACCGCGCTTTTGGGGAATCCGACATGACTGAACCACTTGCCTCCGCCGCGCTGCAAACGATCGAACTGAGCGTCGACGGCATGCATTGCGGCGGCTGCACGGGCCGCGTGCAGCGCGCGCTGGCCGCCGTGCCGGGCGTCGTCGATGCGGCGGTCGATCTCGACGCGCATACGGCGACGGTGATCGCGCAGGAATCGGTCGAACCCGGCCGGCTCGTCGACGCGGTCGGTGAGGCCGGCTACCGCGCGGCCGTGCGTGAAGCGGTACGTGAAGCGGCGGTCGAAGCCGTCGCGACCGCGCCTGCGGTGCGCGCGCTGCGCGACGAAACGCCGCCCGTTTCGGCGGCAGCGCTTCCTGCGGCCGCGACCGCAATCGAACTCGAAATCGACGGGATGACCTGCGCGTCGTGCGTGTCGCGCGTCGAGAAGGCACTGGCGAAGGTGCCGGGCGTTACACGCGCGTCGGTCAACCTGGCGACCGAACGCGCCACGGTCGATGCCGCGGCCGACGTTTCCGCCGCGCAACTGGCGGACGCCGTGAAGCAGGCCGGTTATGGCGCGACGCCGGTCGCCGGCACCGCCGCCATCGCCGTCCGGTCGGCAGAATCCGCCCCCTCCGCCGATCTCGAACTCGACATCGGCGGCATGACCTGCGCATCTTGCGCCGGCCGCGTCGAAAAGGCGCTGGCCGCCGTGCCGGGCGTCGCACGCGCATCGGTCAACCTTGCAACCGAGCGCGCGACGGTGCACGGCACCGGCGCACTCGACGCCGCCACGCTGATCGCGGCGGTCACGACGGCCGGCTACCGCGCATCGCTCGCCGCCGCGCCGTCAGCCGGTGCAACGTCCGGCGCAGACGCGCAATCGGCCAGCCCCGCGCAGGATCCCGACACCCGCAAGCGCCGCGAAGCGGTTCGCGAACGCAACCTGGTGATCTGGTCGGCGGTGCTGAGCGCGCCGCTCGTCGCGCCGATGCTCGTCGCGCCGTTCGGCATCGACCTGATGCTGCCCGGCTGGCTCCAGCTCGCGCTCGCGTCGATCGTGCAGTTCGGCTTCGGCGCGCGCTTCTACCGCGCGGCCTGGCATGCGGTGAAGGCGCGCGCCGGCAACATGGACCTGCTCGTCGCGCTCGGCACGTCGGCCGCGTACGGGCTGAGCCTGTGGATGCTGCTGCGCGATCCCGCGCATCCCGGCCACCTTTATTTCGAGGCGTCGGCCGTCATCGTCACGCTCGTGCGCTTCGGCAAATGGCTCGAATCGCGCGCGAAGCGCCAGACCACCGAGGCGATCCGCGCACTGAACGCGCTGCGTCCCGACCGTGCGCGCGTCGTCGAGCACGGTGTCGAACGCGACGTGCCGCTGTCGCAGGTGCGCGTCGGCACGAACGTCAGTATCCGCCCCGGCGAACGCGTGCCGGTCGACGGCCGGATCGTGACGGGCCGCTCGCATATCGACGAATCGCTGATCACCGGCGAAAGCCTGCCCGTGCCGAAGGACGACGGCGACGCCGTCACGGCCGGCTCGATCAACGGCGAAGGCGCGCTCGTCGTCGAAACCACCGCGATCGGCGCGGAGACGACGCTCGCGCGCATCATCCGCCTCGTCGAATCCGCGCAGGCGGAGAAGGCGCCGATCCAGCGGCTCGTCGATCGCGTCAGCGAAGTGTTCGTACCGGCGATCCTCGGCATTGCGCTGCTGACGCTGGTCGGCTGGCTGATCGCCGGCGCCGGGACGGAAACCGCGATCCTCAACGCGGTTGCGGTGCTCGTCATCGCGTGCCCGTGCGCGCTCGGCCTCGCGACGCCCGCCGCGATCATGGCCGGCACGGGTGTCGCAGCCCGGCACGGCGTGCTGATCAAGGACGCGCAGGCGCTCGAACTCGCGCAGCGCGCTACCGTGATCGCGTTCGACAAGACCGGCACGCTGACCGAAGGCAAGCCGTCCGTGACGGCATTCGAAGCCGTCGGCATGCCGCGCAACGAAGCGCTCGCGCTCGCAGCGGCGGTGCAGCGCCAGAGCGACCATCCGCTCGCTCGCGCCGTGGTCGCCGTGCACGATGCGGACGTATCCGCGCGCGGTGCTGCAGCGCCGTCGGCCGTTGCAGCCGATGCGCGCGCGGTGGCCGGACGCGGCGTGGAAGCACGCGTCGGCGGACAGTTGCTCGCGCTCGGCAGCACGCGCTGGCGCGACGAACTCGGCCTGGCAGTGCCGCCGGCGCTCGACGCTCGCGCGGCGGAGCTCGAACGCGCGGGCAACACGATCTCGTGGCTGATGCGCGCCGATGCGCCGCGCGCGCTGCTCGCGCTGATCGCGTTCGGCGACACCGTAAAGCCGGGCGCGCGCGACGCGATTGCGGCGCTGTCGGCGCGCGGCGTCGCGAGCGTGCTCGTGACGGGCGACAACCGCGGCAGCGCGGCGGCCGTCGCGGCAGCGCTCGGCATCGGCGAAGTGCATGCGCAGGTGCTGCCCGACGACAAGGCGCGCGTCGTCGCCGAACTGAAGCGCACGCACGGCGGGATCGTCGCGATGGTCGGCGACGGGATCAACGATGCGCCCGCGCTCGCCGCGGCCGATGTCGGCATCGCGATGGCGACCGGCACGGACGTCGCGATGCACACGGCCGGCATCACGCTGATGCGCGGCGATCCGGCGCTCGTCGCCGACGCGATCGACATCTCCAAACGCACGTACCGGAAGATCCAGCAGAACCTGTTCTGGGCGTTCGTCTACAACCTGGTCGGCGTGCCGCTCGCGGCGCTCGGCTTGCTGAATCCGGTGATCGCGGGCGCGGCGATGGCGTTTTCCAGCGTCAGCGTCGTGACCAACGCACTGCTGCTGCGGAGATGGAAAGGGCGGGCGCGCTGACGCGCTCCGGTGACGCTGGCCGGACGGGCGTTCGGCGTTCGGTGACAGGAAGGATCGGGAGGGTGGCCGGCGTTTGCCGTCAGCCGCGTGTCGAATCGGTCGCACGTGACGACGCAGCGCCTGCCAGCGGATTCAGCCCGGGATGACCGGCTTGATCAACGTCGTCGTGATCGGCACGAAGCCGCACGCACGATACAGCGCGCGGGCCGCCGTGTTGTGATTGAACACCGACAGGCCGATCTCGGTAATGCCGTACCGGCGCGCCTCGGCGTCGAGCGCATCGAGCGCGCGCGTGGCCCAGCCCTGGCGGCGCCGGGACGCGACGATGTCGAGGTCGTAGATGAACAGCGTGCGGTTCGGCCCTTCGGGCACGACCGCGTACCAGAGGTCGCCCACCGCGTCGCCGCTGGCGCCGTCGATGAGCACGACGAGTGTCTGGCCGGATGTTCGCAGGCCGTCCGGCAACAGCATGTCGAAACAGGCGCGCGCACGATCGGCCGCGTCTTCGACAGCATTCTGTCCGGATGAAACGAGATCGCGCGCGTAGCCGTCGATGGCTCGCGTGCGGTACGCGTGGAATTCGCCGGCCGTCATCGGCCGCATCTGCAGCATGGCCCGGTCGCCGTGAGAGGAATCCAGCTTCCAGTGTAGCGGGACGGTCGCGCCGGCGCGCGGGGCAGCGGCGGAAAACAAGCGGGCAGGTGTAGCAGGCGCCGCGCCGAATCAGCGAATCAGCGAATCAGCGAATCAGCGAATCAGCGAATCAGCGAATCAGCGAATCAGCGAATCAGCGACGATACAGGACGATCGGCACGAGATGCGCACGACGCACGCGCTCGGCTTCGGCATGACGCGCAGCGTACGAGTAATCGGCATCGAGCGGCAGGTGCGGCGACACGAACAGGTCGTCGATCTTTTGCAGCAGGGCAAGGATGAAGCTCATGTGAGACTCCTGACAGTTGTGTCTAGGGTTTTCCCTTAGATGGACTCCATTCTAAGGGTTTTCCCTGAACTCTGCCAGTACGCCGCATCAGTTTGCCGCACGCGCGCCGCCAGCGACCGCAGGCGCGGAACGGCGACACTTGCCCCGTCGGGCTTCCAGGATAGGGTCGGAACGATCAGCGCGTGCGGCGGGCACGCTTCGCGACGGCCGCGTCGCGGTTCGCATTGCGCTGAAGCCGGTCAACCTGCGACAGGAGCGCTTCGTGGTGCTCCTCGAGCGTCATCAACGTCGCCTGCTGCGTCGACAGGTCGGCCGCCAGGCGATCGATCCGCTGCTGCCTGGTGGCCGCGTCCTGCTTCAGGTGCGCGATCTGCCGCGTTTGCAGCATCAGCGCGACGAGCCCCGCCAGCACGACGACGGCCAGCGCCAGCAACAGACGGTTGACGCGGCGCATCTCGCGATCGGCCGCGCGCGTCAAACCGTCCAAGTCGGCCTGCAGCGCGGCGAGCCGGTCGGTCAGCGGGCGCAGGTGCGTGTCAGGATCGAAGGCCGGCGCGGCCGGCTGCGTGCGTTCCGACGACGGCTTCGTCACGAAGGACGCGGCGGAAGCGACAGGCTGCGTGACCGGCGACGGCGAGGCGTTGGTCGGGGCAGCGTCACGGGCGCGCGCGGGGGGCGCTGGCTCGACCGGTTGTGCCGGCGTCTGCGGCTCGACCGTCGAAGCGGCGTCCGGCACCGCGTTCGATCCGATCGCGTCCGGCGCCTTGTCGACACTCGTCGCAACCGGCGCGGATTGCACCGACGTCGCGTCGCTTGCGCCGGCAGCCGCCCGGCGTTTGCCGCCCGACGACGAGCGGCGTTCCTTCACTGCGTCGCCGGAAGAGCGCCCTTCGCGGGATTTGACGGTCGCGACGCCGGCCGCCGCTTCGACAGCAGCTTTCGCGACTTCGTCATCAGTCGCTTGCCGATCGGCCACCTTCGTCGCAGCATCATCTGCTGCTTGCAGCTCGGCTACCGCCACCGTGCCGCCATCGGCCTCACGCACATCGGCTGCCTTCGCTGCAACGCCATCGGCCGCAAGTACCTCGACCACCTTCATCGCAACGCCGTCGGCCGCAGTCACACCGTCCGCTTTCACAGCATCGCCGCCTTCAGGCGCCGAAACACCGTCAACCGCCACCGCGACTTCCGGCTTCACAGCGCCGTCAGCTTCCGCATGCCCCGCCGCACTCGCGCCCTCCGGCGCACTGAACCCATCCAGCGAGGCCTGCCGCCCGGCGGCCGCATCGTCCGCGACACCGGCCGCCGCTTCGGCTTCCGCAACCGCTTCGTCGCGTGCCGTGACCGGCACCCGCTCGCCCGGCTCGAGCACCGGATCGCCAAACAGGTCGAGCGTCAGTTCATCCCGCGACGCATCGCCGGCCGGCGCGCTGCCGGGCCGCGACGTCGCCCTCGCGGACGTGCTGCTCGCGGCAGCCGCCGAGCGCTGGCGGGAACGGGCCGACGAACGATTGAAACGGGAACGGGAACGAGACGTGGAAACGGATTCGGTCATGTCAGCCAAATTAATGTCCAAGAACATCCATCAAAATCCAATCATCTTCAAACAAATCAATAACCTGCATCATCAACTTGTCCAATTTACTCCAACGCTATCCGGCCCAGTCCAGTGACTCTCGAGGGGCTACATGATGGGCCGAAAAACGATGCTAACCGACAAACAAGCCCAAGCGCTCAAACCAACCGACAAACCCGTCTTCGACGGAAAGGTGACCGGACTGCTGCTAACCCCGACGAAGTCGGGCTACAAATGGACCCTGCGCTTCACCAGCCCCGTGACCGGTAAGCGACGTGACGCAGGTCTTGGCACCTACCTCGAAATCTCCATCGCTGAGGCGTGCGAGAAAGCGCTCACCATGCGGAAGCTCATCGATAGCGGCGAAGATCCGATCGACCAGCGCAATCGGGATCGCGAAGCGGCCAGTGTTGCCGCCGCGGCCCTAACGTTCGAGAAAGCTGCCCGCCAAGTCCACGAAGAGCTGAAGCTAGGCTGAAAGAGCGAGAAGCGTGCAATTCAATGGATCGGCAGCCTAGAAGCCTCTGTCTTTCCCAAGCTCGGTAACCGCAAGCTCGATGTCATTAGCCCGGTGACTGTGCAGACATCCTGCGCCCGATCTGGCTGACGAAGACTGCTACAGCCAGCCGCGCTCGTCAACGCATGCAGCCATCATGCAGTGGGCCTGGGCACACGGCCATATCGCAGCGAATCCCTTCATGGCAGTCGACTACATCCTTCCCAAACAGTCGACCAAGACGACACGCCAACCGGCAATGCCGTGGCGTCAGGTGCCGCAATTCGTGGCGACTCATCTCGCAAAGCACGCACCGATAGACAGCACGCGCGCCGCTTTGCTTTTCCTAATACTTACCGCAGCCCGCAGTGGCGAAGTGCGAGGCGCGACGTGGGACGAATTCGATCTGGTTGGACGCGTTTGGAACATCCCAGCTTCGCGCATGAAGGCCAAGGAAGCGCATCGCATCCCGCTGTCTGAGCAGGTGTTAACCCTTCTCAAATGGCTTAAGCAACATCAACTGCACGAGACGCTAGTCTTTCCATCGCCACGTGAGAAAGTGCTGAATGACATGACGCTGACTGCATTTCTTCGTCGTGTTAAGGCACAAAGTGATACGCCCGACCGCGTGGCAACAGCCCATGGGTTCCGTTCCAGTTTCCGGGATTGGGCAAGCGAACAAGGCTACGCACGGGACCTTGCAGAACGCGCACTGGCTCACACAGTGAAGAATCAAGTCGAGGCCGCCTATCACCGCACCGACCTACTGGAACAGCGTCGGCCACTGATGGAAGCATGGGCCAGACACGTCTCATTGGAAAACTAAAAGGCATATGGGCTACAAGGTTGCATGTAACCCCTTGGGGCTCGTTAATTGTATTAGCCGGGATTCGATCTGACAGGTACGGGCTACGCCCTTCGCGCCAATGCGCGCCAGCATGAAAACCCAACCACTGTCAGATTGAGTCTAGGGTCTGTTTACATTCGCTGAAATGTGTTTACATCTTGTCTTTTGCACAAGACCGTTGAGATGGCGGTCTCATGATGACTTCCCGGTGCAGCCAGATTGCATTCTCACTGGCGTCGACTGCGGCTCACTCCTCCAGTGCGTGATGTGACGAACTAAAAGTATTTGGAGCATGACGCGCGCCTATCTCTCCTTTTGTCAGGCGCGAAGCTGAAGGTACTCAAACGTCTTTTGGTCCGGATGAGTGGCGATAAATCGCCTTCCTGTTTCGATTTCCTCAAGCGGAATCACGACGGACACCTTTGTCATTACGCGATTCCAGAAAGCATCAATATCGTCGACGATCAAAATCGCATGTACTCGCGCAGCGAGATCCAATGCGTCGCGAACACCGGAGTGAAGGAGTAGCATCGGCGCGACGAGCGTCATATGAAAGCCAAGCCTCTCCATAAAGACGTCTCGCAATACGGGCAAATCTAACGTATCCCGATAGAAGGCGAGCGCGTCTTCATGCGCGGATAGAACCGATGGGATCAGAACGTTTAGTATTTTCATTCATGTAGTATAGTGACATGAAGTGATTGTCACGCACTCATTCTCGAGTGAGTTCGGCAAAGGAGATGCGATGCGAAAAATCAATGGGCCGACCGCTTTAAACGAACGCACGCTGGAAAGCGTTTGCGTTCTAAATGCAGTGCTTTCCACGATGAGCCGCCGGTGGAAAATGCAAATATTGTTTTTTGTACATCATGGCAGTACGAGTTTTTCGGCACTGAAGGCACTGCTCCCGGGTATCTCGGATCAAGTGCTCGATGTTCGGCTCGGCGAGCTGGTATCAGAGGGGCTGCTGGAAAAATATGAGGATGCCGCTCATCGCCCTGCATACCGATCAACCTCAAGCGCGTCATCCTTGCTTGCGCTCATGCAAGGGCTATGTGATTGGGGTAAATGCAATCTCCAACCTCGAGCATAAGGATTGGTTGGCGTTGGATTCCCGCTGCTTCCGGCAGCCGGCTTGCGGTTGACGTACCAACACCAAGATCAGCAGCATCGCATTTGCGTGACTGGCATACCTAAGCGTTATGTCGTGACTTGGACGAACGGCCGATGAGGTGATGTCGCTTGAATCGGACGGGTGCTTCGTTTAAGCCGAACCGCAGACACTCGGGGAAATTGCATGAATGACTCAAAGGGATGCGAGTTGTGCCATTCCGGCCGACATGGCAGGATACCGCTTCGATCATGCGGGGCCGCGTGGCGCGTTACGTGGATAAAAAATGATGCTTTCGTGGCGATTGCGTTGGTACGTACTGGCGACGGCCCGGGTGCTGCATAGGCACTGGCAGGCTCTATCCCTCACTGTCCTGCTGTTGCTGCCCACAATGCCCGTGTTTGCACAGTCCCGCCTCTTGGGCGCGCCCATACTCGCACCTTTGGCTTCAGAGCATGGCTTCGAATGGCGGTTCGTCTGGGTGCATATGCTCGAAGCCATCGGCATGCTTTGGGTGCTGATCCAACGTACGGCCATTAGCGGCGGCCCGTTCGCCGTCTTCGTCAAATCGTTGCCTGTTTCCGATCGGCGTCACCGTATCCTGGATGCAACCGTCGTGCTGATCGCCAGTACGCCGCTACTGTTACCCGTTATTTCTGCAGCGATCGCGTTCGCTTACTTGCCGGATAAGGCCTCGAACTATCTGTACGTTATCGGTTTGATGACGATTACGCTTGGATGGCAATTGGCCGCGTTGTCGCGCAATATCAGTAACGGAACTCCGTTGGTGGTTGCCAATTTCATTCTGATCAGCGCGCTGCAGACAGGTAATGCCGTGCGGACGACGCTGCTAGTAGCGTCGTTG
This sequence comes from Burkholderia sp. FW306-1C-G01B, assembly GCF_058781685.1. NCBI lineage: Bacteria > Pseudomonadati > Pseudomonadota > Betaproteobacteria > Burkholderiales > Burkholderiaceae > Burkholderia > Burkholderia sp. FW306-1C-G01B. The sequence continues at coordinate 195,302 of NZ_JBYSWZ010000012.1, forward strand.
ATCATTGCTGCGTTCGCGTTAGTCCATACGCCTGCGGCATCTTCTTCGCGCGCGAGGCAGTTCGGTACAACATGGCGTCGAGCAGCCGGTCACATGTCCGCAAATACAGCACGTTGGCTTCCGGCTTTCGTAAGACTTCAGCTCGGTATTCTAGGGTGTCACTTCGCAGGGACCGTCAGCCGCTGCGTAGTCATGGGTGCGGTCGCTGTTTCCACTTGTTACGTGGCTGACCTGTGGGGTTTTGACACACGTGTCGTGCCATTGACGCTGATCGCACAGGCCGTGATCGCGCTGATCGCGGCGACGACCTATCGCGATTTGTGCGCGAGTCATGTTCGGGCGGCCCATTTTGTGCGATCGCTCCCTCTACGCTCGGCTATGCAGGTTCGTGCGGATGTACTGACAGTCACCACGCTCGCACTGCCATTTGCGGCCGTTGCGCCACTGCTTCTGGTCGTGCATGGGGTCCTGTCGGTACACGTCGCCGTTGGTATCGTATTGGCCGGGGCGCCGCTGCTTGCGCTGCTGCGTTTGCCACAACGCTATGCTCCGAGAGAGTCCGTATTGCTCGGCGCAATACTCGCCGTGGTCTGGATCGTCGCCGCATGGCACATCTTCGTCTAATCGACTTCACGATGCTTCGAATTGAAAACATCCGCAAACGTTATGGCGAGCGCGTCATATTCCAGGGGCTGCACCACAGGTTCGGAGCGGGCTGTGTAGCGCTTTGTGACGAGAATGGCAGCGGCAAGTCGACCTTGCTTGGTATCCTCGCCGGGACCATCGATGCCGATGAAGGTGATGTCCGGATCAATGGCTATTCGCTACGTGAAGCGCCGTTCGAGGCAAAGTCCTCGCTAGCATACGTGCCGGACGACTGCATGGCGTATCCGTTCCAGACCGGACGCGAGTTCCTGGAATTCGTCGCCTCGACCAAAAAGACGGTGGTCGACCACGTCACTCTCGATGTCGCGCATCGTTTCGGGTTGGCGTCGCACTTGGAAAAGCGCTTTGAGCAGATGTCGCTCGGCACTCGCAAGAAGATTTTCTTGAGTGCTATCACACTCGGGAAACCCTCGGTCGTAGTTGCGGACGAGCCCAGCAACGGGCTCGATGCCGCTGCGCGCGGCGTCCTCATGGATATGTTCCGCACGCTGGCAAAAGATCGGGTGGTGTTCTTTTCGAGTCATGATCTCGAATTCACCGAAGGCTGCAGTGCGAGAACAATCAGTTTTGCCGATCTTGGTGCGGTTGGATAGCGCGCTAGTTTAGCTATCCAGTTAGCCATCCCAATACCTGAGGATTTCGATGTCGCTATTGCCCGTCTCTGATGGATGACCGGACAACGAGAAGCAGTCGACCAATGACAAATTCTGGCCGGTAAGCGACCGATGATTGCTCTTCACGCATGAAATTTGCGCTCGACTGTTGATTTTCACCGAGCCTTAATTCCGGTGGGTTAAGGCTCGGTGAAAATCAACACGCGTTGGACACTTCACTATTTTAAAGTTAGATCTCGCCCCGCTCTGGGGACTCGATAGGACGACGCCCCACGAGGATTCCTCGTTCCGCTGAATAAAGTTAGTCGGTGCTGGCCCGGCCCGCGGCGCCGGCCGGATCCGTCGAGGTCGGCACCCGGTTCGGATTGCCGCGGCTGCCGAGTTCCGATGTCATGTTGCACAGCGGCTCGCTGGACGAGCGCGCGAAACAGGCGCTGCGCGTCATCGCCGCTTCGTATGGCGGCAAGGATCGCGTCGCGGGCACGACGTGAGCGCTCCGTGCCGCACGCGGGCAAGCCCGCCCCGGGACCTCGCGCGCCGGGTCAGATGCCGCGCACGGCACTCGTCGTCCGATCGCGACGCCGCACCATCCAGACGCTAACCAGGAACCCCGCGACGAGCGGCACGAGCATCCATTCGAGGCCGATGCGCATCGCGTGCGCGTGCGCTGCCGCGCCGCCGCCCTCGCCGAGCGCGCCGAAGAACGCACCGCCGATGCAGGCGGCCGCGAAAGCGGCGCCGATATAGAGCATCGCGACGATCGCTCCGGCGGTCATGCCGGCATGGCGCGTGTCGACGTCCGCAAGCACGATCCGCTGCAGCGACGGCAGCGCCAACCCTTGTCCAGTCCCGGCAATCAGGAGACCGATATAAAACGGCAGTTCCGGCGCGCCATGGCCCAGTTGCGATGCGCAGAGCCCGAAGCCGCCGGCGAGGCAACCGAACCCGAGCGGCATCAGGCCCTCGCCGATGCGGCGGGCGAGCCATGGCGTCGCGAGCGGCCCGAGCAGATAGCCGGCACCGTAGGGAGCGAGGCCGAGGCCCGATTGCAGCGGGGTCCAGCCGAGCCCCTCCTGCAGGTAGATGCCATAAGTGAGAAAGAACGCCGCGATGCTGTAGAAGAGGAACGCGAGCAGCAAGCCGATTGCCACGACCGGCTGGCTCAACACCGCCACATCGACGAGCGGATCGCGCGCCTGCCGCGCAATCCGGCGCTCGATCCGGATGAACGCAACGAATGCCGGTATGCACAGGCCGAGACTCCAGAACGTCCATGCGGGCCAGTGCAGCTCGCGGCCGACAGTCAGCGGATAGATCAGCAGCATCAGCGCAATTGTCAGCGCGACCATGCCCGGGACGTCGATGCGCGCGCCGCGCTCCGCACGGCTCTCGGGCAGATACCGCCAGGTTCCCACCAGCGCGAGCATGCCGATCGGCACGTTCACGAGAAATACCACGCGCCAGTCGAGTCCCCAGGGATGCAGATCGATCAGCGCGCCGCCGCCGACTTGCCCTGCCACCGACGCGAGCCCGAACACGAACCCGTAGATGCCCATCAGGCGCGCCTGCATCTGCGCAGGAAAGACGGTGCGGATCGACGCGAGGACCTGCGGCGTGATCAGTGCCGCGCTGATGCCCTGCACGACGCGGCTCGCGACCAGCACCTCGCCGCTCATCGCCATGCCGCACAGCGCCGATGCAACGACGAAGGCTGCCATGCCGATCATGAAGATCCGCCGGCGTCCGTACAGATCGCCGAGGCGCCCGCCGGTGATCAGGACGACTGCATATGCGAGCGCGTATGCGGAGACCGTGAGCTGGATCTGCGCGTCGCTGGCTTTCAGGCCGACGTGAATCGCAGGCAGCGCTAGATTGACGATGAAGTAATCCAGCGGCGGCAGGAATACGCCTGTATAGAGCGACGCGAGCGCGAGGCCGCGGCGCAGGGAAGACGCTTCGATAGTCATGCGCGTGATCGGGAAAGGAATGACATGGTTTGCACGATAGCAACAAGTGGCACTATTATCTAAGCCCACTTTCGGAAACCGAATCATTCCACTTTCAGGCCATGAGCAAACGCGCCACCCCACCCGTCTGGGGCGCTTTCGCCGTCGATCCCGCAGCGGCGCTGCCGTTTCAGGAGCAGATCGCCCGTCACCTGCGCGAGGCGGTGCTGCGCGGCCACCTGCGTCCCGGTGCGCGCCTGCCGTCGACGCGATCGTTCGCGGCCGAACTGGGCGTGTCGAGGCAGACCGTCGTGCTGGCGTACGAGAGGCTCATCGCGGAGGGCTATGCGCGCGGGCAGCGCGGCTCCGGCATCTACGTGCCGGACGTGTTGCCGGAGGATCTGGCGCCGCCCGCCGCCACGGCGTCGCTGTCCGTTACCGCAGCGCGCGGCGATGCATACCCGGCGCTGTCCGAGCGGGGCCGCCGTCTGGCCGGGCTGCCGGTCACGCCGGTGCCGCGCGGGCCGGGCCTGCTCGCGCCCGGCACCCCCGCGTTCGATGCGTTCCCGTACGACACGTGGACTCGACTGTCCGCCCGTTTCTGGCGCAGCCGGCCGACCGCCGACCAGCTCGGCTACGCCGATCCGGCCGGATACCGCCCGCTGCGCGAGGCGATCGCCGAACATCTGGGCGTGACGCGCGGCCTGCCGTGCGATGCTGACGACGTCGTGATCACGTCCGGCTCGCAGCACGCGATCGAGCTAGCCGCGCGCCTGCTGATCGACGCGGGCGATACGGTATGGATCGAAAACCCGGGATTCGTCGCGGGGCACAGCGCGGTCGAAAGCGCGGGCGCACGTGCGGTGCCGGTGCCGGTCGACGCGGAGGGCCTCGACGTCGAGGCCGGTACACGGCTGGCCGCGGACGCGCGCCTCGCGGTGGTTACGCCGTCGCATCAGTACCCGCTCGGCGTGACGATGAGCCTGCGGCGCCGGCTCGCGCTGCTGGACTGGGCCGAGCGTACGGACGCCTGGATCATCGAGGACGATTGCGACGGCGACTACCGCTACGCCGGCCGGCCGCTGCACCCGCTGCGCGCGCTCGGCCGGCAATCGGCCGCGAATCGCGTGATCTACGTCGGCACGTTCGCGAAGGTCCTTGCGCCCGGATTGAGGATCGGCTTCCTGATCGCGCCGCCGGGGCTCGCCGGGGCTTTTGCGCACGCCCGCGCACTGGTTGACCGGCAATCACCGACGCCGTTGCAGGTCACGCTCGCGGAATTCATCGGCGAAGGGCATTTTGCGACGCACCTGCGCCGCATGCGGATGCTTTATGCGGAGCGTCGGGATGCGCTGCTGGCCGCGCTCGAATGCCACTGCGCGGACGTGCTCGATTGGGGAGGCGCGCCCGATGCCGGCCTGCATCTCGTCGCGAAGCTGCGTGGCGCGGCTGCACCGGACGCGGATCTCGCGGTATGGAAAGCCGCTACGGCGCTCGGGCTGCAGACGCCACCGCTGTCTCCGCATTACCGCGGCGGCGGCGAGGCCGGGCTTGTGATAGGTTTTGGCGCGACGCTGCCGGGCAACATGCGGGACGCAGTGCTGCGGTTGCGGCGCGCCATCGTGGCCTGACGGCGCGACGCCAGACAGTACACCCGGAACGTTGCGCAAGATTTGTCTCCTGTTTGCGGTTTGCTTCGAACTCGAGACGGCCGGCATGCTGAAGGAAGGTCGCAGCTTCATCGCCCGCATGGCGCCGGATCCGTCGTCGGGCCCGGCGGTCATGTGGTAGGCGTCCGCCGTGGTTCCGTACCCGATGATCTCCGCGATCGGGCGGGCGCCACGTGCGATGGCGTGGTCGAGAGACTCGACCACCAGCATTGCAGCCCCCTCACCCATGACAAATCCGTCCCGATCGCGGTCGAACGGCCGCGAGGCGCGAATCGGCTGATCGCTGAAGCCGGTCGACAGCGCTCGCGCCGCCGCGAATCCGCCCAGGCTGACCTTGTCGAATGCCGCTTCTGCGCCGTTCGTATATCGGAGTGTTCAACTCTTTGCCCATCCGAACCACTGGAGCAATCTGCGCCTTCAGCGAGAGCGTCAGGTTCAGCTTGTGTTTCGTGAAATCCGAAAAGCGATACTTCCCTCGCTCGCCGGCCTGCTCACGCTTTCCGGGCTTCGTCTTCCACACACCGAGCATGACGATTTCCGAATCTTCCTCAATACCTTCGAACCAATCGGCATTGTCAGTCCAGACGAGGGGTTCAGAAAACAAAATTCCACAACCTGTTGAATTTATAAGAATTTCCACAAAATCATGGCGCAAGTCATGGAAATCGGATTGCGGGGCCCGCGAGCGCGGAACCGGATGTCGAACGGAATCGGTGGCCGGCCATTGTCGCACGCCCCGCAACCGATGCAGCCTATTCGTCGCCCGACAACCCGTTCCCTTCTTCGAAACGCGTGACACCCTGCAACGCGCGCAGCTTGCCGCAGATCGCCTGGTATTCGAGTTCCGACACCCGCGCGAGCGCGATGCGCACTTCGTCGTGCTCGCCCGTATCGTCGGCGCGCTGCACGATGAATTGCTTCACGCGCGCGCTGTCGGCGCCGAGCGCCGCGTGCAGCGAATCGAACGTCAGCGCGCCGCTCACGACCGTCAGCGCAAGCTGGCGCCGCTGGCGCACCGTGAAATAGCGCCGCTCCAGCGGCTTGATGCCGGCCAGGATGATCAGGATGATGATCGTCGCCGAAATCGACGCGACATAGAGCCCGCCGCCCACCGCGAGGCCGATCGCGGCAACCGACCACAGGCTCGCTGCCGTCGTCAGCCCGCGCACGATCTCGCCGCGCAGCAGGATCGAGCCCGCGCCGAGGAAGCCGATGCCCGACACGACCTGCGCGGCGATCCGCGACGGATCGAGCACGATGTGCTCGCTGCTGCCGAGCACGTCGGCGAAACCGAATGCCGACACGATCATGATCAGCGTCGAGCCGACGCACACGAGCATGTGCGTGCGCAGGCCGGCCGCCCACGACAGGCGCTCGCGCTCGAAGCCGATGACGCTGCCGAGCGCCGCCGCGAGAACGAGCCGCATCACGAGTTCCAGGTTGCTGAGCATCCGATTTATCTCCTTTTTTTTGTGCCGGCCGCGCGGAATGTTTTATCCTTGGCCCCGGCCGCGCCGATCCGGGCCGCGCCGACACGTTCAGATCCAAGCGCTCAACCCCGTCATGTCCGTTTCCGACTCCGCTTCCGCCCAGGCCGCCCAGCTGCGCCACCATTTCGCGCACGTCGTCTTGCCGATCTGGCGGGGTTCCGGGTTCGACCACACGTTGCGGCTGCCGTTCGAGGCCGTCGATCCGGCCGCTCACGCGCCGCTACCCGTCACCCGTTATCGCGCAATGGCCTGCGCGCGGCAATTGTTCGTGTTCGCGCAGGCCGGCGACACAGCACACGCGGCCACGCTGTTCGACGCGCTGTGCAGCCGCTTCCGCGACGCGCGCCACGGCGGCTGGATCTACAGCGTCGACGCGCAGGGGGCGCCGCTCGATACGACCAAGGATCTCTATACGCACGCGTTCATCGTGTTCGCGTGCGCCGCATGGCATGCGGCGTCGGGCGACGCCGCCGCGCGCGCGGTGGCCGAGGAAACCGCCGCGCTGATCCAGGACCGCTTCGCGCCGCGCCATGGCGACGCGCTGCTCGATGCGGCGCGCCACGCCGATTTCTCGTCATCCGGCAGCGGCGCGCTGCAGAATCCGCTGATGCATCTGACCGAAGCGTGGCTCGCAGCCGCCGACGCGTTCGGCGACGCGGCGTTCGACGATGCGCTCGCACGCACCGCGCAGGCCGTCGAGCGCACGTTCGTCGACGCGGCGACCGGCTGCGTCGCCGAACTGCCGCTCGGGGCGGCCGACAACCGTTTCGAACCCGGCCATCAGTTCGAATGGTTCTATCTGGTCGATGCGGCCGGCGCACGGCTCGCGCAGACCGGGCTCCCCGACGCGCTGTCGCGCGCGTTCATGTTCGCGGAGCAATACGGTGTCGATGCGCAGACGGGCGGCGTCTGCGCGGCGCTCGACGCGCAAGGCGTATGCATCGACGGCACGCAGCGGATCTGGGCGCAGACCGAGTACCTGCGCGCGCTCGCGACGCACGGCGGCACGCCGGCGTCCGCGCCCCTCGCGCAGCAAATCGGGCGTTTCGCCGCGCGCTTCCTGCATCCGCGCGGCTGGTTCGAGTGCAAGACGGCGGACGGGCAGGTGTCGCGCGCCGACATGCCGTCAACGACGCCCTACCATCTCGCGACCGCCTACGCGGCGCTGCCGGCCGGTTCGTAACCCGCGTCGGCGAACGACGGCGCCGCGCGTTCGCCACGTGCGGCGCGCGCATCGCCGAGTTCGAACACCGACACCGCCTGCATCAGGTGCGCGGTCTGGTCGTTCAGCGACGCGGCCGCCGCCGCGACTTGCTCCACCAGCGCCGCGTTCTGCTGCGTCAGTTGATCCATCTGCGTGACGGCCTGGTTCACCTGCTCGATCCCGACGCTCTGCTCGACCGACGCGGCCGTGATCTCGGACATCGTCTGCACGACGCGCGTGATCGACGTCGACACCGTCCGCATTGCTTCGCCGGCGCGTTCGACGAGTTCCGCGCCGCCGTTGATCTGCGCGACCGAATCCTCGATCAGCGCCTTGATCTCCTTCGCCGATTGCGCGCTGCGCTGCGCGAGCGAGCGCACTTCGCCCGCGACGACCGCGAAGCCGCGCCCCTGTTCGCCGGCCCGCGCGGCCTCGACCGCGGCGTTCAGCGCGAGGATGTTGGTCTGGAACGCGATGCCGTCGATCACCGAGATGATCTCCGCGATCCGCCCCGAGCTCTGCGCGATGCCGCGCATCCGGTCGATCACGCTGTCGACCACGCCGCCGCCGTGGCTCGTCGCTTCGAGCGCCGCGTCGGCCAGCGCGCTGGCCGCGCGTGCGCTGTCGGTGTTCTGCCGGACGGTCGCGGTCAATTCCTCCATGCTCGCGGCCGTTTCCTCGAGCGACGCGGCCTGCGTGCCCGTGCGCGCCGACAGGTCGGCGTTGCCGCCCGCGATCTCGCCCGCGCCGAGGTGGATCGCATCGGACGCGTGGCGCACCGTGCGCACGGTGCCCGCGATGCTCGTCTGCATCGCGGCGAGGCCGCGCAGCATCCGGTCGATCTCGAATACGCCGCCCGCCCGCACGGCTTCGTCGAGCCGGCCCTGCGCGATCCGCTCGAAATGGCGGCTGGCCTCGTCCAGCGGCGCGACGACCGCGCGCCGCGCGGCTGCGTAGATCGCCGCGCTCGCCGCGAGCATCGCCACCAGCAGCGCGATGCCGACCGACTTGAACCAGAGGATGCCGCCGTCGATCGTGTCGAGCGCCGTGCGGCTCGATGCGCTGCCGTATTCGGCGAAGCGGTGCAGTTCGGCGAGGTAGGCGTCTTGGATGCCTTGCGTCGGCTGGTCGAGGAAGGCCTGGATGTTGTCGGCGTCGAGGAACTGCACGAGTTCGCCAAGCGCGCCGCGCAGCGCGCGATAGCGCTCGGCGAGCGCCGCGACGCGCGTGCGGTTCGTGTCGTCGACCGGCTGCGCGGCCGTCAGCGCGGCGAACGCCTTGTCCGCTTCGGCAAGCGAAGCGCCGGCATGGCGGATGATGTCTTCCGGCTTCGGGCCGCCGCGCACCATCCGCGTGCCGGCGCGCGACAGGTTGATGCGCGCGTCGAGCAGGTGCTCGGTCGCCTGGTTGGCCGCGTTGACCTGCGCGATCGCGACGTTCGACAGATCGTCGACGCCGCTGCGCGTCGACGCGAGCGCCCGGAAGCCGAGCGCTTCGATCGCGAACAGGAAGAGGCAAAACACGGTCAACACGCCGAGCAGACCCGACGCGAGCTTGATTTTTCCGAACATGGGAGATTCCTGGAGAGCGGACGATGAGGCAATGCCCCGGCATTAGCGGCATTTCTTCGTCGGACTTTAGGAGCGGTCGCCTAGGTGGGGCCGGCGAGATGCGGCCAGCAAGGTGGGCCCGTGACGTGCGTCGCTCGCGCATTCCCGCCGAATCGCCCGCAAACAAGGACAACTCCCGCGTTCGACGCAATAATCGCATCGCATCGCGCCGAAAATTGCAGGAATCGCGGACGAATTTCCTTGCTTATCCGCAGTCCCCTTCCTAGAGTTCAGCGCAAGCGGGCACTCATTTCGAGGAAAGTCGATGACCGACATCACGGACCACGCGCGCGGCGCATTGCGTGCGCAACCGTTCAGCATGCTGCTGGGCACGGAGCTGATGCATATCGGCGACAACGAGGTGTCGCTGTGCCTGCACGTGCGTGACGAGCTGCGGCAGCAGCACGGTTTCGTGCACGGCGGCGTCATCAGCTATCTCGCCGACAACGCGCTGACGTTCGCCGGCGCGCTCGTGCTCGGCCCGCGCGTGATCACGGCCGAATACAAGATCAACTACCTGCGGCCGGCCGTGAACGGCACGCTCGTCGCGCGCGCGAAGCTGGTCTACGCAGGTCGGCACCAGGCGACCTGCCAGTGTCACGTGTTCGTCATCGACGGCGATCACGAGCGGCTCGTCGCGATCGCGCAAGGCACGATCAACCGCGTCGGCGACGGCAAGGTGCCGGATATGCCGGAGGAAACGGCCTGAAGAAACCGCCTGAAAACGGCCCGAGCGGCCGCCATCCGATGCCGCGCAACGGCACGCCTCCGCGCCGCTAGCCCGCATCGTCCCCCGTCAGCGGCAGGAAACGCGGCGCCACGCGCACCCGCACGTTGCCGTTCTCGTCGGTCCGATAGATCCCGCGCGCCGCGTTGTGCGGATGCGCGGCCGCGTCGGCCACGCTCAATACCGGCGCGAAACACGCATCGGTGCCCTCCAGCAGCGCGCGCCAGTGCGCGGACGGCTGCTGCGCGAACACCTCGGCGAACCGCACCTTCAGCGCGGGCCAGCGCGCGCGGTCGTACTGCGACGCCGGATCGACGTCGGTCAGCCCGAGCCGCTCGACCAGCAGCGCATAGAACGGCGGCTCGAGCGCGCCGATCGTCACGCATTCGCCGTCCGCGCAGCGATACACGTCGTAGAACGGCGCGTCGTGGAAGAGGCTCGGCTGCGCGCCGTCGAGTTGCCCGTTCGCACGCGCCCACAACGCAAGCGAACCGAGCATCGACACGATGTCGACGATCGCGCCGTCGACCACGCGCCCCGGCCCGCCGCCGCGCACGTCGAACAGCGCGCAGACGATCCCGAACGCGAGCCCGAGCGCGCCGCCCGCATCGCCGACGACGGTCGGCGGCAAACCCGGCCGGCCGTCGTTCGGTGCCGATAGCGACAGCAGCCCGGTCAGCGCGACATAGTTCAGGTCGTGCCCGGCCGCGGCCGCGAGCGGGCCGTGCTGGCCCCAGCCCGTCATCCGCCCGTACACGAGCTTCGGGTTGCGGCGTGCGCAATCTTCGGGCCCGAGGCAGAGCCGCTCCATCACGCCGGGCCGCAGTCCCTCGATCAGCGCGTCGGCCTGCGCGATCAGATCGAGCGCCGCATCGCGGCCGGCAGGCGCCTTCAGGTCGAGCTCGACGATCGCCTTGCCTTCGCGCAGCAGATCGCCGTCGCGGCCCCGCAGCGCGTCCGGCGCGCTCGTGCGGCCGGACGGCCGCGCGATCAGCGTGATCCGCGCGCCCATCCCGGCGAGCATCCAGCCCGCGAGCGGGCCGGGGCCGAGGCCTTCGAATTCGACGATGTGGATGCCGGCAAGCGGCGCGTTCAATGGCATTGCGACCTCGCTGAAATGCAACCGTGACAGGGGCAAGGAAACGCATCGATTCTATGCGAATGCGTGCGACGGGCGCGGCACGAACGATGACCGGGCCGATACCCGGGATCGACGTCCCGGCCGCATCGCCATCGCTCGCCGTCAGGCACCGGCACTTGCCCGATGCCGACAACGCCCGGCGCACGGGCCAGCCTGCCGCGGCTAGCCGGCCGCCTCGCCCGCGCGCTCGGCCAGCGCCTCCCGCATCGCCAGCACGATCGCGTCGCGGTGCGCGTCGATCCGCTCGACGGGCCCGGCCACGCCCATCGCCAGCGGCAGACCGTTCCAGCCGTCCGCGATCACCATCGAGATCATCGCGGCGCCCTGCGTCACCGTATGCGCCGAATACGAGTAGCCGTGCCGGCGCGTCTGTTCGACCTTGTCGAGCACGACGTCCTCGTCGATCGTCCTGCCCGACTTCCCGAGCCGGCGGATGCTGCGCGCCACGAGCCGGCGGATCGTGCTGTCCGGCTGGATGCTCAGCAGCGCCCAGCCGAGGCTCGACATGCAGATCTCGCGGCGCGTGCCGATCGGCGCATAGAACTGGATCGGAATCCTATGGGAGCCCGCGATCGCGTCGATGTACTGCACATACAGATCGCTCTGCACCGCGATCACGACCGCCTCGTGCGTGCGGGCGGCCAGCCGCTTCGCGACGGCGTGCCAGTGCCGCCGGCTGCCTGCCGCCGAATCGACGAGCGCTTCGCCGAGATTGACGAGCCGCGCGGTGGGCGCATAGGCGTGCGTCGCGTCGTCGTACGCGAGATAGCCGAGCGCTTTCATGCTGGTCAGCAGCGCCGCCGCGCTCGACCCCGGATAGCCGCAGCGCGTGGCGATCTCCCGCACGCTCAGCGGCCGCTGCAATGTGCTGAAGAGTTCCAGCACCTCGAACACGCGCGCCGCGCTCTTGACCACGTTTCCGCTCATCCCGCCCTCTCCGCACGCAACCGGGACGGGCCTTCCACATATGTGGAACGGAATTTCCCGCCGCCAACCGTCGTGACGATACTAGGCTTCGGCCCGCGGCGTGAAGTCCCGCGGCACAGAACATACGGAGACATCATGGCAGCCTTTCTGATCCGTGAACGGCAGGGCCCGATCCTGACCGTCACGATGAACCGCCCCGAAACCCGCAACGCCATTTCGGACACCGATGCGATCGATGCGCTGACCGAATGCTGCGACGACGCGAACCGCGACGAATCGATCCGCGTGCTGATCCTGACCGGCGCCGGCACGGCGTTTTCGTCGGGCGGCAACGTGAAGGCGATGCGTGCGTTCATCGAATCGGACCCGCACGACCTCGCCGCGATCCGGACGAGCTATCGCCGCGGCATACAGCGCGTGGCGCAGGCGTTCCAGCAGCTCGAAGTGCCGGCCATCGCGGCGGTCAACGGCCCGGCCATCGGCGCCGGCACCGATCTCGCGTGCATGTGCGACATCCGCATCGCCGCCGGCAGCGCACGCTTCGCCGAGAGCTTCATCGCGCTCGGCCTCGTGCCGGGCGACGGCGGCGCGTGGTTCCTGCCGCAGATCGTCGGCGCCGCCGTTGCCGCGGAAATGTCGTTCACGGGCGACGCGCTGGACGCACAGGCGGCGCTGCGCTGCGGGCTCGTGTCGCGCGTCGTTCCCGACGGCGACCTCCTCGCGCACGCGCACGAACTGGCCGGCCGCATCGCCCGCCACTCGGGCACCGCGTTGCGCCTGACCAAGCGGCTGCTGCGCGAAGGCCGGCACACGAGCCTCGACACGCTGCTCGACCTGTCGGCCTCGTACCAGGCGTTCGCGCACGCCACACCCGAACATCGCGCGGCGGTGAACGCGCTGTTCGCCGCGCGCGGCTGAACCGGCGCCGCATCGCATGCCGCGCGGCCGGCACATACCGGCACGCCGGACCATCGAATTCCACATCGAAGGAAACATCGTCATGACCAGCAACAACGAAGGCGCACTCGCGGGCGTGCGCGTGGTGGACCTGAGCCGCGTTTATGCGGGGCCGTTCTGCGCGCAGACGCTCGCGGACCACGGCGCGGACGTCGTCAAGATCGAACCGCCGCAAGGCGACGAAACGCGCGACTGGGGGCCCGCGATGCCGGGCGGCATCTCCAGCTACTACTGGGGACTCAACCGCAACAAGCGCAATCTCGCGCTCGACCTGTCGCATCCCGACGGACGCGACGTGCTGTTCCGCCTGCTCGAGACGGCCGACGTGCTGATCGACAACTTCAAGCAGGGCACGCTCGAACGCTGGGGCATCGGGTACGAAGACTGCCTGCGCGAACGCTTCCCGCGCCTCGTCCATTGCTCGATCTCCGGGTACGGCACCGACGGCCCGCTCGCGCGGTTTCCGGGCTACGACGCCGTCGCGCAGGGGCTGGCCGGCTTCATGTCGATCAACGGCGAACCGGGCGGCATGCCGCTCAAGGTGCCGTTTCCGGTCGTCGATTTCGCGGCCGGCCTGAGCGCCGTGTCGAGCATCCTGCTCGCGCTGGTCGAACGGACGCGCTCCGGTCTCGGGCAGCATGTCGACATCGACCTGTTCAGCACCGCACTGTCGATGCTGCACCCGGTCAGCACGAGCTGGATGGCGACCGGCGACGTTCCCGTCGCGACCGGCAATGTGTATGGCGCGATCGCGCCGTACGGCGTCTATCCGTGCAAGGACAAGCCGGTGGCGACGGGCGCCGGCAACAACCGCACGTTCGCGCGGCTCGTCGAAGCGCTCGGCGTGCCCGAGCTTGCGCGCGATCCCCGGTTCGCGACCAACGCGCAGCGCGTCGCGCATCGCGACGCGCTCGACACGCTGCTCGGGCAACTCACCGCCGAACTTCGCGCCGACGACGTCGTCGAGCGGCTGCTGCACGCCGGCGTCGCAACGGGGCCGGTGAACACCGTCGCCGATGCATTCGGCCATCCGCAGGCGGCGCGCAACGCGATGTTCGTCAATACCGATACGTACACCGGCGCGGGCATCCCGGCCAAACTCTCCCGCACGCCCGGATCGATACGCCGGCCGCCCCGGCCGTTCGCCGCCGACACCGACGCGGTGCTCGACGCGTTCGGCATCGATGCAGCCCGGCGCGACGCGCTGCGGCAGGCAGGCGTCATCCACGACGAACGCGCAGGCTCTGCCGGGAGCGCGTCATGAGCGCGCCGCGCACGTTCTCTTCCCCGACCGGCGACGACGCCCCGTCGATCCTGCGCAACGACGACGACGGCATTGCGTGGCTGACGATCCATCGTCCGCACGTTGCCAATGCACTGTCCGCCGAAGCGATCCGGCGCCTGTGCGACGAACTGGTCACGCTCGACGACAACCCCGCGATTCGCGCGATCGTGATCCGAGGTGCCGGCGAACGGGCCTTCAGCGCGGGCATCGATCTCGGCGATCCCGAGATGCGCGGGATGCGGCCGATGCGCGGGCTCGCACGCAACGTGCACGAGCTGATCCTGGAGCTGCGCAAGCCGACCATCGCGGCCATCAACGGCTTCGCCGTCGGCGGCGGCTTTGAAATCGCGCTCGCGTGCGACCTGCGGATCGCCGCCGAGCACGCGTACTTCGCGCTGCCCGAAGCGCGGGTCGGCATGGGCGCGAACTTCGCGAGCGTGCTGCTGCCGCGCATGCTGCCGCGCGCCGTCGCGATGGAGCTGCTGTTCACGGGCCGCCGCTTCGACGCTGACGAAGCGCAGCGCGTCGGGGTGCTGAACCGCGTCGTACCCGGCGCCGCGCTCGACGACACCGTGCGCGAACTGGCGGAGGCGATCGCCGCGAACGCGCCGCTCACGATCCGCCGCATCAAGGAAACCGCGACACGCAGCCAGGGCTTGCCGGTTGCCGCGGCGCTGCGGCTGGACGTCGGCCCCGACGTCTATGCGAGCGAGGACCGGATCGAAGGCGCCCGCGCGTTTCTCGAGAAGCGCAAGCCGGTGTTCAAGGGGCGCTGATCCCGACGCAGCACGGTGGGCGACACGACGCGCGCAACCGCTCCCAGAACGCGGGCGCGTCAAAAAAAAACATGGAACGGAGACATCTTCATGCAACGGAAAGCATTCCTGGTCGGCGCCTGCGTGCTGTGCGCGTCGCCAGCGCACGCGTCGTCGGTCACGCTGTACGGGATCGTCGACAGCTACGTCGAATTCGATCGCATCGGCAGCCTGTCGAGCGTGCGGCAGAGCGGCGGCGGATCGTCGACAAGCCGCATCGGGTTGACGGGCGTCGAGGATCTCGGCGGCGGCACGTCGACGAAGTTCGTGCTGGAAAGCGGCTTCTCGCCGGCCGACGGATCGTTCCAGGGCGGCACGCTGTTCTACCGGCAGGCATACGTATCGCTGCAGAACACGCGCTACGGCGACCTCCGGCTCGGCCGGCAATACACGCCGTCGTTCTACGTCGTATACGAAGGCGATCCGTTCGGACTCAACGAGCGAATTTCGCCGCTCGCGCTGCTCGCGACGTCGACGGATACGATCACGAGCAACACGACGCCGCCGATTCCGCGCTTCAACCAGGCGGCGTCGTATCTCAGCCCCGACTGGAACGGCCTGCGCGTGATGGCCACGTACGGCTTTCCGACACCGAACGCGCTGTCCATGCAGGCCGGGCGCAACTATGGCGCCGGGCTTCAGTACCGGATCGGCGGGCTCTATCTCGGCGCGGGCTTCCAGGGCGACGTGTCGGCCGGCAACCTGTCGCCCGTCGTCTACCCGTCGACGACCCGCCACTACGTGTTCGCGGCCAACTATGCGTTCGCGCGCGTCAAGCTGTACGCCGCGTTTCTCCATGGCGCCAGCACGGCGCCGAACCTGCCCGCGTTCTCGACCGCGAGCGTCGGCGCATCGATCAATGTCGGCGCGCTCGATCGCGTGCTCGTGTCGGTCGTGCGCCGCGACGTGAAGGGCTCGGCGAACGACGCGACCGCGCTCGGCGTCGGGTACGACCATCCGCTGTCGAAGCGGACTTCGCTCTACGCACGCTATCTCTACATGAAGAACGGCGGCGACGCGCGCAACACGGTCGTCGCCGGCCGGCAGCCGCAACCGGGCGGCACCGAGCAGGTGCTCGCGCTCGGCATCGTTCACCGCTTCTGACGGAGTGCCCATGACCCCGACCCTTTCCACCCACCCGGCCGCCGTCGACGATGGCGCGACGCAGGCGCTCTACCGCCGGATCTCGCGCCGGCTGCTGCCGTTCCTGATCCTCTGCTACACGCTGTCGTTCATCGACCGGATCAACATCGGCTTCGCGCACGCGCAGATGGCTGCCGAGCTGCACTTCTCCGATGCCGTCTACGGGCTCGGCGCCGGCATCTTCTTCATCGGCTACATGGCGTTCGAGATTCCGAGCAACGCGTTACTCGTGCGGATCGGCGCGCGCAGGACGATCGCACGAATCATGGTGCTGTGGGGGCTCGGTTCGGCCGCGACGATGTTCGTCACGACGCCCGCGCAGTTCTACGCGTGCCGGTTCCTGCTGGGCGTGTTCGAGGCCGGCTTCTTCCCCGGCATCCTGTTCTATCTCGGCGCGTGGTATCCGCCGAAGCAGCGCGCGAAGGCGTTCGCGCTCTTCATGACGGCGCTGTACCTCGCGGGGCTGATCGCCGGACCCGTGTCGGGCGCGATCCTCACGCTCTTCGACGGTGCAGCCGGCCTGAGCGGCTGGCAATGGCTGTTTCTCGTGGAGGGGCTGCCGAGCAGCGCGATCGGCATCGTTGCGCTGCGGTTTCTCGACGACCGGCCGGACGACGCACGCTGGCTGTCGGATGCCGACAAGGCCGCACTGCGCGCCGCACACGTGCATGCCGAAGCCGGCATGCCGGATGCGGACGCGGCGCGGCCGCTGGTCGCGCACCGCGATTTCTGGCTGCTGTGCGCGGCCAATTTTGCGATCGCGGCCGCTGGCTACGCGCTCGTGTTCTGGATGCCCGTGATCCTGCATCGCGGCGGCCTGCACGGCGCGATGCAGATCGGGCTGCTGTCCGCGCTGCCCTATCTGTGCGGCATCGTCGGCATGCTCGGGATGGGCTGGCGCACCGAGCGCCGGCGCGAATGGCGCGGGCACGGCGCGGTCGCGATGCTCGCCTGCGCGGCGGCACTCGCCGGGCTGGCGAGCGTCGACGGCACGCCGCACCTGATGATCGCGCTCTGCATCGCGGTCGCCGCGCACGCCGCGGCGCTGCCCGCGTTCTGGGTGCTGCCGGGGCTCGCGCTGCCCAAACGCTCGATGGCGGTCGCGATCGCGGCGATCACGATGTCCGGCGCGATCGGCGGGTTCGCGAGCCCGTTCCTGATGGGCGTGCTCAACACGGTCACCGGATCGATGCGCGGCGGACTCTATTTCAACGCGGCACTGCTCGCGGCCGGCTGCGTGGCGCTGCTCGGCACGCTGCGCGCGCGGGCTGCACCGCTTCCAGCCGCGCGCTGACCGCGCCGGTTTCCTTCACTCACTCATCGATCAGCACATGAACTTCGAACTCGAACTCGAACACCGGATGATCAAGGACCTCGTCGCGCGCTTCGTGAACGACGAACTGATTCCGCTCGAAGCCGCCGTGATGGCGCGCGAGGCCGATGGTCAGCGCTTCGCGCTGCTCGCCGACGAGCACGCGCGGCTCGACGAACGCTCGCGACAGCTCGGCCTGTGGGGGCTCGACGCACCGCTCGACGCCGGCGGCTCCGACCTGTCGGCCGTCGCGATGGTCGGCGTGAACGAAGCGATCGGCACGACCGTGACGCCGTACGTGCTGCCGCCCGATTCGCCGAACCTGAGGATGCTGTGCGACTCGGCCGACGACGCGCAGCGCGCCCGCTATCTCGACCCTTATGCGCGCGGCGTCACGCGCTCCGCGATGGCCATCTCCGAACCGGGCGCCGGCTCGGACCCGGGCGCGCTGTCGACGACGGCCGAGCGCGATGGCGACGGCTGGGTGCTGAACGGGCGCAAGATCTGGATCAGCCACGCGAGCGAAGCCGACTGGACGATCGTGATGGCGCTGACGGACCGCAGCAAGGGCAAGCGCGGCGGCATCTCGGCCTTCATCGTCAAGCGCGATACGCCGGGCTTCATCATCGAACGCCGGATTCCGATGATCGGCGGGCTGTCCACCTACGAGATCGTGCTGGAAAACTGCCGCCTGCCCGCCACGCAACTGCTCGGCCGGGAAGGCGAAGGCTTCGTGCCGATGCAGGGGCGGCTGTCGAACCGGCGGCTGGAGATGGCGGCCTGGTGCATCGGTCGCGCCGAGCGCGCGGTCGCGCTGCTGTGCGAATACGCGAAGCAGCGCACGACCTTCGGGGTGCCGCTCGCGGAGCGCCAGGCAGTCCAGTGGTGGGTGGCCGATGCGCTGACCCGCATCCACGCGTGCCGCCTGATGACCTACGAAGCAGCCGCGCGGGTGGATGCCGGGCAGGATGCGCGCACGCAGATCTCGATGGTCAAGGTATTCGCGACCGAAATGGCGTGGACCGTCATCGATCACGCGATGCAGACGCTCGGCGCGATGGGCATGACGAAGGAACTGCCGTTGCAGCAGATGGCGAGCGAAGCGCGGCTGATGCGAATCTTCGAGGGCCCGAGCGAGGTGCACCGCTGGGTCGTCGCACGCAGCGTGCTGTAGGCGTCCGCGCTGCGCGGGCCGCGCACCGCGCATCACGACGACGATGTCGCACCGGTCGGCGCCGCCGCGGGAACTTGCGCGTCGACGGCAATGTCAGCCCACTGTCGTGCCGCACATGACACGCGCCCGGCGGCACCGCCCGCCTGCTGCGGCATGCCGGAAGGACATGATCGCGGCGGCCGGCCGGCCTCCGAGCCCCGCTGCGGCGACACTGGCTCGTCCGTTATCGCCGCCCCCCAATCACGGAGCAACCGCTTGGATACCCTGCATCTCGTCGATCCCGAAATCCGCCCGCTGCTCGACGTGTGGCCGACCGTCACGCTCAGCGCCGACAACCTCGCGCAGGCGCGCGAGCGCGTGCTGCCGCTGCCGCCGCCGGACCCGGCCGGCAGCACGCTCGAGCGCCGCGCCGTCCCCGGCCCCGCCGGCGCGCCGGACGTCCCGCTCCACATCTACACGCCCGACGACACCGCGCGCCCACTCCCGGCGATCGTCCACATGCACGGCGGCGGCTACGTGCGCGGCGCGGCGAAGGACCTGGAGGCCATTCATCGCCAGGCAGTCAAACAGCTCGGCTGCGTGCTGATCTCGATCGACTACCGCCTCGCGCCGGAAACGGTGTTCCCCGGTGCGATCGAGGATTGCTACGCGGGCCTCGCGTGGACCTTCCTCCATGCCGACACGCTCGGCATCGACCCGGCGCGCATCGGCGTGACGGGCGAAAGCGCGGGCGGCGGGCTGGCCGCCGCGCTGGCGCTGCTGGCGCGCGATCGCGGCGAATACCGGCTCGCGTTCCAGCACCTGATCTACCCGATGCTCGACGACCGCACCTGCACGCGTACGCCGCATCCGCATGCCGGCGAGTTCGTCTGGCACGCGGCCAACAACCGGTTCGGCTGGACGTCGCTGCTCGGCCACGCGCCAGGCCTCGACGGCGTGTCGCCGTATGCCGCCGCCGCGCGCGCGGACAAGCTCGACGGCCTGCCGCCGACGTTCCTGTCGATCGGCTCGCTCGACCTGTTCCTCGAAGAAAACCTCGACTATGCGCGGCGGCTGCTCCGCGCCGGCGTGCCGACCGAACTGCACGTGCTCCCCGGCGGCGTGCACGGTTTCGACATCGTGCCCGACGCGCGACTCTCCGAAGCGGCACGCCGCCTCAGCCGCGACGCGCTGCGCCGGTTCCTGCACGGCTAGCCGAAACGACGCGGGCGGCCGAAGCCGCCCGCGCATCCCGGTCGAACGACGGAAACGTCAGAACGCGTCGCCCGGCACCCGCACCCAGCCCTCCATCAGCACGCGCGCACTGCGGCTCATGATCGCCTTCGTGACGGTCCACTCGCCATTCTCCTGCTGCTGCGCTTCCGCGCCGACGCGCAGCGTGCCCGACGGATGTCCGAAGCGCACCGCGTTGCGTTCGCCGCCGCCCGCCGCCAGATTGACGAGCGTGCCGGGGATCGCCGCGGCCGTGCCGATCGCGACCGCCGCCGTGCCCATCATCGCGTGGTGCAGCTTGCCCATCGACATCGCGCGCACCAGCAGGTCGACGTCGCCCGCGTTCACGCGCTTGCCGCTCGATGCGACGTAATCGGCCGGCTTCGCGACGAACGCGATCTTCGGCGTGTGCTGCCGCGTCGCGATTTCGTCGAGCGTATCGATCAGCCCCATGCGCAGCGCGCCGTGCGCGCGGATCGTCTCGAACTTCTCGAGCGCCTTCGCGTCGCCGTTGATCGCGTCCTGCAACTCGGTGCCCGTATAGCCGATCGCGTCGGCCTCGACGAAGATCGTCGGGATTCCCGCGTTGATCATCGTCGCCTTCAGCGTGCCGACGCCCGGCACCGCGAGATCGTCGACGAGGTTGCCGGTCGGGAACATCGACCCGCCCACACCCTCTTCCTCGGCGGCCGGGTCCATGAATTCGAGCTGCACTTCGGCGGCCGGGAACGTGACGCCGTCCAGCTCGAAGTCGCCCGTCTCCTGCACCGCGCCGTTCGTGACCGGCACGTGCGCGACGATCGTCTTGCCGATGTTCGCCTGCCAGATCCGCACGGTCGCGATGCCGTCGCGCGGCACGCGCGCGGGATCGACGAGCCCGCCGCCGATCGCGAACGGGCCGACCGCCGCCGACAGGTTGCCGCAGTTGCCGGTCCAGTCGACGAACGCCTTGTCGATCGCGACCTGCCCGAACAGGTAGTCGACGTCGTGGCCGGGCCGCGTGCTCTTCGACACGATCACCGTCTTGCTGGTGGACGACGTCGCGCCGCCCATCCCGTCGATCTGCTTGCCGTACGGATCGGGGCTGCCGATCACGCGCAGCAGCAGCGCGTCGCGCGCGGCGCCCGGCGCCTGCGCCGCGTCGGGCAGGTCCTGCAGCCGGAAGAACACGCCCTTGCTGGTGCCGCCGCGGATATAGGTCGCGGGAATCCTGATTTGAGGAATGTGAGCCATGTCTGTGTTCTCGATGTAACCCCGTCACGCCGCCTGCGACGATTCGAGGAAGTCCTGCGCGAAGCGCTGCAGCACGCCGCCGGCCTCGTAGATCGACACTTCCTCGGCCGTATCGAGCCGGCACGTCATCGGCACCTCGACGCGCTCGCCGTTCCTGCGGTGAATCACGAGCGTCAGGTCGGCGCGCGGCTTGCGCTCGCCGATCACGTCGAAGGTCTCGGTGCCGTCGATGCCGAGCGTCGTCCGGTTCGTGCCGGGCTTGAACTCGAGCGGCAGCACGCCCATCCCGATCAGGTTGGTGCGGTGGATCCGCTCGAAGCCTTCGGCGGCGATCGCCTCGACGCCCGCGAGCCGCACGCCCTTCGCGGCCCAGTCGCGCGACGAGCCCTGGCCGTAGTCGGCGCCGGCGACGACGATCAGCGGCTGCTTGCGATTCATGTACGTCTCGATCGCTTCCCACATCCGCATGACCTTGCCTTCCGGCTCGACGCGCGCGAGCGAGCCCTTCCTCACCGCGCCGTCGACCACCGCCATCTCGTTGATCAGCGTCGGGTTCGCGAAGGTCGCGCGCTGCGCGGTCAGGTGGTCTCCCCGGTGCGTCGCGTACGAGTTGAAGTCTTCTTCCGGCAGGCCCATCTTCGCGAGGTATTCGCCGGCCGCGCTGTTCGCGAGGATCGCGTTCGACGGCGACAGGTGGTCGGTCGTGATGTTGTCGCCGAGCACCGCGAGCGGGCGCATGCCCTGCAGCGTGCGTTCGCCGGCAAGCGCCCCTTCCCAGTACGGCGGACGGCGAATGTACGTGCTCTGCGGCCGCCAGTCGTACAGCGGCGCCGCGCGCTCGCCCGCATCGGCGCTGCGCGCGAACATCGGCTCGTAGACCTTGCGGAACTGCTCGGGCTTCACGCTCGACGCGACGATCGCGTCGATCTCCTCGTCGCTCGGCCAGATGTCCTTCAGCGTGACGGGCTTGCCGTCCTGGTCGTGGCCGAGCGCGTCCTTCTCGATGTCGAAGCGGATCGTGCCGGCGATCGCGTACGCGACGACGAGCGGCGGCGACGCGAGGAACGCCTGCTTCGCATACGGGTGGATGCGGCCGTCGAAGTTGCGGTTGCCGGACAGCACGGCCGTCGCGTACAGGTCGCGATCGACGATCTCCTGCTGGATCTTCGGGTCGAGCGCGCCCGACATCCCGTTGCAGGTCGTGCACGCGAACGCGACGATGCCGAAGCCGAGCTTCTCGAGTTCCGGCAGCAGCTTCGCCTCTTCCAGATACAGCTCGACCGCCTTCGAACCCGGCGCGAGCGAGCTCTTCACCCACGGCTTGCGCGTCAGGCCCTTCGCGTTCGCATTGCGCGCGAGCAAGGCCGCCGCGATCACGTTGCGCGGGTTGCTGGTGTTCGTGCAGCTCGTGATCGCGGCGATGATCACCGCGCCGTCCGGCATCTCGCCCGCCTTCTCTTCCCACTGGCCGGCGATCCCGCGCGCGGCGAGATCGGACGTCGGCAGCCGCTTGTGCGGGTTCGACGGGCCGGCCATGTTGCGCACGACGCTCGACAGGTCGAACGTCAGCGTGCGCTCGTACTGCGCATTGTCCAGCGTATCGGCCCACAGGCCCGCCGCCTTCGCATAGGTCTCGACCAGTTTCACCTGCTCGTCGCTGCGGCCGGTGAGGCGCAGGTAGTCGGTCGTCTGGCCGTCGATGAAGAACATCGCGGCCGTCGCACCGTATTCGGGCGCCATGTTCGAGATCGTCGCGCGATCGCCGAGCGTGAGGCTCGCGGCTCCCGCACCGCGGAATTCCAGGTACGCGCCGACCACCTTTTCCTTGCGCAGGAACTCGGTCAGCGCGAGCACGACGTCGGTCGCGGTGATGCCGGGCTGGCGCTTGCCGGTCAGTTCGACGCCGACGATGTCCGGCAGGCGCATCCACGACGCGCGGCCGAGCATCACGTTCTCGGCTTCCAGGCCGCCTACGCCGATCGCGATCACGCCGAGCGCGTCGACGTGCGGCGTGTGGCTGTCGGTGCCGACGCAGGTGTCCGGATACGCGACGCCATCCTGCGCCTGGATCACCGGCGACATCTTCTCGAGGTTGATCTGGTGCATGATGCCGTTGCCCGGCGGGATCACGTCGACGTTCTCGAACGCCTTCTTCGTCCACTCGATGAAGTGGAAGCGATCCTCGTTGCGGCGATCCTCGATCGCGCGGTTCTTCGCGAACGCGTCCGGATCGAAGCCGCCGCATTCGACGGCGAGCGAGTGATCGACGATCAGTTGCACGGGCACGACCGGGTTCACCTTCGCCGGATCGCCGCCGCCGTCGGCGATCGCGTCGCGCAGGCCGGCGAGATCGACGAGCGCCGTCTGCCCGAGGATGTCGTGGCACACGACGCGCGCCGGGAACCACGGAAAATCGCGTTCGCGCTTGCGCTCGACGATCTGCTTCAGCGACTCGGCGAGGATCGCCGGATCGCAGCGGCGCACGAGGTTTTCGGCGAGCACGCGCGACGTGTACGGCAGCGTGTCGTAGGCGCCGGGCGCGATCGCGTCGACCGCGGCACGCGCGTCGAAATAATCCAGCGACGTGCCGGGCAGGGGTTTGCGGTTGGCGGTATTCATGATGTGGGGATACCTGGGTATGGCGTTCAGCGCGCGCCGGCCGCCCGCGTTGCGGGGGCCGGCGCGCGCTGCGGGAGAGTCAGCGCTTCTCGATCGGCACGAACTGCAGGTCTTCCGGGCCCGTATAGTTCGCACTCGGGCGGATGATCTTGTTGTCGATGCGCTGCTCGATGATGTGCGCGCTCCAGCCCGACGTGCGCGAGATCACGAACAGCGGCGTGAACATCTCGGTCGGCACGCCCATCATGTGATACGACACCGCGCTGAACCAGTCGAGGTTCGGGAACATCTTCTTCGCGTCCCACATCACCGATTCGAGGCGCTCGGCGATGTTGTACAGCTTCGTGTCGCCCGCTTCCTTCGACAGCTTGTACGCGACGCCCTTGATCACCTTGTTGCGCGGATCGGAGATCGTGTAGACCGGGTGGCCGAAGCCGATCACGACTTCCTTGTTCTCGACGCGGCGGCGGATGTCCGCTTCGGCGTCGTCCGGCGAGCTGTAGCGGCTCTGGATTTCATACGCGACTTCGTTCGCGCCGCCGTGCTTCGGCCCGCGCAGCGCGCCGATCGCGCCGGTGATCGCCGAGTAGATGTCCGAGCCCGTACCCGCGATCACGCGGCCCGTGAACGTCGACGCGTTGAATTCGTGCTCCGCGTACAGGATCAGCGACGTGTGCATCGCCTCGACCCACGACTTCGACGGCGTCTTGCCGTGCAGCAGGTGCAGGAAGTGGCCGCCGATCGAATCGTCGTCGGTTTCCGTCTCGATGCGCTTGCCGTTGTGCGAGAAGTGATACCAGTACAGCAGCATCGAGCCGAGCGACGCCATCAGGCGGTCGGCGATGTCGCGCGCGCCCGGCAGGTTGTGATCGTCCTTCTCCGGCAGCACGGTACCGAGCACCGACACGCCCGTGCGCATCACGTCCATCGGGTGCGCGGACGCCGGGATCTGCTCGAGCGCCGCCTTCAGCGCGCTCGGCAGGCCGCGCAGCGCGCGCAGCTTGGTCTTGTACGCGGCCAGTTCGGTCAGGTTCGGCAGCGTGCCGTGCACGAGCAGGTGCGCGATTTCCTCGAATTCGCACGACTCGGCGACGTCGAGAATGTCGTAGCCGCGGTAGTGCAGGTCGTTGCCGGTCTTGCCGACCGTGCACAGCGCCGTGTTGCCGGCCGTCACGCCCGACAGCGCCACCGACTTCTTCGGCTTGAATGCGCCTGCGGCGGCCGGTGCTGCTGCGTCTTTCGTCTCGCTCATGTTTCCGTTCTCCAATAGGTAGCGTGTCGACCGGACTTGGCGCTTTAGCGCTTAGTGCGGTCCCATGCAAAGCTTCCCGGGAATCGTGTCCCGGCGCGCGGGCCGCGTTACTTCTTGCCCTGCGCGAACAGTTCGTCGAGCTTGCGCTCGTATTCGTGATAGCCGAGGAAGTCGTACAGCTCGGCGCGCGTCTGCATCGTCGGCACGGCCGCCTTCTGCGTGCCGTCGCGGCGCAGCGTCTCGTAGAAGTTCAGCGCGGCCTTGTTCATCGCGCGATACGCGCCGCAGCAGTACAGCGCGATGTCGACGTTCGCCTCGCGCAGTTCGTCGAGCGTGAACAGCGGCGTCGAGCCGAACTCGGTCAGGTTCGCGAGGATCGGCACCTTCACGGCCGCCTTGAAACGGCGGTAGTCATCGAGCGTCTTCATCGCTTCCGGGAAGATCATGTCGGCGCCGGCTTCGACGTACGCGACCGCGCGCTCGATCGCCGCGTCGATCCCTTCGGCGGCGGCAGCATCGGTGCGCGCCATGATCACGAACTGATCGTCGGTGCGCGCATCGACCGCGGCCTTGATGCGATCGACCATTTCGTCGGCCGGCACGACTTCCTTGCCCGGACGATGGCCGCAGCGCTTCTGGCCGACCTGATCCTCGAGATGCACGGCCGCAACGCCGGCCTTGATGAACGAGCGCACCGTGCGCGCGATGTTGAATGCGCCGCCCCAGCCCGTATCGATGTCGACGAGCAGCGGCAGATCGGTCGCGTTGGTGATCCGGTTCGCGTCGATCAGCACGTCTTCCATCGTGCTGATGCCGAGGTCGGGGATCCCGAGCGAGTTCGCGGCGACGCCGCCGCCCGACAGGTACACGGCCTTGAAGCCGACGGCCTGCGCCATCTTGGCCGCGTACGCGGTGATCGCGCCGACCACCTGCAGCGGCTGCTCGGCCGCGACTGCCGCGCGGAATTTCGCGCCGGCGCTCTGAAGATGCGTGTTGCTCATGAACGGCCTCCTGAAGGAATGCCCGATAACAGCAAGGACCGGGCCAGCTCGCGAAACGTCGCTAACCCACTGATTCTTAAGCAACTGGCGCGGGCGATGCAGCGCCCGGCGATTTCAATTCGGCAATTTCATGTTTCAAAAATGAAATCCCACGCGCATAATCGATCGCCATGGACCTCTCCTCGACCAAGCCCGTCGGCCCGGCCGATCGCGCGGCGCGCCCGCGCATCTGGGCGATGGGCATCAGCCGCCTGCGCGACTTCTTTCGCGAGATCGCCGGCGAATTCGACGAACGCGCCGACGTGCGCATCGTGACGCGCGCGTATGAGGATGCGCTCAGCGCGATCGCCGAGGCCGGCGCCGCGCGACCCGACGTGATCGTCGCGGCCGGCTCGAACGGCGCCTTCCTGAAGACGCGTGCGCAGGTGCCGGTCGTGGTCGTGTCGCCGACCGGCTTCGACGTGATGCAGGCGCTCGCGCGCGCCCGGCGCGATGCGTCGCGGATCGCGCTCGTCAGCGCCGGGGAAACGCCGCCCGAAGTGCGCCGCTTCGTCGCCGCGTACGGCCTCGACGTGCAGTTTGCGTCATATCAGTCTGCGCAGGAAGCGGAAGCCTGCGTGCACGACCTGCGCGACCGCGGCATCGAGACGATCGTCGGCCCCGGCCTCGTCACCGACCTCGCGGCCAGTGCCGGCATGGGCGCGGTGTTCCTGTATTCGCATGCGTCGGTGCGCAAGGCCGTCGATACGGCGCTCGAAGTCGCGTATGCGACGCACGCCGAGGCATTCCGCCGCCAGCGGCTCGACAATCTGCTGCAACACCTGCGCGACGGCGTGGTCGCGCTCGACGCGCGCGGCCGCGTCGAGGCGATCAACGAGCGGCTCGCGTCGGCGCTCGGGGTCGAACCCGCGGCGGCCGTCGGCCGCGCGCTCGTCGACCTGCGGCCCGAGCTGCGCACGCTGCGCGGCGAGGACGGCGACGCGCTCGCGACCGTGCGCGGCGTGCGCTACGTCGTGCATCGCGGGCCGCTCGTCGATCGCGGCGTCACGTCGGGCAGCGTGCTGACGTTCCAGGAATCGCGCGCGGTCGAACGGCTCGATCGCGCGCTGCGTTCGCAGCCGACCACCCAGCAGTTCGCGGCGCGCTATGCGCTCGACGACGTAATCGGCGCATCGGCGCCGATGGCGCGCGTGCGCGACCTCGTGCGCCGCTACGCGAAATCCGACGCGACCGTGCTCGTGCTCGGCGAAAGCGGCACCGGCAAGGAAATGATCGCGCAAAGCCTGCACGCGCTGTCCGCGCGGCGCAGCTACCCGTTCGTCGCGGTCAATTGCGGCGCGTTTCCGGAAGCGCTGCTCGAGAGCGAGCTGTTCGGCTATGAGGAAGGCGCGTTCACCGGCGCGCGGCGCGGCGGCAAGACCGGCCTGTTCGAGGCCGCGCACCGCGGCACGCTGTTCCTCGACGAGATCGGCGAAATGCCGTCGTCGCTGCAGAGCCGGCTGCTGCGCGTGCTGCAGGAGCGCGAGGTGATCCGCCTCGGCTCGACCGAGCCGATCCGCATCGACGTGCGTGTGATCGCCGCGACGCATCGTCCGCTGCTCGCGGCCGTCGAGGCCGGCACGTTCCGCGCGGATCTCTATTACCGGCTCAACATCCTGAACGTCGGCCTGCCGCCGCTGCGCGAGCGCGCGGCCGACATTCCCGCGCTCGCGGCGACGCTGCTCGTGCAGGCCGCGCGGCGCGAGCCGCGCCTCGCCGAACGCCTGCGCGACGCAGGCGACGCCGCGCGCGTGCTCGGCGCGACGCAGGCAACGCTTGCGCGCTACCGGTGGCCCGGCAACGTGCGCGAACTGCAGAACGTGATCGAGCGGATCGCGGTGGAACTCGCCGAGGAAGCCGATGAAAACGATCCGGCCGCCGCGTGCGCCGCGCTCGATCCCGACGCGCTGCAGGCGATCGCGCCCGAGCTGTTCGCGGCGCCGTCCAACGCGACCGGCGCCGACGCCGATGACGCGCAAACGCTGCACGCGCGCCGCCGCCGCGCGGAAGCCGACGAGATCCGCGCGGTGCTCGACGCGTGCGGCGGCGACCGCGACCGCGCATGCGCGATGCTCGGCATCAGCAAGACGACGCTGTGGCGGAAGTTGTCGGCGAAGTAGGAAGGTTCGGGTTCGACGCGCTCGTAGGCGCATGCCTGAACGGGCTCGTCAGTCGGCCTTGTGATAGTGGCGGTATGCCTTCGCGCGATTGCCGCACGACGACATCGAGCACCAGCGGCGGCTGCCGTTCT
The DNA here is from genome assembly GCF_058781685.1 of Burkholderia sp. FW306-1C-G01B. Taxonomy (NCBI): domain Bacteria; kingdom Pseudomonadati; phylum Pseudomonadota; class Betaproteobacteria; order Burkholderiales; family Burkholderiaceae; genus Burkholderia; species Burkholderia sp. FW306-1C-G01B. The sequence continues at coordinate 223,590 of NZ_JBYSWZ010000012.1, forward strand.
TGCTGTCGTCGATGAACAGCCACTGGCACGCGTCGTTCGCGCATCGCTTGACCTTCGCGAGCCGCGCGCCGCCGAGCAGGTCGATCGCCGACCACAGCACCGGGCTCAGCAGTCCCGCGAGCGTTGCTCCAGCGTCCCCGATCCGCCACGCATAACCGCCGTCGACACGCGCCAGCGCGACGCGCGGCGACGCTTCCGCCAGAAAGCCGCCGAGCAGCGCGAGATCGTCGGCCTGCGGCTCGCGCCGTTCGGCCTGCGCATGAAAGAGCCGATACAACGCCTCGCGCAACGCGAGCGCACGCGCGAGCATCGCCGGCTCGCCTTCCTCCCCATCGCGCACGCGGCACCGGTCGGCCAGGCCGGCCGGCACGCCGGCCTGCTCGTGGCACCACGACAGCAGGTCGTCCATCGTTCCGAAGGTTTCCGTCGGCGCCTCGCTGCCACGCCAGTACAGCGTGTTGGCGAAATCGATACTCAGGGTTTCGGGCGGCGCAGGAATCAGGCAGTCCATCGTGACGGAAGGTTGCGTATCGCTCATGACGCCATCGTATCTAACCACCATGCCGGTTGACAAGCGTCCGGACGCTTTCTAACATAACCAGCATGGTGGTTAAAACGAAGTTTGCTGCACTGACGTCCCCCTTCAGTTCAAGGAGCCAACAGATGATCGATCACCTTTCCTTCGGCGTCGCCCACATCGGCCGCAGCCGCGCGTTCTACGACAGCACGCTCGGCGCGCTCGGCTACAAGCGGCTGTATAGCGACGACGGATCCATCGGGTACGGCACGACCGAACCGGAGCTGTGGTTGCAGCACGCTGCCCGCCCCGTCGCCGCCGATCCCGAATCGGGGCTGCACCTGTCGTTCAAGGCCGCTTCGCCCGTCGAGGTCGACGCGTTCTACCGCGCCGCGCTCGAGCACGGCGGCCAGGACAACGGCGGGCCCGGCAAGCGCGAACACTACGGCCCCGGCTACTACGCGGCGTTCGTCGTCGATCCCGACGGGTATCGGCTGGAAGCGCATTGCGAACTCGGCAACGTCGTGTGATCGAGCCCGCGTACGCCGCGTACAAACGGCAAGGGCCCAATTCCGCGTTGCGCGGAATCGGGCCCCTGGTTTTGACGCGTCAGCGTCCGGTTTGCGGCGACCGATTGCAGCGGTCGCTCGACGGGATCGCAGCTCGTGCGGTTACAGTGCGCCGCGCGCGTGCTGCAACTGCTCGCCGAGCCCTTCGATCCCCAGGCGCACCCTCTGGCCGGCCTTCAGGAAAATCGGCGACGGCTTGATGCCCATGCCGACGCCCGGCGGCGTGCCGGTCGTGATCACGTCGCCCGGCTGCAGCGTCATGCAACTCGACAGATAAGCAATCAACTGCGCGACGGTGAACACCATCGTGCGCGTGTTGCCGTTCTGATAACGGTGGCCGTCGACTTCGAGCCACAGGTCGAGACGCTGCGGATCGGGCACCTCGTCGCGCGTCACGAGCCACGGACCGATCGGGCCGAACGTGTCGAAGCCCTTGCCCTTGTCCCACTGGCCGCCGCGCTCGATCTGCCATTCGCGCTCGGACACGTCGTTGACGACGCAATAGCCCGCGACGTAATCGAGCGCGCTCGCTTCGTCGACGTCCTTGCACCGCGCGCCGATCACGACGCCCAGTTCGACTTCCCAGTCGGTCTTGACCGAACCCTTCGGGATGTCGATGCCGTCGTTCGGGCCGCAGATCGAACTCGTCCACTTGCCGAACACGACCGGTTCCTTCGGCACCGGCATGCCGGCTTCGGCCGCGTGATCGGCATAGTTCAGGCCGATGCCGATGAACTTGCCGACGTGCCCGACGCACGCGCCGATGCGCGGCTCGCCGGACACGAGCGGCAGCGTGGCCGGATCGATCGCGCGCAGCCGCGCGAGACCCGCGTCGGACAGCACATCGCCGGCAAGATCCGGCACGTGCGCGGACAGGTCGCGAATCCGGCCGTCCGCGTCGAGAATACCGGGCTTTTCCTGGCCGGACGGGCCATAGCGAAGCAGTTTCATCGTGGTCAACCTCTGTTGTCGAATGGGACAGGATACCCGCCGACGCGGCCATTCGCGGCCGCGCGCCGGACTGATTGTCGATCGTCGATTGCACGCGTCGGCGCCGCATCCGGCCTGCCGTCGACGCGCGAGGGTCGCGCGGGCGCAGCGATCGCGGCGCCGCACGGAAGCACGGCGCGCATCGAACGGGCGGCCGCCGGCCTGCGCATCGGCGACGACGGCCCGGCACCCGCGACGCGTGCCGGCCAATGCCGGCCGACTTCACGCGCGGCCGCACCGTCGCGGGCCCGCACGCCTTTGTACCATCGGCCGCGCACCGTGAAATGACGCGCGACGGATACCGACTATTGGTGCGCCTGCAGACACTGCGGCGCAACATTGGACGCGCCAACGCAAAGCGATCCGCCGCGCATGTCGCCGTTGCCTGCCATCGGCGCATGAATACTGGCTATTCGGGGTGCCCCTGTCATCGAAAACGTTTGCCAATCCGTTCTTGTTCAGTAACGATCGGTAAAAAGACGCTGAATTGCACACTATATGTTTATTGTTAAGCTCGGACGAATGGCTTTCGTCGCCATACGCGGGGCCGACTTGTGCGCGTGCAGAACCGGCCAGCGTGCGTCGCCAACCGATCGACGGTAATCCCCCAACCTCACACTAAAAATGCAAACAACCAACGACCCGCTTCCCGGCCGCGACGCACGGGAATCGATGGCCGCAATCGATCGCTATCGCGCACCCGCGCTCGACAAGGGCCTCGACATTCTCGAACTCCTGTCCGAGCAGAAGGAAGGACTCACCCGCACCGAAATCACGAAGGAACTCGGCCGCAACGCGAGCGAAATCTACCGGATGCTCGAACGCCTCGTCGCACGCCGCTACGTGATGCGCTCGACCGGCGGCGACCGCTACACGCTCAGCCTCAAGCTGTTCGCGCTCGCGCACCGGCATCCGCCGATGAACCGGCTGATCGCCGAGGCTTTGCCGCCGATGCAGCGCTTCGCCGATGCCGCCGAACAGTCGTGCCACCTGTCGGTCTACGATCGCGGCAACCTGCTCGTGATCGCGCAGGTCGACGGGCCCGGCCCGTGGGGCGTGTCGGTCCGGCTCGGCTCGCGCGTCGGGCTCGCCGATACGGCGTCGGGGCGCGTGATGCTGTCGTTCCAGGGCGCCGAGCAGCGCGCGCACATGCTGGCCGAGCATCGCAAGGTCAGGGGCGACGCGCCGCTGAACGAGCAGGAACTCGCGCATGCGTGCCAGTCCATCCGGCAGTCCGGCTATCTGCGCCAGGACAGCCGCCAGGCATACGGCGTGACCGACCTGACCGCACCGATCCTCGGGCCGTCCGGCCATGCGATCGCGGTACTGAGCTGCCCGTACATGCGCCGGATCGATACGCACACGGCGCCGTCCGTCGACGTCGCCGTCGAAGGGCTGCGCGACACGGCCGCCCACCTGTCGATGGGCCGCATCGAGGCCTGCTGACGCGCGGGTTCAACGAAGCGCACCGGGCCGGCGCAGTTGCGCCGGCCCGGCCGCGCATGACACCTGTGCAGTGCACGATCGACGGTGCCATATCGTGCGCTCCCGGCGCTACGCTAGAATAGCGGCCCTCTCAAAAACTACGGCGGCCGGCTGTCGCGGCCGTCGTGTCCGATGGATGTCATGGCCAAACTTCTGAACGATCAAGAATTCCAGCGTTTCTCCGAACTTCAGCAGAAGCAGGCAAGCTTCACGATCACGCCCGAGGAGGCGGACGAGCTGCGCGATATCGTCGCGCGCGCGCAGAAGAAGCGCGACGATCGTGCCGCCGCGATGCAGGCGATCGAGAACTACATCGAGCAGTTCGACATCACGCCCGACGAGCTCTTCTCGCCCGAGCAGATCGGCGACGCGGCCCGCACCTACGGGCTCATCACGGCGACCAAGAAGGAACGCACGCTGCCGCCGTCGATCACGTTCAACGGCAAGCCGTACCAGTGGACCAAGACGCTTCCGGACGACGTGCGCGGCGCGCTGTTCGAAGCATTCACGTCCGGCGAGTCGGTCAAGCGCTTCATCGCGATGCCGAAGGACACCGCGCGTTGCGCGCTGACGATCGCCCGCCTCGAGCGCGAAACCGGCGCCGTCTATGCGGATCCGCACCTCGAGGAACTCGCGATTTCGCGCGACCAGGTGAACGACGCGGCGTCGAAACTCGCTGCCTGAATCTGATCGCGGGCACGATTCATGCGTGCCCGCACCCGTGTGTGACGCCGGCATTGGCCGGCGCCGCGCTCGCGGGAGCAGTGCATCCGCATGCTCCCGAAAAGTCTCACCCTGGTGTCCTGCAAACGCTCACCAACAGCTCCCGAAAAAACTCACCCCAGGCTCCTGGAGACGCTCACCAAAGTCTCCCGAATGTGCTCACCGACATCTCCCGCAGCCCCTCACCAACGTGTCCCGGAAAGGCTCACCAGCGCCTCCCGCAGGTGCTCACCTGCCGTTCCCGGGAAGGCTCACCGAACGCTCCCGTATCGGCTCACCACGCTTCCCCGGAAAAGCTCACTCGCGGCTCCCGAAAAGTCTCACCTTTGCGGTGATTCCGAATTGGCGAGGCCGGAACGCGGTTGCGAATGCGCGTGAACGCATGGGGTGAAACGGCCGTGCGGAGCCGATAGTGCGGCACACAGAAAACGCCTCCGGACGCTATGCGTGTGTCGATATCGACGTAGCGAACGAGCCCGATACATTTGGGCGTTTCGTACAAGATGCCGGCTCAAATGTTTTGCACCTCTGAATGAAAACAGGCGCAACACGGTGAAGGATCGGCGCCATCGACTGCAAGCGATCGCGCCGCGCTTCACGCAGCCGAAGGATGCTACGGCTGCAACTTCATCCTGAAACCCACGACGCCCGGCTCCTCGGTCGTCGACACCTCAAAACCGCACGACTTCGCGAGCGAGATCATCGCCGAGTTCTCGCGCAGCGCCTCGCCGATCATCCATGCGGTTCCGCGCGAGCGTGCGTAGTCGATGATGCGGTTCATCAGCAGCCGGCCGAGCCCCTTGCCCTTCTGATCAGGCCGCACCGCGATCGCGAACTCCGCCGTCTCGTTGTCGGGATCGGCGACCGCGCGCACGACCGCCAGCGTATGGTCGCGCCCCGACACATCGGTGTACGACACGATGAGGGCCATCTCACGGTCGTAGTCGATCTGCGTCATGCGCGCCACCTGCGAATGATCGAAGCCGCGCACCGCGCCGAAGAAACGCATCCGCAGATCGTCCGGCGTCATCGCGCCGAGCAGTTCGTTATGCGCGGTCTCGTCTTCCGGACGGATCGGACGGATCGTCACCGTCTCGCCGCGCCACTCGAGCGTCTGCTCGAGGTGGCGCGGATACGGCATGATCGCAAGCCGGCTGCGCCCCGCGGCCAGCGTGATGCGCGGCGCGATCACCTGCGAGCGATCGGACAACACACGCAGCGTGACGGACATCGCGACGACTTCGCGCACGTCGCAGACGACCTGCGACAGCGCCGTCAACGCATCGAGCGTCGGCTCGACGGGCGTACGGCGCGCGTACGGCGAGCGCTCCATCACCGCGCGGGCGAGCACGGTGTTCAGCGGCGGCAGGCCGTAGACGACGAATGGCGCCGACACGCCGTCCGCAGGCGGCACGGCATAGCGAAACACCGGACCGAAGTTCGAATCGTCGTACATGTCGACCGTGACATCGACGACTTTCGCACCGGCCGGCTCGCCCGCCTGCTCGCCTTGCAGGCCGAAATGGGACAGCCAGCGCAGCGCGGCTTCGCCGGCCAGTTCATGCTGGCCGGCTTCGACCATCCGGCGCGCGTCGGCCTGTGCGGACGCAACGCACTCGGCCGGCTGCAGCGGCGTGCCCTCGGGCGTCTGCATCAGCAGTTGCCGCCCGAGGTTGTAGTCGACGAGACGCGCATACGCGCGCGCGAGCCGCTGCGGTGTCGTGTGTACGGGAATGCCGTTCGCGTGCAGCGCATCGCGCGTCGCCGCGTCGACCGCGCCGAAGAAACATGCGAGGATGCCGCGCTGCGCATACTGCCGCGATTCGATCAGCGTGCGCGCAACCGAATCGGCCGGCGCGCTGTGGGACGTCGAATGGACGACGAACAGCGTGCCCGTTTGCGGGAACGGCGCGAGCGCCTTGATCGCCGCGGCGAAGTGCTCGGGGCGCGCGTCGTCGCCCAGCGTCAGCGGATTGCCGGGCGCAGCCAGATGCGGCAGCGCGGCCGACACGGCCGAGGTTGCAGCCGGCGACCAGCCGGACAGCACGTCGCGCACCTCGGCGACCGCATCGACCGCCAGTTTCGCGACACCCGCATCGCTCGTCACGAGCGTCGCCGCGCCGCGCGCCGTGACACGGCCGACACCGAGCGTCTCGATCTCGTCGAGCAGATCGTCGAGCGCATCGACGCGCACCATCCCCGCGCGCTGGAACGCCGCCGTATAGAGCGCGTCGCCGGGATCGGCGCGCCCGGTGCGCAACGCGAGCACCGGCTTGTTGCGTGCGGCCGCACGTGCGGCCGACATGAACTTGCGCGCGGCGCGCACGGTATCGAGTTCGAGCAGGATCGCGCGCGTGCCGGGATCGCTCGCCAGATAGTCGAGCACGTCGCCCGCATCGACGTCGGACTCGCTGCCGAGTGCGACGACATGCGAAAAGCCGAGGCCCCGCGCATCGGCCCAGCCGAGCGCCGCGTTCGTCAGCGCATTCGATTGCGACACCCACGCGACGCCGCCCGAGCGCGCCGTATAGGCCGGCGCGCCGAAATGCGCATGCCGTGCGGGCGACAGCACGCCGAGGCTGCCGGGCCCGACGATACGGAGCACGAACGGCTTCGCCGCCTTCAGCGTGCGATCGAGTGCGGTGCGATCGGCATCCGTGCGCGCCTCACCGACGATCACCGCGGCGCGCGTGCCGAGTTCGCCGAGCTTGCGCACGATGCCGGCCCAGGTCGCGGGCGGCGTGCAGATCACGGCTACCGACGGCGGCGCGGGCAGCCGGTCGACGTCGGAGACGACCGTATGCCCGTTCAGATCGCGATATTTCGGATTGACGGGCCACACGGGCCCGTCGAACGCACCGTCGAGCACGCGCGACCACACCATCGCGCCGATACTGCCCGCGCGCGACGACGCGCCGACGACCGCAACGGACTTGGGCTGGAACAACGCATCGAGATGGCGAACGGTCACATCGGCTCCCTGCGGTAACGAAAGACAGCCCGAGCGGCATACGGCACGGACAGGCCGCGCGCCGCTCGATGCGAACCCCAAGCATAGGCGAAGCGCATGCGGCTGCCTATATGCCGAACGGCCGACTACCCGACGAACGTCAACGCTCGCACCATGGATCTGCAACACAAGCGCGACGCGACATCGCCGCAAGCCGCAAGCAACATGGCGCGACGCTGCCGCTTCCTCAAAGGTGAGGATTTACAGGAGCCATGGTGAGTATCTTCGGGAATTGCACGGCACAACGCGCAAACACGCGAAAGGTGATGGAAATCCGCGGCAGGCGGGCACCGCGGAAATGGCGAATGCCAATGCGCATGCACTGCGCAATTGCACGGTTGTTTACCGGAATTCACCGCGATAAGCAGCCGAATCGCGGCGAATTCGCAAAACGTGATCCGTTAATCGTGCGGCATTGCACTGCAATTCATCAGCCGGAATCGCACGGCGACGGCGCAAAAACAAAACGGTGCAACGGCCGCATGGCCGTTCGCACCGTCAGTCAACCCACGAAAGGTGAGGATTTTCGGGAGTCAGTCCTTGATCAGAAAACGTGCGCGATTCTTGCCGAGCCACGCCGGCGCGCGCCCGCGGCCACTCCAGGTTTCGCCCGTCTTCGGATTCAGGTATTTCGGCGGCAACGTGCGCTTCGGCTTCGAGGTAGCGGCGGCGCCGGTACCTACCGGACGAAAACCGAGTTCTTCCGGCGTGATGTCGTATTCGTCGATTTTCGCGCGGATATCGGCAATCGCGTCGGCAATCGCCTTTTCGCGTTCCTTGTCGATCTTTTGCTGAAGTCGTTCGAGCTGCGCGGTCAGTTGCCTGTAGGTCGCCATATGGATGGGACTCCGTGAGTGTTATTCGTGAAAAATAGACGACTCCAAGCAAACAGAAAAGCGCTTCGCCCGATCGCGGTCTCCTCGGCCGGTCATTTCGCGATCAATAACCGCTTTTCTTCTTGCATGCGAAGAGAAGATTTCGCACGGTGTCATCAGTCGATTGCTGGATCACATCGAAATCCCCGTTGCACATGGCCCGGGCATTGTCCGTGCAATTGCTCCAGCCGCTGCCGGTGCATTGCACCTGCGTGGTCGGGCGCCCGTCCGAAGTGAACAGCGGCGCGCTGCCACCGCACCCGCCGAGCCCTGCAACCAGCGCCAACAACCCGGCCACCCGAGGCCACCGACAGACCGACGCAAGCATGTGTTTCATTATTCTTCCCGTCAACCATTTTTTGAATGTCGCGAGTATGCCATGCGCGGCCCTTCCGTCGTCAGTTCGGCGTGCGGCCCGGTTGCCCGCGCGCCTTGTACGGCAAGCTCCGGCGCGGATCGTCGGTGATGCGAACGAACACCTGCTCGACGTCCGGAAGCGCCTCGAGTTCGCGTTGCAGCGCCTGCCGATCGAACGCCGTATCCGCGCATCCTTCGACATAGATGAAACGCCGCTGCACGGTGATCCACAGGCTCGTACCGTGCAGGCGATCGGAGCCTGCGAAGTGCGCCTTCGCGGCATCGGCGATCGGCGCGTCATACATATACGAATTCGGTTTCGTGCAGCGATGCGCGAGCCAGCAGGTGGTACCGCGTTCGGCGCGGTAATGCGCGTCGTCCGCCATCTCGGCGCGGGTCATCCACGGGCCGAGCGGCAGCGGGCATTCGGCCAGGTCCTGCGACAGCGCGATGAACGGATCGTTGTACCAGTTGCGTCGCGCCTCGGGCGCGTCCGCGTCGCCGGACTGCGCGAGCGCGGAGGTTGCCAGCAACAGGGTCAGCCAACCTGCGATACCGATCCGCTTCATCGTGCTCTCCTGTTCGATGCTTCAACTCCGGCCGCATCGGCGCCGCCGATCGGCCTACCGGTCGATGCCCAGCGCCGCCAGCTTCTTGTACAGCGTCGCGCGGCCGATCCCGATGTGCGCGGCGGCTTCCACGACCTTGCCGTCACAGGCCGCCAGCGCGTCGATCAGGAACTGGCGCTCCCACGCCGCCAATGCATCGGCATACGAAGCGACCGGCGCACCGGATGCACCGGACGCGCCCCGCTCGACCGGCGCTGCGGCAACACGCTGCGCCGGCGATGCGCCGTCCGCCGATATGCGTACCGGCCCGAGGAACGGCGCGAGCGCACGCGCATCGATCACCGAACGGTCCGACAGCATCAGTGCGCGTTCGAGCGTATTGCGCAACTCGCGCACGTTGCCCGGCCACGGATACGCACACAGCATCCGCAGCGCGTCGTCGGTCAGCTCGCAGTGCGCGGCGCGTCCGTGCTGCGCGGCCAGTTCCTCGAGCGTCGCGTACACGAGCGCCGCGATGTCGGACGCCCGCTCGCGCAGCGGCGGTGCGTGGATCGTCAGCACGTTGAGCCGGTAATAGAGATCCGCGCGAAAACGCCCGGCCTCCACGAGCGCCGGCAGGTCGGCCGACGTCGCGGCAATGATCCGGACGTCCGCGCGCACGATCCGGTTCGAGCCGACCGGCTCGAACTCCTTGTCCTGCAGCACGCGCAGCAGCTTGCCCTGCAATGGCAACGGCATGTCGCCGATCTCGTCGAGAAACAGCGTGCCGCGATCGGCCAGCTCGAACTTGCCGACGCGCCCCTTGCGGTCGGCGCCCGTGTACGCACCGGGCGCCGCGCCGAAGAATTCGGTTTCAAGCAGCGTGTCGGGAATCGCGGCGACGTTGACGGTCACGAGCGGCTGGAGCGCACGCGCCGAAGCCGCGTGGATCGCGTGCGCGAGCAGCTCCTTGCCGGTGCCCGTCTCGCCGAGCAGCAGCACCGGCGAATCGACCTGCGCGGCCCGCCGCGCCTGGCGCTTGGTTTCGAGGCTCGCGGCACTCGTGCCGACGAAGCTCGCGAACGTGTATTTCGCGCGGCGCGCCTGTGCGAGCGAGCGCTGCGTCGCGATCAGCTGCTGCTGAAGCTGCACGTAGCGGGAAAAGATCGGCGTAAGCGTCTTCAACTGGTCGAACAGCGCGAAGCCGATCGCGCCGACCGTCTCGCCGGCCTCGTTCTTCAGCGGCAGGCGCGTGACGACGAGCGGCTCGCGGCCCGTCTCCATGATGTCGAGCAGGATCGGCTGCCCGGTCGATACGACCTCGCGCATCAGGCTGTTCGGGATCACGGCCTCGCAGTCGAGGCCGACGGCCTGCTGCGGATCGGCGAAACCGAAGCGCGCCGCGTAACGCTCGTTCATCCACACGACGCGCGCGTCGCGATCGACGACCACCGTGCCCGCGCTCGAATCCTCGAAGGTCCGGAACAGCGACTCGGCGGCGCGCCGCAGCACGTCGCCGTAGTTGACGGGCAGGCGGGCCCAGTCGTTCATCATCGTGTCTTCGTCTCCATGTATTTTCGACCGAATGTCTCCGGAACGAGACGGATTATCTCACTCTGGAGACACGCCACAACGGGTTGTCCGGGAAAGCCCTGCCCGATTTCACGAGCTGGCTGGATGGCCATAACGTCTCCGGATGGAGACGTTTTCTGTAGAATCGTCAGACATGGACCGGCGCGGGCCCGCCGGTCTCCGCCGGACCCATGTCCGGCGGCGCAATCCGGCCGATGGCACGAAACCTGCACGAACCTGAGCCGGTCCGCGGCACGTCGCGAGATCGAACAACTATCAAAGCCATTAGGAGACTCCCCTTGTCTTTCGTGATCGTCCTCGCCGCGCTGGCGTTCCTGATGTATGCCGCGTATCGCGGCTACAGCGTGATCCTGTTCGCGCCGATCGCCGCGCTCGGCGCGGTGCTCCTGACCGAACCCGCCGCCGTCGCACCGGTCTTCTCCGGCATCTTCATGGAGAAGATGGTCGGCTTCGTCAAACTGTATTTCCCGGTATTCATGCTCGGCGCGGTGTTCGGCAAGGTGATCGAACTGTCCGGGTTCTCCGAATCGATCGTCCATGCGGCGATCCGCTACATCGGCCGCTCGCGCGCGAATGCGGTGATCGTCGCGGTGTGCGCGCTGCTCACCTATGGCGGCGTGTCGCTGTTCGTCGTGGTGTTCGCGGTCTATCCGTTCGCGGCCGAACTCTATCGCCAGAGCAACATTCCGAAGCGGCTGATGCCCGGCGCGATCGCGCTCGGCGCGTTCTCGTTCACGATGGATTCGCTGCCCGGCACGCCGCAGATCCAGAACATCATCCCGACCACGTTCTTCAAGACGACCGCATGGGCCGCGCCCGCGCTCGGCACGATCGGCTCGCTGTTCATCGTCGTCGTCGGCCTCTCTTATCTGGAATGGCGCCGCCGCTCGGCGATGGCGAAGGGCGAAGGCTACGGCACGTCGCTCGTCAACGAGCCGGAACGCGTCGAGGCGACGTCGCTGCCGCACCCGGCGCTCGCGATCCTGCCGCTGATCCTCGTCGGCGTGTCGAACTTCCTGTTCACGAAGCTGATCCCGCAGTGGTACGGCGCCGCGTCGTATACGGTCGCGCCGGACGTGCTGCCGGGCGTGCACACGCCGGTGACGACGTCGATCAAGACCGTCGTCGCGATCTGGTCGGTCGAGGCCGCGCTACTGCTCGGCATCGTGCTGGTCGTGCTGACCGCGTTCAATCGCGTCAGCGACCGCTTCGCGGCCGGCTCGAAAGCCGCCGTCGGCGGCGCACTGCTCGCCGCGATGAACACCGCGTCGGAATACGGCTTCGGCGGCGTGATCGCCGCGCTGCCGGGCTTCCTGGTCGTCGGCGATGCGCTGAAGAGCATCCCGAACCCGCTCGTCAACGCGGCCGTGTCGGTCAGCTCGCTCGCCGGCATCACGGGCTCGGCGTCGGGCGGCATGAGCATCGCGCTGGCCGCGATGTCGGACCTGTTCATCAAGGGCGCGCAGGCAGCCAACATTCCGATGGACGTGCTGCACCGGGTCGTCGCGATGGCGAGCGGCGGCATGGACACGCTGCCGCACAACGGCGCGGTCATCACGCTGCTCGCCGTCACGGGCCTCACGCACCGCGAGTCGTATCGCGACATCTTCGCGGTCACCATCATCAAGACGCTCGCGGTGTTCTTCGTGATCGCGGTGTACTACACGACGGGGCTCGTGTAAGTGCCTGCATGAGGCGGCGTTCCGTACGCCGCCTTCCAGCCGGCCGCATCATCGCGGCCGGCCTCGTCGAGCCCGACCCGCGTTACTCGATCGGACCGCATGCGAACCGGAACGGATTCCGGAGTTCGCATGCGGTCCGATTTCATTTCCCCGCTCGCCGGAACCGGTCGGCTCCGCACCGCCGCGCGGCTCGCGTGGCGCCTCGCCCGCCACCCGGCATCGCCCGCCACCGCCTGCCCATTGTTACCCGCAGCAAAACACTGCGTTGGGCGCGATCGCATTTTTCGCGCGCCCGCCCCGGCCTACACTGGTTTCAACGTCGCCCGGCGCTTCGACGAACGAAGCGCGGCGAATCATCGAAATCCTGGAGGTCCCGATCATGAAGCGCCTGATCCAAGCCGTTGCCATTGCCCTGGCCGTATCGGCCCCGCTCGCCGCGCAAGCGCAGTCGAACCAGCCGCTGACGCGCGCGCAGGTCCACGCCGAAGTGAAGGCGCTCAAGCAGGCCGGCTTCCAGTCGAGCGACTGGTTCTATCCGGCCAGCATCGTTTCCGCCGAAGCGAAGATTGCCCGTCAGCACGACGCCGGATACGGCAGCGATCGCGGCGCGTCGTCGGAGTCGGGCCGGTAATCTACCGTCCGGCCCGCTCGACGATGTGCGCGCGCGTCGTTACGCCTTCACCGGCTGGATCAGCTTCGCACACGCCGCTGCCTGCGGATCGCCCGCGGGCAGTTTCCCGCATACGCCGTCGAACTGCTTCACGACCGACCGGACCGACGCATCATGCGCGCCGCCGCTGCGCCAGCGGTTCAATTGCGTGACGACCTTCGTCAATGCGCGCAGGTTCGCGCCGTAGAACGCGTCCCGGGTCTTGTCGGCCTGTGCGAGCACACTCGCGGCAATCCCTTCGATACGCGCCGAATCGTCCGGCGCCAGTTCGACCGCATTCGCAAAATAGGTCGCGCCCCAGCGCAGCTTCGTCGCCGGCCCGCTCGCCAAGTCGTATGCCTTGCGATACCAGTCGAGCGCCGCGGCCTTGTCGCCGCGCGCCTTTGCATTCGCGGCCAGCCCTGACATGAAGTAGTACGGCGTCGACGAACGCGGCAGTTCGGCCTTCAGCAATGCATCCGACTCGTCGTACAGCCCCGCGTCGGTCAGCGTGTCCGCACCTTCGCTGACGAGCGCCTGCCGTTCATACGCATTCGCGGCGCCCTGCACCGACGCGGCAATCTGCTTGCGCGCGGTGTCGGCCAGCGCCGGCGCAGCGAGCGGCGCGCCCTTGCGCGCGTCGCCGCGCGCAAGCAGCACGCGGCCGTGCAGCGCCATCAGCCGGTCGATCGACGACAGCGTGGTGTCGGTCGACAAGCGCGCGAGCGCCGTGTCGTACGCGCCGCGCAATTTCGCGCGCTGCGCGTCGTCGTCGCCGAGATACGCGACCACGCGCGCGGGTGCCGCGACCAGCACGTCCGAATCGGCCCGCGCCAGCGCGGGATCGTGCAGCACCGCGCGCAGCGAATCGGCGAGCGCCGCCTTGTCGAGCGCGCCGGCCTGCGCCGGATCGTCCGACGCGGCGACCACCGCCGACTTCAACGCAAACCGCGCCGATTCGGCCTTCGCGCCGGCCGCCCGCGCGCGTTGCGCGAGCGACTGCAGCGTCTCGGCGACACGATCGGCCGGCACCGGCAGTGCGCCGTCGGTGTCCCACGAATAGTCGGCCAGCAGGCGCCATTCGTCCGGCGTCAGCGACGCGCCGTTCTTCAGCGCAGTCGCGAGCGTCTGCCGCACCGGATGCGCGGCCGTCATCCCGAGCGACAGCGCCTGCATGTAGCGGTCGAGATCGGCCTCGCCCGGCAGCCGCGTCACTTCGGTGCCGTCGGGGCGGAACAGGATCATCGTCGGATAGCCGTGCACCTTGAAACGCTCGCCGAGCTTCTGCGCGCTTTCCGTATCGCCGTCGAGATACACGGGCACGAAAAACGACGAGCGGGTCTTGAATGCCTGCTGGCTGAAGATGGTCGACTTCACCTGGTTGCACGACGGGCACCACACCGCGCCCCAGTACAGCAGCAGCGGCTTGCCGGTGCGCTTCGCCAGCGCGAATGCGGCATCGACATCGCCGTGCTGCCACGCGATGCCGGGCGGCAGATGCGCGCCTTCGGGCGACGCGCTCGCCACCGCGGCGCCCGAAGGCGCGGCAGCGGCAAACGCCGCACCCGCGGCGGCGAACAGGCAGGCGGCAGTCAGATTCCGGAGAGCGGTTTTCATCGAGGCAGGTTCCGTTGAAAGAGACGGTTGCGGGAAGATGTGTCGCGCGAAACGATGACCATGAAGCGATGTTCTTGAAACGATGAAACGCACCGGCGTGCGGCACGACGCAAGCCGGAACGCAGCGGCGCATGGCACGCGCATCGACGCGAAAAAAGCGCACGCCGGCCGAAGCGACCGGTAAATCGATCAACGATACGACCCGCGCAGCCTGCGGAAAACGAACGAATTCTCGAATGAATATGACGCGCGGCACCGTGGCCGCGCGTTCCGTCACGCCTGCGCCGGCCGGCCGTTCACTGCCGGCCCTTGATCCGCGCCATGTGATACACGGCCGCATGCGCGCCGTCGCGCAATGCATAGCCCGGCGATTCGCCTTCGATCCGGAAACCGTGCTTCTCGTAGAGCGCGATCGCCGCGCGGTTGTCGGTGAACACGGTCAACTCGAGGCGCGTGATGTTCAGCCAGTTTTCCGCGAGATCGATCGCGGCCGCGAGCAGCCGGCTGCCGACGCCGCGCCCGTGACGGGCCGCGTCGACCATCATGCCGAGCCCCGCCGCATGGCGCCGACGCGGATTCGGCTCGAACTTCAGGCCGAGATGGCCGACCACCGCGCCGTCGATTTCGGCGACGAGGCTCACGCCGCGCTCGTGCGCGTTTTCGAGTCGCTTCCGCCATTTCTCGAGCGACGGAAACGGATACTGCAGCGTATCCATGTACACCGCGGGATGGGCGGCGATCTGCCGGATCGCGTCGACGTCGTGCGTCTCGCTGTGCCGGATCTTGATGTCGGTCATGGGTGGGCCGGTTCCGAAAAGTCGCGCCGGCGGCGCGGACTGCGCACACGCGCAGCGACGTTTCGAGCTTAGCCGATTTCATGCATTTGAAACATGGGCGACACGTCGTCGCGCGATGCTGTTGTATCTGCAACGACACACGATCACGCCGCAGGCCGCGATTCGGAAAAATATGACCGGTTCCGCATGCGGCGATCGGTAATTCCTTACCCTCTTCCGTCACGCATCGTGTCCGGAATAATCGTTGCGCACACAACGTCACGCGCACGACATGCGATGTCATTTCTTCATCACGTCGACGTCATGTCGGCTCCCTAGACTGGACGCCGCCCAGCCCGGCATGCGCCGGGCCGGTGTGTGCCGACGTCCTGCCCGCGCATCACGAGCGCGCGGCGCGCAGGACCGCGACGACGGCCGATACATCCGCGCGACACCGCTCGACGCCACGCGCGGCCGACGTACTCGCACGCACACGCGTCGCGGATCGTCCCGGGGGGGACGACGCACGGGCGCATCCAGACGAAGTCACGAACGCTCCCACCATCACAGGATCCGAACGCCATGACGTCACGCCGCAAATTCCTTCAGCAGACGGCCACTTCCGGCCTCGCCGCCGCCGCGCTCGCCGCGTTTCCGCCGAGCATCCGCCGCGCGCTCGCCATTCCCGCGTTTCACGAAACGGGGACCATCAAGGACGTCAAGCACGTCGTGCTGCTGATGATGGAGAACCGCGCATTCGACAGCTACTTCGGCACGTTCAAGGGCGTGCGCGGCTACGGCGACCGCTTCGCGGTGCCGTCGCCGAACGGCCGCGACGTGTTCTACCAGACGTACACCAAGGCGACGCCCGCCACGACCTGCACGCCGTATCACCTCGACGCGAGCCAGGGCAACGCGCAGCGCGCGGGCGGTACGCCGCACGCGTGGGCCGATGCGCAGGCCGCATGGGATCACGGCCGGATGAACCGCTGGCCCGACGCGAAAACGCCGCTGTCGATGGGCTATTACGACGCGGCGGAAGTGCCGTTCCAGCGCGCGCTCGCCGATGCGTTCACGCTGTGCGACCACTACCACTGCGGGATGCACACCGGCACGATCGCGAACCGCCTGTTCTACTGGAGCGGCACCAACGGCCCGAACGGCATCAGCCCGGCCGACGGCAGCCGCGTGAAGATCGCCGCGCTGAACAACCAGTTCAACGGCGGCAACGACATCGGCCCGTCGAGCCAGGGCTGGACCTGGACGACCTATGCCGACCGGCTGCAGCAGGCCGGCGTGAACTGGAAGGTCTACCAGAGCCTGATCGACAATTTCGGCTGCAACGAGATGATGAGCTTCCGCCACTGGCGCGCGGCGATCGAGCAGATGCCGGCCGCGCGCCGGCCCGCCTACGTCGCGTCGACGGACATCACGCAGCCCGTGACGGCGGCCGGCGCGTTCTACGATCCGGCGATCGACGATCCGCTGAGCCCGCTCGCGAAGGGCTTCGGCAACACGATGCCGTACGGCTTTCTCGAAACGTTGCGCGACGACATCCGCAACGGCAAGTTGCCGGAAGTGTCGTGGATCATCCCGCCGTCCGCGTACAGCGAACACCCGGGACCGTCGAGCCCCGCGCAGGGCGGCTGGTACGTGCAGGCCGTGCTCGATGCGCTGACGGCGAACCCGGAGGTGTGGAGCAAGACGGTGCTGCTGGTCAACTACGACGAGAACGACGGTTTCTTCGACCATATGCCGTCGCCGGCCGTGCCGTCGCGCAACGCCGACGGCACGCTCGCGGGCGGCCACACGCTGCGGGACGCCGACGTCGCCGTCGAGTACCACGACTTCGCGCCGGCCACGTCGAGCCAGCCGGCGGCGGACGGCCGCCCGTACGGCCCCGGTCCGCGCGTGCCGATGTGGGTCGTGTCGCCGTGGAGCCGCGGCGGCTGGGTCAATTCGCAGGTGTTCGACCATACGTCGACGCTGCTCTTCCTCGAGAAGCGCTTCGGTGTTGCCGAACCGCAGATCAGCGCGTATCGCCGCGCGGTGTGCGGCGACCTGACGAGCGCGTTCAACTTCCGCTCGCCGAACAACGAACCGCTGCCGACGCTCGCGGGCCATACGACGAAAAGCCAGGTCGACGCGCTGAGCGCCGCGCAGCAGGCCGCGCCGAAGATCGTGCCGCCGACCGCGCCGGCGCTGCCCGCGCAGGCCACCGGCGTGCGCCCGTCGCGCGCGCTGCCGTACGAGCTGCATGCGAGCGCGCGCACCGATGCCGGCACCGGCACGGTCACGCTGAAGTTCGCGAACACGGGCCGCGCCGCCGCCGTGTTTCACGTCTATGACAAGCTGCACCTCGAGCGCCTGCCGCGGCGCTACGTCGTCGAGCCGGGCAAGACACTGCACGGCGACTGGGCCGCGCGCGCCGACAACGGCGGCAAATATGACCTGTGGGTGCTCGGCCCGAACGGCTATCACCGCCGCTTCACCGGCGACCTGAGCCGCCTGGCCGGCGCCCGCGCGCCTCGTCCGGAAGTGCGCGTCGGTTATGCGGGCGCGAGCGGCAACCTCCACCTGCGGCTGCGCAACGACGGCGGCGGCACGGTGCGCTTCACGGTGAAGTCGAACCAGGTCTACGGGCCGCTGCCCGGCCACGGCGCGAACGACGATCGCGGTCATGGCCACGGCAACGAGGACGGCAACAACCAGGGCCACTATTACGGCAATGGCAACGGCACGGGCACCACGTGGACTGTCACGGTGCGCGCCGGCGACCAGTCCGAGCTGCACTGGAAGCTCGACTCGACCGGCCACTGGTACGACTTCATCGTCACCGCCGACAGCGACGCGAGCTTCTCGCGCCGCGTGGCCGGCCGCGTCGAAACGGGCCGCCACTCGGTCAGCGACCCGGCGATGGGGCTGGCCGACCGCTTCTGACGCCGCCGCGGCGATGCGGCGACGCGTGTTGCACCGCGTGTCGCCGCCCGCGCCGGCGCGGCCGGGAACGCCGGTCAGGCGCCGGCCCCGGCCACGCGCGATCCGGCTGAAACGCCCGCCCGGCGCGGGTCAAACATCAGAAGGATGTGCGGTACAACCCTCATTTCACCCCAACGAAAATGCTCCGTGTTGCGGCCCGTTCGCGTTAAACTGCGGCAAGCTGTATTCAACAAACACATCTTCGCCGTTACGGCACCCACGACACGAGGATAGGTTCGATGCGCACAACCGGCTCATCCGGGGCAATGACCCTGCTCACCGAACACGACGCGGCCGACGGTCGCCAACTGCGTTCGCTCCGGCTCGAAGCAACCGGCGACGGCAAGAGCGTGCTGCTGATCGAGATCGACGAACGCAAGCCCGGCATCCACCGCGAGGTCCGCTACGAGATCACGCCGGCCGAACTGATCGCGGCGATCCGCTCGCACGGCGCCGAGCTGCCCGGCGAAAACCATGGCGCCGCGTCGCTTGCCCGCACTCCCTCCTGATTTCACACGGTGAGCCGCGCGCAACGCGCCGGCTCACCGGCATTCCCCTGCCGCCGTCAGGCGCTTTGCGTCATTCCCGCCGCTGTCTTGAAAATGGCCGATAATCGGCCCATCTGCGTTTCCTGCCCACGCATTTCCTTTTCGGCCAGCCGTCATGCTCCTCCGTGACCTCGTCGCCCAGTACGGGCCGCTTCTCGTGTTCGCCAACGTGCTCGCGGCGGCCATCGGCCTGCCGGTGCCCGCAATGCCGACGCTCGTGCTGTTCGGGGCGATGTCCGCGATGCATCCGGCGATGATCGGCTCGCAGCTCGTGACGGTAGTCGCGCTGTCGGTGCTCGGCGCACTGATCGGCGACACCGTCTGGTACGTCGCCGGGCGGCGTTACGGCGGCACGACGCTGAAGACGATCTGCCGGCTGTCGCTGTCGCGCGATACCTGCGTGCGCAAGACCGAGCGCTTCTTCGGCCGCTACGGCGTGCGCGTGCTCGCCGTCGCACGCTTCATCCCCGGGCTGTCGCTCGTGTCGGTGCCGATGGCCGGCGCGCTCGGCACGCGCTATCGCACGTTCGCCGGCTACGACGCGCTCGGCGCCGCGGTGTGGACCATCGTCGGACTGGTGGCCGGAATCGTGTTCTACCGGCAGATCGATTGGCTGTTCGCCGGCGCGAGCCACCTCGGCCGCGCGGTGCTGCTGGTCATCGTCGCACTGCTGGCGATCTATGCGGCCGTGCGCTGGATGCGCCGCCGCGCGCTGATCCGCCAGCTCGCGAACGCACGGATCGGCGTCGACGAACTCGACCTGCTGCTGCGCGACGCCACCGCGCCGGTGGTGCTCGACGTGCGCTCGCCCGAGCACCGCAAGCTCGACCCGTTCACGATTCCCGGTGCGCAGTTCGCCGACGAGCGGCAGATCGGCGACATCGCCGCGCGCTATCCGCTCACGCAGAAGTTCGTCGTGTTCTGCTCGTGTCCGAACGAAGTGACGGCCGCGCTGATGGCGAAGCGCCTGCTCGACGCAGGCTTCACCGATGCGCTCGCGCTGCGCGGCGGCCTCGACGCATGGCGCGATACGGGCCGCCAGCTCACGTCGCTCGCGGAAGAGATGCCCGCCGCGAACGATCCGGTCGCGGGGCTGCACAAGCCGGCCTGATCGCACTGCTCGCAGGCCGGCCGCGCGATGCGGGGGGCCGTGCGCCCCCCTTCGATCAGAACGCGTGCAGCGGCAGGTTCACGACCAGACGATACTCGGTGTTGGTCGCATCCGAGTAGTGTGCCGAGCCGTTGTGCCACATCGCGATGAACGTGACCTTCGTGTCCTTCAGCTTGCCGCTCTGGAACGTGTACGACGGGATGAAGCCGAACTCGTGGTGACGGCCTTGCACCGGCGCGCCGTTGCTCCAGTAGATGCTCGACTTGGTCGGGTCGTTCGCCGCGCCCGCGCTGCCGTCCGCACCCCAGCCCGTCACGCCCCAGACCATTGCCTTGAAGCCCGGCAGGCCCGCTTCCTTGCCGTAGAACGTGTAACGCAGCTGCAGCGACTTTTCGTGCGGCGCGTTGTAGTCGACGTCCATCGAGTTGGTCAGGAAGATGCCGTTCGTTTCGTTCAGGTAGTCGAAGAACTGGTCGCCGAGCACCTGCTGGAAGCCGAGCAGCAGCTCGTGCGGGCCGTGCTGCGCGGCCACCGACAGGCTGTATGCGTTGTTGTCGATCTTGCCCTGCCGCGCATCGCCCGTGTCGTGCGTCGAATAGACGTTGCCGAAGCCCGTCCACTTGATCGTCTGCGGGCTGCCGATGCTGTGCTTCACCGACGCGTAGTACTGGTGCCACACGTCGTCGGCCTGGTTCGCATACAGCGCGACTTCGCCGTTCGGCGAGTAATCCCACGTGCCGCCGACATACGACAGGCGATTGATGCGCGTGCCGCCGTATTGCGTCGTCAGGTTGGTGAGCGTCGTATGACCGCGCGCGTCGGTCTTCGTGAAGCTGCCGGCCTCGAGCATCACGTTCTTGAATTCATTGCTGACGATCGTCGCACCGAGGAACGTCGGCGGCAGCGCACGGTTGTCGTGCTGCTCCATGAACGGGTTGTCGACGGCCTGCAGACCGTACTTGACCACCGTGTTCGAGATGCGCGCCTTGATGTCGTAGATGCCGGGGTAGGCCCACGCGAGCTGGTTGCCGCCGCCGCCGCCCTTCGCGATGTGCACCATGCTGCCGGCGCCCTGGCCGCCGTCGAGCTTCAGTGCCGCATACAGCGACGCGTCGAAGCCGATACCGATCAGGCCCGTCGTATAACCCGACTCGAAGTTCGCCATCGCGCCCTGGACCCACGCGTGGCGATGCGGGCCGCCCTTGTTGTCGAGCACGTCCGCATAGTTGCGGAACAGGAAGTCGAGATGGCTGTCGGCGATGAAGCCCTTCGACTTCGACTGGGCCGACGGTTCGTCGGGCGGCGTGACGGCCTGGGTCGCCTCGGCGTTGATGACGGCGTTCGGGGTCGTTGCCTGCGCAACGGCCGTGCCCGTGCCGGCGGCCGGCGCGGCCTGCGCGACCGTCAGCGGCGCGGGGGCTGCGTCGTCGGCGTGCGCGACGCCCGTCAGCGAGACGCCGGCGAGTGCCGGCAGTCCCCATGCAAGCAGCATCTTCGATGCCGTCCCGATCGTCTTCTGCTTTTTCATCGTGATTCTCGTCTTGTGTTGATATCGTCCACGCCGGTTGCGATCCGCTCCCGGCCCCCCGGCGTGCCCGGCTAAGGACGCGCCTGTACCCGCGGCGCGAAGATCGTTCGCGCCGTACCTACCCCTGTTGACCTGCCTGGTTTTATTTGATGCGTTACTTCAAATCACGCCGCGCCCGCGCGGATGCACGCGACACGCGCCGCCGACCCCTGCCGCACTTCCGGCAGCGGCACGTCCTGCGCGCACGCGTCGATCGCGACCGGGCAGCGCGTGCGGAACGCACAGCCCGACGGCGGGTTGAGCGGCGAGGGCATCTCGCCCGCCAGCAGCATCGGACGGCGAGCACGCTCGCGCGCCGGCTCCGGCGTCGGCGCCGCATCGAGCAGCGCCTTCGTGTACGGGTGCTGCGGCACGCCGTACACGTCATGCCGCGTGCCGAACTCCATCACGCGGCCGAGATACATCACGAGCACACGCTGGCTGATCGCCTTCACCACGGCGAGATCGTGTGCAACGAACAGATAGGACAACGACAGTTCTCGCTGCAGGTCGCGCAGCAGGTTGACGATCTGCGCCTGGATCGACACGTCGAGCGCCGACACGGGTTCGTCGCAGATCACGAGCTTCGGCTCGCCGATCAGCGCGCGTGCAATACCGACGCGCTGGCACTGCCCGCCCGAGAATTCGTGCGGATAACGCAACAGGTGATGCGCGTTCAGGCCGACGCGTTCGAGCATCGAGACCACGCGACGGCGCACTTCGGTGCGGCCGAGGCCGGCCTGGTGCGTGACGAGCGGCTCGGCGACGACCTGCTCGATCGTCATGCGCGGATCGAGCGATGCGAGCGGATCCTGGAAGATCATCTGCACTTCGCGCCGCATCGAATTGCCGCGCAGGTGATCGGGCGCGACTGCTTCGCCGCGCCATTTCACGGTGCCGGCCGTCATCGGCACGAGGCCGATCAGCGCGCGCGCGAGCGTCGACTTCCCGCAGCCCGATTCGCCGACGAGCCCGACCGTCTCGCCGCGCTTCACGTCGAACGACACGCCGTCGACCGCGCGCAGCGTGCCCTTCGGCGACCACGGATAGCCGCCGAGCGGCACGCGGAAATGCACCTTCAGATCGTCGACGGACAGCAGCGTGTCGTCCGTCGCGCCGGCATTGCGGCGTTCATCGACGCTCATCGCAGACCTCCCGTCAGATCGGCCACCGGGCGGTGGCACGCGCGCACCGCGCCCGCGGCGCCATAAGTTTCGAGCGCGGGGCGCGCGGCGCCGCAGCGTTCTTCCGCATACGTGCAGCGCTTTGCGAACGCGCAGCCGGCCGGCGCGGTGCCGGGCATCGGCGGGTTGCCGGGAATCGCGACGAGCGGCGCATCGTCCGCATCGGTCAGGCGCGGCAGCGCGTTGAGCAGGCCGATCGTGTACGGATGCGACGGCGCCGCGAAGATCGAATCGGCCGGCGCGTATTCGACGGTGCGGCCCGCATACATGACCATCACGTCGTCCGCGAGGCCGGCGACCACGCCCATGTCGTGCGTGATCAGCACGATCGCGGTGCCGCGCTCGCGGTTCAGCTCGCGCAGCAGGTCGATGATCTGCGCCTGCACGGTCACATCGAGCGCGGTGGTCGGCTCGTCGGCGATCAGGATTTCCGGCTCGGACAGCAGCGCCATCGCGATCATCACGCGCTGGCGCATGCCGCCCGAGAACTCGTGCGGATACATGCGGATGCGCCGCGCCGCGTCGGGAATGCGCACCGATTCGAGCGCCTCGATCGCGCGCTTGTTCGCTTCCCTGCGCGACAGCTTGCGATGCAGCTGCAGCGTCTCGGTCATCTGCCGCTCGATCGTCAGGAACGGATTGAGCGACGTCATCGGATCCTGGAAGATCATCGCGATCCGGTCGCCGCGCACCTTGTTCAGCGCGCGCGTATCCATCTCGAGCAGGTTGTCGCCGCGGTAGCGCGCCGTGCCGGTCGTCGTGCCGTTGCCGGCCAGCAGGCCGAGCAGCGCCATCACGGTCTGGCTCTTGCCGGAGCCCGATTCGCCGACGATGCCAAGCGTCTTGCCGGCTGCGAGCGAGAACGACACGCCGCTCACGGCGTCGATCGGCGGCGCGTCCTTGCGCGTGAAGCGCACGCCGAGGTTGTCGACTTCTAGTAGTGCACCCATCTCAGCGATCCTTCGGGTCGAGCGCGTCACGCAGGCCGTCGCCAACGAAGTTCACGCAGTAGAGCGTCACGCACAGCATGACGGCCGGGGCCAGCAGCAGCCACGGCATCGATTCCAGTTTCTGCGCGCCGTCCTGGATCAGCACGCCCCAGCTCGTCATCGGTTCCTGCACGCCGAGGCCGAGGAACGACAGCACCGATTCGGTCAGCACGATGTTCGGCACCGAAACAGTTGCGTACACAACGACGACGCCAAGCAGGTTCGGCACGACGTGGCGCAGCACGATCGACGCCGGCGTCACGCCGATCGCGCGCGCCGCATCGACGAACTCGCGGCTGCGCAGCGACAGCGTCTGGCCGCGCACGACACGCGCCATGTCGATCCACGAGAACGCGCTGATGGTCAGCACGACCAGCATGAACGAGCGGCCGAACAGGGTCATCATCAGGATCGCGATCAGCAGGTACGGAATCGCGTACATCATGTCGACGATGCGCATCATCACGGAGTCGACGCGGCCGCCCGCGAAGCCCGCGGTCGCGCCCCACGCGACGCCGAACAGGCCCGACACGAGCGTGCCGAGCAGGCCGACCTCGATCGACACGCGCCCGCCGATCAGCGTGCGCACCAGCAGGTCGCGGCCGAGCTCGTCGGTGCCGAACCAGTGCTGGTTCGTCCACGTCGGCGGGAGACTGATCGAGCCCCAGTCGCTTGCAGCGGGATCGGCCGCGAGCACCCACGGGCCGATGAAGCACGTGATCGTGATCAGCGCGAGCAGCACGAGGCTGAACACGGCCGCGCGGTTGTGAAGGAAACGCGCCATCGCAAGCGCGAGCGGCGAGCGCGAACGCGGCGGCGAGTCGGTCTGCACGGGCAG
Source organism: Burkholderia sp. FW306-1C-G01B (assembly GCF_058781685.1). NCBI lineage: Bacteria > Pseudomonadati > Pseudomonadota > Betaproteobacteria > Burkholderiales > Burkholderiaceae > Burkholderia > Burkholderia sp. FW306-1C-G01B. The sequence continues at coordinate 248,197 of NZ_JBYSWZ010000012.1, forward strand.
CCCGACGACGGGAGTAGTCGGAGTCATCGCAGTGCCTCGCTCAATAACGGATGCGCGGATCGAGCCACGCGTACGCGAGGTCGACCAGCAGGTTGAACAGCACCGCGCAGACGGTCGTCAGCACGACGAGGCCGAGCACCAGCGTGTAGTCGCGGTTGATCGCACCGTTCACGACGAGCTGCCCGAGCCCCGGCAGCGCGAACACCGATTCGGTGACGACGGCCGCCGTGATCGACGAGATGCAGACCGTGCCGAACAGCGAAACGACCGGCATCAGCGCGGGCTTCAGCGCGTGGCGCAGCACGATCGTCGAGCCCGGCAGGCCTTTCGCGCGCGCGGTGCGGATGTAGTTGCTCGACAGCGTCTCGATCATCGAGCCGCGCATCACCCGCGCGAGCAGCGACATGTTGATGAAGGTCAGCAGCACGATCGGCAGCAGCCGGTACTGCCAGCCGCCGTCACCCCAGCCGCCCGCCGGCAGCCAGCCGTTGCCGGCCGAGGTTTTCAGCAGGATCGCGAAGATCCACACGAGCACCGGGCCGAGCACGAACGGCGGCACGACGTTGCCGATGTTGCCGATCAGCATCACGATGCGGTCGATGAAGCTGTCGCGGCGCACGGCCGCGACGGTGCCGAGCAGCACGCCGAGCCCGATCGAGATCGGGATCGACACGCCGCCTACGCCGAGACTCACCGGCAGCGCCTTGCGCACGAGATCGTTCACGGACCAGTCGACATAGCGAAACGACGGACCGAGATCGCCGTGCAGCAGCGCGTCGAGATACAGCAGGTACTGCTTCCACAGCGGCTGGTCGAGGTGGTACTTCGCGTTCAGGTTCGCGAGCGTTGCCGCGGAAAGCTGCTTCTCCGTATCGAACGGGCCGCCGGGCGTGAAGTGCAGCAGCAGGTAGCAGACGGTGACGACCGCGAGGATCGTCGGCACCGCCCACAACGTGCGTCTCAGTGCGTAGGCCAGCATGATCGCTCCGCTCAGTGCTTGATCAGGTACATGTCCTGCGAAGCACGCATGTCGATCACGTTCTTCAGCGAGTAGCCGCCCACATAGGGCTTCACGAGGCGGTCTGCCGAGTACTGGAACAGCGGCACCATCGGCGTGTCGTTCAGCGCGAGGTCGTGTGCCTGCGTGAGCAGCGCGGCACGCGCCTTGTCGTCGAGCTTCTGGTTGCCTTCGTCGACGAGTGCGTCGGCCTGCTTGTTGCAGTAGCCGACGGTGTTCTGCGCACTGCCGCAACGCAGCAGGTCGAAGAACGTCATCGCGTCGTTGTAGTCGGCGAACCAGCCGTCGCGCGCGATCTGCACCTTGCCGTCATGCCGCTCCTTCATCAGCACCTTGAACTCGACGTTCTCGAGCTTGGTGTTGACGCCGAGCTTCGTGCGCCATTCCGACGCGGCGAACAGCGCGACCTTCTTGTGCAGGTCGTTGGTGTTGTAGGTCAGCGTGAACGACAGCGGCTTCGCATCCGAGTAGCCGGCCTGCTTCAGCAGGTTCTTCGCCGTCTCGACGCGCTTGGCCATCGGCCACGACGCCCAGTCCGGCGTGAACGGCTGCACGCCCTTCGTGCCGTTCGGCATCAGCCCGTACATCGGCTTTTCGCCGGCCTGCGTGAGCTTCGAGGTCAGCACCTCGCGATCGAGCACCATCGACAGCGCCTGGCGCACGCGCTTGTCCTTCAGCGCCGGATCGCTGTTGTTCAGGTAGTAGTAGTACGTCGCGAGCTGCAGGCCCTGGCGCAGTTCGCCGCCGAACTGCTTGCTGACCTGCTGGAAGATCCCCGACGGAATCGAGTAGCTGTAGTCGATCTGGCCGGCCTGGTACATGCGCATCGCGGTCTCGTCGCTTTCGATCGGCAGGTACGTGACCTTGTTGATCACGACCTTCGGCGCGTTCCAGTATTTCGCGTCCTTCGAGATCACGATGCGGTTGTTCGGCTGCCAGTCGACCAGCTGGAACGGGCCGTTGCTGACGATGTTGCCCGGGCGCGTCCACGCGTCGCCGAGCTTCGTCACCGTGTCCTTGTTCACCGGCGCGAGCGGCACCATCGCGGTCAGCTCCGGGAAGAACGCGACGGGCACGTCGGTCGTCACCTCGAGCGTGTACGGGTCGACGGCGCGCACGCCGAGCGTCGACGGCGCGGCCTTGCCGGCGATGATGTCCTTCGAGTTCTTCACGAACTCGACGAGGATCGTGTATTTCGAGCCCGTCTTCGGATCGACGAGGCGCTGCCACGCATAGACGAAATCGGCGGCCGTCACCGGCTGGCCGTTGCTCCACTTCGCGTCGTGGCGAAGCTTGAAGATCCACGTCTGCGGCGTCTTGCGCTCCCACGACAGCGCGACGCCCGGCACGACCTGGCCGGCCGCATCGATGCGGGCGAGCCCTTCGAACAGGTCGAGGCCGATCGTGTTGCCGGTCCACGATTCGATGTGCGCGGGGTCGAGCGACTCGACTTCGGCGGGCACCTGTCGCGTCAGGTCCTGCTGAGGAGCGAGCGCGACGTTCGACGGAACGGTAACGGCGTGGGCGACGGGCGTCGTCAGGGCGAGCGCGGCCAGCACGGCCGACATGGCATGCAAGGATTTCATCGTGGCAGTCTTGAGAAAGTGGGTTCGGTGAGCGTCGCGCGGCGAATGCCGCGGATTACGCGTGAGACGCTGACGGGCGCAGCGATCGAGGAGGCCCGTGATTCCCGTATTTCATCTTAGTATTCCTTACGTTTCTTTCGACAGGCATCCCGTCTTGGAAACGAAGGAATACCTGTGCGTTAGAACAGCCTCGGCGTACCGACCCAGACCACCACCGACTCGATCTTCGCGGTGTTGACCCAGCTGTGCGGGACCGTCGACTGATAGTGCGAACTGTCGCCGGCCTGCAGGACGAACGTCTTGCCTTCCAGCGTCAGAGACACTTCCCCTTCAATCACATACAGGAACTCTTCTCCTGCATGTGTCGTCACCTCGGACCGCTTCTGCCCCGGCGGCAACCTCACGAGGATCGCCTCGAGCTGTCGCCCTTCGGATACGTTCGTCAGCCGCGCGAACAGGTTCGCCGAATCGGCAAACCCGAAGAAGCGCAACTGCTCGCCTCGGCAGACCGAGCGTTCCTCGCTCGGCGTATCCACGAAGTACTGCACCGTCACACCGAGCGCGTGCGCGATACCGGCCAGCGACGTCAGTGACGGCGACGCGAGCCCGCGCTCGACTTGAGACAGAAACGGCTTCGAAATCCCCGCGGCGGTAGCGGTGTCGTCGAGCGTGCGCTTGAGTCGTTGGCGCAACGCGCGAATCTTGCTGCCCAGTACGGCGGCAGCGTCTGCTGACCGCGGGTTTTCAGTGGGGGGAACCATAGCAGGCCGAAAAGTAGTCGTCAAAAAATGTTTGATGGAAAATAACTAAGTTAGATCGATATAGCTTAGTCTTCAGGTTCGCACACGCCTTCGGCGTTGAGCCCGGTGCGCTAAACAGGGCACGAAGCGAGCGAAACGACGCGCTATCTTGCCAGACTCGCCGGCTTCACAGGCAAGCTGCAAGCGGCTCTCCGGGAATCTTCGGAGGGCCCGCCTAGAAGTTTACAAATAGATGATGAGACGAATCTTCCTGAAAGTTGCTGCCATATCGGGAGTTTCCCTAAGTGGCGCATACCGGACGCACCGGACCGGCGAACGTTACCATCCGCGCGCCGGTCGGGGTCGTTCCCCGCCTCATCGGGCGGTGTTCGCTCCCGGCCCGGGCTAACCGCCCGACTGCTCCATCGCCGATGCCAAGCCTACCCGGCCCATTGTGCACAGGCGCCAGTCAGACCCAAGACGACGCGTGATCCGTGCCGTCCGTTTCAACCGAGATTGATGATGCATTCACCTGTTTCACAAACCCGATCGTTCACGACGGTCTTCCTCATCGAAATGTGGGAGCGCTTCGGCTACTACGGCATGGCCGCGCTCCTGGTCCTCTTCATGGTCGACCGGCTCGGTTTCACCGACAGCCATGCGAACCTGACCTGGGGTGCGTTCACCGCGCTCGTCTATGCGGCACCGTCGATCGGCGGCTGGATCGGCGACAAGGTGCTCGGCGCCCGCCGCACGATGATCATCGGCGCGGCCGTGCTGTGCGCGGGCTACCTGATGCTCGCGGTACCGAACGATCACCTGACGTACATGTACGCGTCGCTCGGCGTGATCGTCGTCGGCAACGGCCTGTTCAAGGCCAACGCGGCGAACCTCGTGCGCCGCATCTATGAAGGCGACGATGCGCGCATCGACAGCGCGTTCACGATCTACTACATGGCGGTCAACATCGGCTCGACGGTGTCGATGCTCGCGACGCCGTGGATCAAGGATCACTGGGGCTGGCACGCCGCGTTCGCGGTCTGCTGCGGCGGCATGCTGCTCGCGATCCTCAACTTCATGCTGATGCACCGCACGCTCGCGCATGTCGGCTCGCAGCCGGACGAACAGCCGATCCGCTGGAAGCGCCTCGGCGCGGTCGCGGCAGGCGGCGCCGCGCTCGCGCTGATCACGCTGTACGTGCTGCAGCACAAGCAGCTCGCGGTCGCCAGCGTGTGGACGGCAGCGTTCGCGATCCTCGCGATCTTCGCGTACATGATCGCGAAGTCGGAGCGCTCGGAACGCGCGGGCCTGATCGCGGCGCTCGTGCTGATCGGCCAGGTGATCCTGTTCTTCATCTTCTACGTGCAGATGTCGACGTCGCTGACGCTGTTCGCGCTGCGCAACGTCGATCCGCGCTTCATCCTGTTCGGCACGACGCTGTTCACGTGGAGCGCCGCGCAGTTCCAGGCGCTGAACCCGATCTGGATCATGCTGCTGAGCCCGGTGCTCGTGTGGGTCTACAACGCCGTCGCGAAGGGCGGCCGCGACCTGCCGGTCGCCGCGAAGTACGCGCTCGGCTTCGGCGCGGTCGCCGCGGGCTACCTGGTGTTCACGATCAGCGGCCGCTACGCGGTCGACGGCCGCGTGTCGTCGTGGTTCATGGTGTGGGGCTACGGCCTCTACTCGCTCGGCGAACTGCTGGTGAGCGGCCTCGGCCTCGCGATGATCGCCCGCTACGTGCCGGCGCGCATGAGCGGTTTCATGATGGGTGCGTATTTCGTCGCGACGGGCGTGTCGCAGTATCTCGGCAGCGTCGTCGCGAACTTCGCGCAGATGCCGTCGCACGAGCTGCCGGCCACCGAATCGCTGCCGCTGTACCTGTCGCTGTTCGAGAAGCTCGGCTGGCTTGCCGCGATCGGCATGCTGCTCGCGCTGCTGCTGCTGCCGCTGATGAACCGCCTGTCGCGCCAGCATCAGCGCTGCGCGGAAGAGCGCCGCGAGGAAGCGCTGCAGGCGCAGGCCGTCACCGCGGCCCAGTAAGTACTATCCCTTGGCGTGCGGCATGCACGCCACATTCCCCTGCCGGTTGCGCGATCGCGTCCTACACTGGTGGAAACGCATCCGATCCGTCGCGATGCGCACTGGCGGGAGAAGATCATGAAAAGCAAGACCACGAGGCTGCTGAGGATACTGTCGGACATCCGGCACGCTCAGCGCTGCACCGCGATTCGCGCCGCCCGCGCCGCAGCCGAAGCCGACGCGGTACTCGCGGAGCGCGACGACCCGGCGCCGGACGACCGCGACGACGCCGAATCCGACGAAGCAACCGCCGTTCCCCGCTCCCGTATCGGCTCACCTCACTGACGCCGCGCGGCACGTTGCGTGCCGCACGCGCCTCTTCCCGCGCCGCTCACGCGGCCGCACTGCGCCACCGCGCGATCCACGTTCCCGAACCGGCCACGGCCATCATCAGCCCGAGCGCGCATGCGTCGGCCACGAGGCCCACGCCGACGTGCCGCAGATCGGCGCCGTGCGCGACCGGGTGCAGCAGCGAATCGATGACGAGCGAGATCGCCGCGCCCGCGACGAAGCAGATCAGCCCGCGCTGGCCGACCGCGACGACGGGCCGCACGCCCTGCGCGATCCGCGCGATCCAGCCGTAGCGCACGCAATCGGCCATCAGCCACGCGACGGCCGCAAAGCTCACGACGCGCGGCAGCGCGAGATCGCGCTTGAGCACGCCTTCGGGCAACGGCAGCCCGGAGAACAGCTTGTAGCTCGCACAGCCGAGCACGACCGCGCACGCGACGCCGGTCGCCGCGGCGCCCCACCGCCCGAGCGCGATGCGGCGGTAGAACGGCTGGCAGCGCGCGAGCACGCCGGCGACGAACATCAGTTGCCATGCGAACGGGTTGAAGCTCCAGCGGAAGCCGTCGGTATCCAGCAGTTCGGGGCCGAGCCAGCCCGCCGCCAGCCACGACGCGACGCTGAACGCGACCAGCAGCCACGGCTGGCGGCGCGCGAACGGCACGAGCACCGGCGACGCGAGCGCGAACAGCACGTACATCGGCAGTACCGACGCGAGATACGGCTGGCGCTGGAACGTCAGCAATTCGGCGAGGCCCGTGAGCGGCGAAGCAAGCATCACGCTGACGTCGTCGAGCGCGAGGTTCGGCGCATCGATCCCGTAGTGATCGAGCACGGCCGACACGACGAGCATCAGCGTCGACGTCGCGAGAAACGCGCGGTAGATCTGCATCGCGCGGCGCACGAACCGGCGCTGCGCGGCGCGCGCGCCCTGCCGTTCGGCGATCGCGCCGTACGCGCTTGCGGTCGCGAAGCCGCCGAGAAAGACGAACACCTCGGCCGCGTCGCACAGCGCGAACGCGTGCAGCGTCACGCGCGACAGCACGCTTGCGCCGATGTGATCGACGACGATCATCAACAGCACGAGCCCACGGAAGAAATCGACTTCGATCAAGCGGCCGCTGCGCGACGGCTGGACCGCGACGGACGACGGCATGCTCAACGACATGAGCGCACCTGCGCAACGGCGGCGCGACAGGCGCCGGGGAATGGATCGAAAAGGAGAAGGCGAGCGCGATCAGCGGCGATGCGCGTATGCCCGCATCGCGCCAACCCGGCCGGCCAGGCACGGAGATGACCGTTCATTGGAAAGCTGCATACGAAGGGAAGTCGGTCAGGCCAGTCTAATGGCCGATCCGGGGAGACCCTAAGTAACAAAATGCAACCGAATCTTCTGTTCGATTACAAGCGCGAGGCCGGCGATATGAAGCGGGCAGCGCCGCCAGATTCACGCCAGCGCGTCGCCAGTTTGCGGTCAGTATTGATGCTTTCGAACGTGGTTCGATCGTCCAGCGATACACGATGCGCGGCACGTTCCGCGCGGCCGCCGCACCGCGATCGAGATCGAAACTTATCCGCGCGCGGGCAAGCGCCGCATCAGCATTGCGCTGTGCCACGCGGTCAGCGCGACGGCGACCCAGATCGGCCCGTACGTCGCGAGCTTCGCGACGCTCAGCGTCTCGCCGAGCAGCAGCAGCGACACCGCGACGAGCAGCACGGGCTCGACGTAGCCGAGAATCCCGAACAGCGCCATCGGCAGCATCCGGCTCGCCTTCAGGTAGCTCGCGAGCGCGAGCGTGCTGAGCACGCCGAGCCCCGGCAACAGCGCGGCCCACAACACCGGATTGCTCGCGACGCGCGTCGTGCTCGCCGCGACCATCGCGAAGGCGACCGGGCACAACAGCACGATCTCGATCGCGAACGCGGCCAGCGAATCCGCGTTGATCCGGCGGCGCAGCACGAAATACGGCGGATAGCCGAGCGCGACGACGAGCGTCGGCCACGCGAACGCGCGCGTCGCCCACACTTCGTGCACGACGCCGAGCGCGGCGCACGCGACCGCCGCCCATTGCAGCGGGTCGAGACGTTCGTGATAGTAGAAGCGGCCGACGAGCACCATCGTCAGCGGCAGCAGGAAATAGCCGAGCGACACTTCGAGCATGCGGCCGTGCAGCGGCGCCCACAGGAACAGCCACAACTGCAGGCCGAGCAGCGCCGCGCTCGCGGGCAGCGCGATCAGCAGACGCCAGTCGCGCACGCTGCGCCGCGCGAGGTCGACGAGCGCGGGCCAGCGGTCGCGCAACGCGATCAGCGCGAGCGCGCCCGGCGCGGTCCACAGCACGCGCCACGCGAAGATGTCGAGCCCGGTGAGCGGCGCGAGCAGCTTCGCGTAAACCGACATCAGCGCGAACAGCGTCGACGCCATCACCGACAGCATGAGGCCGCGCCCGGCTTCCGGATACCCCGTCATGGTTGTTGTGCGCCTGTTACTGCTGCTGGAAACGCTCGAAGCGCCTTTCGGTCCGGCGTTCCTCGAACGTCACCTCGGTCACGCGTGCAGCCGGCGGCCCGTGGCGCAGCCACGCGAGCATCCGGTCGATCTGCGCGCCGGGGCCCTGGATCATCGCCTCGACGCTGCCGTCCTCGAGATTCGCGACCCAGCCGCGCAGCTTCAGCGCATGCGCCTCGCGCACCGTCGCATGACGGAAGCCGACGCCCTGCACGACGCCGCGCACCCGCACGTAGTAGGTCTCGATCCGTTCGTCCAGTTCATTGCGGCTCATCGCGTCGCCCTCCCGTTGCATTCAAGCCCGGCATTGTAGTCGCGTCGGCCGCTTCGCACACGCGTGCGGCGGCCCGGCCGCGCGCCGCCACGCAAGCACGGCCCGCCGGGGCGCCGGCGTTGCGTCGCCGCACGCGCCGACCACGTACAATCTCGCCGACGCTCAACCGCCGCGCCGCTCGCGCGCGGCCCTGAAGGAAACGCATGACTGATACCTCCCGCGATCTCGTTCTCGTCACCGGCGCGTCCGGTTTCGTCGGCTCGGCCGTCGCGCGCATCGCGCAGCAGAAAGGCTATGCGGTGCGCGTGCTCGTGCGCCCGACCAGCCCGCGCACGAACGTCGCGGATCTCGACGCCGAGATCGTCACCGGCGACATGCGCGACGAGGCGTCGATGCGCGCCGCACTGCGCGGCGTGCGCTACCTGCTGCACGTGGCGGCCGACTACCGGCTGTGGGCGCCCGATCCCGACGAAATCGAGCGCGCGAACCTCGAAGGCGCAGTCGCGACGATGCGCGCGGCACGCGCGGAAGGCGTCGAGCGGATCGTCTACACGAGCAGCGTCGCGACGCTGAAGGTCACGAGCGCGGGCGACCCGTCCGACGAAAACCGGCCGCTCACGCCCGAGCAGGCGATCGGCGTCTACAAGCGCAGCAAGGTGCTCGCGGAACGCGCGGTCGAGCGGATGATCGCCGACGAAGGGCTGCCGGCCGTGATCGTCAACCCGTCGACGCCGATCGGCCCGCGCGACGTGAAGCCGACGCCGACCGGCCGCATCATCGTCGAAGCCGCGCTCGGCAAGATTCCCGCGTTCGTCGACACGGGGCTGAACCTCGTGCACGTCGACGACGTCGCGCACGGCCACTTCCTCGCGCTCGAACGCGGCCGGATCGGCGAGCGCTACATCCTCGGTGGCGAAAACCTGCCGCTGCAGCAGATGCTGGCCGACATCGCGCAGATGACGGGCCGCAAGGCGCCGACGATCGCGCTGCCGCGCTGGCCGCTGTACCCGCTCGCGGTCGGCGCCGAAGCGGTCGCGAAGTTCACGAAGAAAGAGCCGTTCGTCACCGTGGACGGGCTGCGGATGTCGAAGAACAAGATGTATTTCACGTCCGCGAAGGCCGAGCGCGAGCTCGGCTACCGTGCGCGCCCGTACCGCGAAGGGCTGCGCGATGCGCTCGACTGGTTCGGCTCGGCGGGGTACCTGAAATAACACAAAGCGGCGCGCTTCGCGCCGCCTTGCGCATTTTGTTACACGTCGCACGCGGACCGGCACTGGCGCAGCGGGTAAAATCGCGGGTCTTACGCAGAGAAGACACGCATGAACCTGAACGATCAGATCGATTCGCTCAACGCGGGCGTCGATCAGCTCCTCCACGATCACCACGCCGCGCAGCAGGCGGCCCGCAGCGCGGAAGCCTTCGCGCGCGCCGCAGCAGCGGAAGCCCAGGCCGCCGCGCAACGTCACGCCGCCGCGGAAGCCGAAGCGCAGGCCGCAGCGCAGCGCCACACGGCGGCAGCCGCCGACGCCGAAGCCGCGCAGCAGCGCCACGCGGAAGCCGCCGCCGCCGCCGAAGCCGCCGCCCACCGTCATACGGATGCCGCCGCGCAAGCCGAAGCCGCCGTGCTGCGCCATACGGAAGCCACCGCACGGACCGAAGCACTCGCGCAACGTCATGCGGATGCCGAAGCCGCATCGCAACGACACGCAGCGGCGATCGCCGAAGCCGAGGCCGCCGCGCAACGCCATGACGCCGCCGCGACCGAAGCCGATGCGGCCGCGCAGCGCCATGCGGCAGCGACCGCCGAAGCCGAGGCCGCCGCGAAGCGTCACGCGCAAGCGACCGCCGAAGCCGAAGCGGCCACGCAGCGCCACACGGCCGCGATCGCCGAGGCCGAAGCGCTTGCGCAGCGTCACGCGGAAGCGATCGCCGAAACGCAAGCCGCCGCGCAGCGTCATGCCGATGCGACCGCCGAGGCCGAAGCCGTCACGCAGCGCCACGCCGAAGCGATCGCGCAGGCCGAAGCCGCCGCGCAACGCCACGCCGACGCCACCGCGCAGGCCGAAGCCCTCACGCAGCGCCATGCCGAAGCGATCGCGCAAGCCGAAGCCGCCGCACAGCACCACGCGAAGGCCGTCGCCGACGCCGAAGCGCTGGTCGAGGCCGTCGTCAAGGAAGCCGCGACGAACGCAGTGGCCGCCCCGGCCGTTGCCGCCGAAGTCGTCGAAGCGGCACCGGCAGGCACGCCAGCGGCGGAACCGGCCGTGATCGCATCCGCGCCGGCCGAGACCGATGCAGCCGATGCGGCGGCCGACGCAGGAACCGCTGTCGTCGCGACGGCGCAAGCCGAAGCCGAAACCGCGACTGAAACCGAAGCCGCCACGCACCCGGTCGACAAATCGACGCTGCATGTGGCGCGTCCGTCGCAGAACGAACTCACGCTGACCATCAACGGCGAATCGATCACGCTGCATCCGGAGCAACTGGGGCAGTTGATCGAGGAACTCGCGCATGCGCGCGCGTCGATGCAGCCGGAGCCGCCGCCCGGCATCCCGGCCGGCTGGCGTTTCGTGACGACGAAGAACCCGATGATGGCCGTGCAGAAGCAGTCGAACGGCGACCGCCTGCTGGTCGCCCGCCACACCGGCTTCGGCTGGGTGCCGTTCACGTTCTCGCCCGACGTGGTGATCCAGATGTACATGATGCTGACCCAGCGGTAAGCACCGGCAGGCAGCACCGCCGAAAACGACACAGCCCGACCGGTTTCCGCCGATCGGGCTGTTTGCTTTCCGGCTGCCGGAACGGCAGCGTCCCGGGACGCACGCCGGCGGCGCGCGAAACGCTCAGCGCTCCACCGGCGCCTGCACGCGCGCCTTCCACTGGCCGCCCTTGCCGCGCCAGTAGCGCCACGCGGACGCGAACGTCGCGCCGACGTAGAACAGCGCGACGAGCGGCAGCGCGGGCGCCCACAGCGGCGAGCGCCGGTAGTAGCGCAGCATCGGCGCATATGCGGCGCACATCGACGCCCACGCGAGCCACGCCGGCCACGCGCGCGCGCCGTACGCGAGCGCCGCGACGGGCGGCACGAGGTAGATGATCGCCATCCCGAGCAGCGTGCCGGCCAGCAGCAGCGGCGAATAGTGCAGCTGCGTGAACGCGGTGCGCGCGATCATGTTCCAGATGTCGCGCCAGCTGTCGTACGGGCGCAGCGACACGCTGCGGTCGGCCAGGTCGAGCCGGATCGGATGGCGGCCGCTGCCGCGATGCTTGATCTGCGCGGCGAGGCTGCAGTCGTCGATCAGCGCACCGCGGATCGACTCGATGCCGCCCGCTTCCTCGAGCGCCGTGCGCTTCACGAGCATGCAGCCGCCCGCGGCGCCGGCCGTCCGGTTGCGCGGGTTGTTGATCCACGAGAACGGGTAGAGCTTCGCGAAGAAGAACACGAACGCCGGGATCAGCGCCTTTTCCCAGAACGAATCGCAGCGCAGCCGCACCATCAGCGACACGAGATCGCGGTGCTCGGCCTGCGCGCGCGTGACGAGCTGCGCGACGGCATCGGGCGGGTGGCCGATGTCGGCATCCGTCAGCAGCAGGTAGTCGGCCGGCCGGCCGAGCGTCTGCACCGCGGCGATTCCCTGCGACTGCGCCCACACCTTGCCCGACCAGCCGGCCGGCAGCGGCTTCGCGGCCAGCACCGTCAGCCGGTCGGCGCGGTTGATCGCGAGCGCCGCCGCACGGGCCGCGTCGGCGGTGCCGTCGTCGCTGTGGTCGTCGACAATGATCAGATGAAAGTCGCCCGAATAATCCTGCTCGAGCAGCGAAGTCGCCGCGCGGGCGATCACGTCGGCCTCGTTGCGCGCCGGCACGACCGCGACGACGGCCGGCCAGCCCGCGTCGGCCGCGGCGCCGCGCGCGTCGGGCGGCAGCGGCCGCGCCGGCACCGCGCGCCAGAAGCCGCCGCGCGCGACGAGCAGCACGATCCAGATCATCAGCGACAGGCCGGACACCAGGAAAGCGATCGCCAGCATCATCGGCGCGCCTCCGGCCGGACGCCGGCGTTTTGAATGGGGGTCAGGAACAAAACGCCCGAAACCGCTCGGGCGGCCGGGCAATACGCGTAAGAATCGACGGTCATCGAATGGCCTTGAAATGAGCGCGACGCCGGGCAGCCGGGGCGGCCGCCCGCGAAACCGCGTAGTTTACTGGGTTCCGCGCGCGCCAGCGCCGACGCGGCTCTCACGCAATTGCAACACGGAAGATACGGTACCAGAGCAAGGACTGCCCGATAGGGTTAAAATGCGCGATTAATTCGGGGTTCCGGGGCCTGGTCTGGCCGGTTCGTTCCTGCCTTCATAACTTCAAGCCGGGGCGATCGAGTTGGTGCCAGCTCTTCGAACCCCGGCGTCTGTCGTCGGAGTTCGCTCACTTATGCGAGTCATCCTTGCCCAGCCCCGCGGCTTTTGTGCGGGGGTTGTCCGTGCGATCGAGATCGTCGATCGCGCGCTGCAACAGCACGGCGCGCCGGTCTATGTGCGTCATGAGATCGTTCATAACCGGCATGTCGTCGAAAACCTGCGTAATAAAGGGGCACGATTCGTTGAGGAACTCGACGAGGTGCCGCACGGCGCTGTCGCGATCTTCAGCGCGCACGGTGTCGCCCAGACGGTCGAGCGCGACGCGGAAACGCGCGGGCTCGACGTGCTCGACGCGACCTGCCCGCTCGTCACGAAGGTGCACGTGCAGGGCCGCCAGTATGTCGCGGCGGGCCGCCGGCTGATCCTGATCGGCCACGCGGGCCACCCGGAAGTCGAGGGTACGATCGGCCAGATTCCGGCCGAGGTGATCCTCGTGCAGAGCGAAGCCGAAGTCGCGACGCTGACGCTGCCCGTCGATACGCCGGTCGCGTACATCACGCAGACCACGCTGTCGGTCGACGATACGCGCGGCATCATCGAAGCGCTGCAGCGCCGGTTCACCGACCTGGTCGGCCCGGACACGCGCGACATCTGCTATGCCACACAGAATCGCCAGGCCGCCGTGCGCGAGCTGAGCGAACAGGTTGACGTGCTGCTCGTCGTCGGCGCGACGAACAGCTCGAACTCGAACCGCCTGCGCGAGATCGGCACCGAAAGCGGTGTGCCGAGCTATCTCGTCGCCGACGGCTCGGAAGTGAAAGCCGAATGGTTCGCGGGCGTGCAGACGGTCGGCCTGACCGCCGGCGCGTCGGCGCCCGAAGAGATGGTCGAGGATGTAATCGGCGCGCTGCGCGCGCTGGGGCCCGTCGATGTCGCGACGATGGCGGGCCGTGAGGAAAAAGTCGAATTCAAGCTGCCGGCGAAGCTCACGCAAGCTGTCGCCCGCGAAGTTTAAGGAGGACATCCCTTGTCTATTCCGCTGCTCCAGCAAGTCCGTGTCGGCGCGTATATCGTGCGCCAGCACCTGTCCGGCAACAAACGCTATCCGCTCGCGCTGATGCTCGAGCCGCTGTTCCGCTGCAACCTCGCGTGCAACGGCTGCGGCAAGATCGATTATCCGGACCCGATCCTGAACCAGCGCCTGTCCGTCGAGGAATGCCTGCAGGCCGTCGACGAGTGCGGCGCGCCCGTCGTGTCGATCGCCGGCGGCGAACCGCTGCTCCACAAGGAGATGCCGGAAATCGTCAAGGGCATCATGAAGCGCAAGAAATTCGTGTACCTGTGCACGAACGCGCTGCTGATGGAAAAGAAGATGGACGACTACGCGCCGAGCCCGTATTTCGTCTGGTCGGTCCACCTCGACGGCGACCAGCAGGCGCACGATCACTCGGTGTCGCAGGAAGGCGTGTACGACAAGGCCGTCGCGGCGATCAAGGAAGCGAAGCGCCGCGGCTTCCGCGTGAACATCAACTGCACGCTGTTCAACGATGCGGTGCCCGAGCGCGTGGCGAAGTTCTTCGACACGCTGGGGCCGATCGGCGTCGACGGCATCACGGTGTCGCCGGGCTACGCGTACGAGCGCGCGCCGGATCAGCAGCACTTCCTGAACCGCGACAAGACGAAGAACCTGTTCCGCGAAATCCTGAAGCGCGGCGAAGGCGGCAAGCGCTGGTCGTTCAGCCAGTCGTCGCTGTTCCTCGACTTCCTGGCCGGCAACCAGACGTACAAGTGCACGCCGTGGGGCAACCCGGCGCGTACGGTGTTCGGCTGGCAGAAGCCGTGCTACCTGGTCGGCGAAGGTTACGTGAAGACCTTCAAGGAACTGATGGAAACGACCGAGTGGGACAACTACGGCGTCGGCAACTACGAGAAGTGCGCGGACTGCATGGTCCACTGCGGCTTCGAGGCAACCGCCGTGATGGACACGATCGCGCATCCGCTGAAGGCGCTGCGCGTGAGCACGAAGGGCATCAAGACCGACGGCCCGTTCGCACCGGACATCTCGATCGCGAAGCAGCGTCCGGCCGAGTATGTGTTCTCGCGCCACGTCGAGATCAAGCTCGAGGAAATCCAGCGCGCCGGCAAGGGCAAGCTGCAGAAGCCGGCGAAGCCGGCAACGGCGGCTTAAGCGCGTTTCGCCTCACGGGGGCCGGGCCTCCGCGCAAGCGGGCATGAATGAAGCGCCACGGAGTTCGCTCCGTGGCGCTTTTGTTTTGGGCCGACGGATTGCCCGCATCACGTTGTCGCGGCAGCCGCGCAATCGCCCGCGTCGCGCGATTGCATCGGCCGCGCCGGTGCGGCCGGCCCTGTCTCCTCCATCCTCCCCGTGAAACCGGTTGCGGCGCTACGCGGCCAGCGACTCGGCCGCGTGCATGCGCATCTTCTCCGCCGCGCGCGCCACGAGGGCCGGCTGGCCGCTCGACGCGAACACGCAGACATGACGCCACAGCTCGGCGAGCCGATGCCGCGTGAGCGTCGCGACGCAGGTGTCGTGCGCCGCAAGCACGCGCTCGAGCACTGCGCATTCGTCGTCGCGCAGCGCCCATGCGCCGCTTTGCGCCGCGCGCGCCACGCCCGCATCGAGCGCGCGCTCCGCGTCGACGCACAGGTCGATGTCCGCGCCCCCGCGCACCGCATCGTCGATCGACAGGAACACCAGATAGACGCTCGTGCGCAACCGCATCAGCAGCGCCTCGTTGCCGTGTTCTCCGCGCAGCGCGACGAGCGCCATGTGGCATTTCAGCGAGATGTCGCGTGCATGCACGGGCGGCAGCGGCAGCAGCCACTCGCGGGTCAGCGGCACGTGGCGACGTTTCTTCCGGGTGGCCTTCATGATTCGCGCTCGCCCTCGGCAGCATCGCTCGACGCGAAATCCGGCCACGCGGCGCGACACGCGGTCGTGCCGCGCCCCGCAGTGCGGTTGTCCTTCGCACGGCGCCGCGCGCCGTGCCCGTCGTTGCGTCGCGGCGTCGCTCGCGCATCCGGCAACCGGCGCGGCGCTGACGCGCGCGCGACGTTGGCGGATCGAAGCTGGCAAGCCATGCTCGTCTGCCGCATCAGAACGTGTTCTCGCCTTTCAGGTAGTACGCGGTCTTCACGAAGAACGCCTTGACCGGATGGCCGCCCTGCACGTCGCGCGCAGCGCGCGCTTCCATCGCGGCCCGCTCTTCGCGCGACCGGTCCGGCACCGGATTGCGGACACGTTCGAGCGCACGCTGCATCGCGAGCGGATAGTTCTGGTTGCCGGCCGTCGTCGCGCGATAGCCGGCACGGGTCATCTGCATCAGTTGCGCGTCGGTTTCGGCGCGCGCCGCCGACCAGCTCAGCCGCGCGGCATTCGACTGCCAGTCGGAGCCGGCCGACTGCGCAAAGCTGACGGCGGGCAGCGCAACGAGGGCGCAGGAAAGAACAGCAACGGGAACGAGGGATCGCATGGTGGCCTCCAGATGGTTGTCCCCGCATCGATCGCGATCGTCGATGCGTTGAAACCATCGTATGTCGCGCCGCATTCCGCTTGAATAGCCGATTTCGCAATTGATATTTTCAGCTTTGCATTCGACGTGCGATCTGGGTCGTTCGTGAATCCCGCCGAAATGGAATTTCTTTATTTCATTCAACTGCCTGATCGCACTTTTCCGGACGACCCGAGACGGCACGCGCACCGCTTTTTCAGTTTTCGAAATGACGTGTTGCCGGTGCGATTGCGGCTTGCGCAAGTGCCGACAAGGCTTTCGGCGTGATATCGCGCACGCGGATACCACGGGAGCGGTTTCATCGGATCAAACGGTTCTTCTGATACAGGACAAATCATCGGCTTCGGATTGCCGGACCGTGACACGACGCATAGGGCAAGGACGCGCGATAATCACGCATCGGCCGTTTCGCACGGCGCCTCATGCATTCCCCTTTTTTATCGAGTCCTTCCATGGCTGCCCCCGACACCACCGCCATCGACAGTTGGCACGCGCACGTCTATTTCGATGCGGCCAGCCGCGACGCGGCCTGGGCGTTTCGCCAGGTCGTCGACGAACGGTTCGGCGCGGTCATCGAACTCGGCCGCTTTCACGAACGCCTCGTCGGCCCGCATCCGGCCTGGTCGTACCAGATCGCATTCGACGCCGCGCGATTCGACGACATCGTGCCGTGGCTCGTGCTGAACCACGGCGCGCTCGATATCTTCCTGCATCCGAATACCGGCGACGACCTGCGCGACCATCGCGATTGCGCGGTGTGGATCGGCAAATCCTATGTGCTGAATCTCGACGCGCTGGCCGGATAAGGTCTGACGCGCGGCCGCCTTCAACCAGGGCCGCATCCACGTTTCGGGCCGACGTGAAACGTCTTGCGGCGTCGCGCCCATACAGTGGGTTCCGTTATCGACACTTCAGGGAATCCGCCATGACACACGCCGACGCCGATGCCCGGCGCATCCATGAAGGCTGGCACGCCGCCGTCGTCGCTCGCGACTTCGATGCGCTGATGTCGCTGTACGCGGACGACGCGGTGCTCGAAACGCCGCTCGCCGTCGTCACGCTGCCCGACCACGGCTCCGGCGTGCTGCATGGCAAGGCCGCGATCGGCAAGTTCTTCGCGGCCGGCCTGCGCAATCCGGGCAACAGGCTCGGACGCTGGTACCGGACCGGGTTGTTCTTCTCGAACGGCCGCCAGCTCACATGGGAATATCCGCGCGAAACGCCGGAAGGCGACCAGGTCGATCTCGTCGAGGTGATGGATCTGCGCGACGGGCTGATCGCGCATCATCGCGTTTACTGGGGATGGGTCGGCTTTCTCGCGCTGCAAGCCGCAACGCCGACGCCCGACCGCGCCTGACGGCCGCCGGCGAGCGGGCCGCGGCCATGACCGCCGCGCGCCGACAGGCATTCCCCGGACGCGCCCGTTGCGCGTCGTCACCGTGTCAACGCCGCCTTCCGCTCACGCCACATACATCGCGACACTGACGAACTGGCACAGGCTGCCGCCCAGCACGAAAAGGTGCCAGATACCGTGCCCGTGACGGATGCGTTCGTCGTTGATGAAGAAGTAAATCCCGGCACTGTAGATCACGCCGCCGGCCACGAGCCACGCGGTGCCCACCGGCGGCAGCGCATGGATCAGCGGGCGCACCGCGACGAGCGCGAGCCAGCCCATCAGCACGTACAGGATCATCGACAGCATGCGCGTGCGCCGCCCGAGCGTCAGTTCCTGCACGATGCCCAGCACGGCGAGCCCCCAGCTCACGCCGAACAGCGACCAGCCCCACGGGCCGCGCAACGTGACCAGCGTAAACGGCGTGTAGCTGCCGGCGATCAGCAGGTAGATCGCCGAATGGTCGCATTTCTGCAGGATCGCTTTCAGGCGCGGGTTGCGCACGCTGTGGTACAGCGTCGAGATCGCGTAGAGCAGGATCAGCATCGCGCCGTACACGCTGAAGCTCACCACCTTGTACGGGTCGCCTTCGAGCGCGCCCATCGTCACGAGCGCCACGAGGCCCGCCACCGACAGCACCGCGCCGACGAGATGGGAAATGCTGTTGAAACGCTCACCGACATGCACGACGTGTTCTCCTGCGGGTCCATCGGGGAAAAATGAGTTCTATGATACCGGCCGCCGGACATTGCCGTGCTGCGCGCCGGCAAACGACGCGGCAATATCCGCGACAGGCGCGCCGCCTGCCCCGCCAAAGAAAAAGCGCCGCGAAATCCATCGCGGCGCTTCCTTGTAAATCACCGAACCGTTTCACCGGCCCGGTTCAGCAGCACTTCCCTGCTCCCGACCCGTACCGCGCATTCTGACGCTCGCGGAAAAATTCCTCGTACGTCATCGGCTCGCGGTCCGGATGGGTTTCGCGCATGTGCGCGACGTAGGTGTCGTAGTCGGGCAGGCCGACCATCAGCCGCAACGCCTGCCCGAGGTAACGCCCCGCACTGCGCAGGTCGCCGCCAAGATCGCTGAACATCGCGGCCTCCCCTTAACGTCCGCTGCCGAGCGCCTGCGCGGCCGGCATCGCTTCGTACGGCGTCTCGCGCACGGTCGGCTTCGACTCGCGGCGCGCGCGCAGCACGGCGATCACGCCGTACACCGCGATGCTGATGACGACGAAGATGAACAGCCCGGCCAGCGCCGCATCGATGTAGTCGTTGAAGATGATCCGCTTCATCTGTGCGATCGACTTGGCCGGCGCGAGCACCTTGCCTTCGTCCACCGCGGCCTGCAGCTTCGCGGCGTGCGAGAGGAAGCTGACCTTCGGGTTCGCATCGAAAATCTTCTGCCAGCCGGCCGTCAGCGTGCAGATCAGCAGCCATGCCGTCGGCACGATCGTCACCCATGCATAGCGCTCGCGCTTCATCTTGAACAGCACGACGGTGCCGAGCACCAGCGCGATCGCGGCGAGCATCTGGTTCGAGATGCCGAACAGCGGCCACAGCGTGTTGATGCCACCGAGCGGATCGACCACGCCCTGGTACAGGAAGTAGCCCCACGCGGCCACGCACAGCCCGGTGGCGACCAGGTTCGCGGGCAGCGACTCGGTGCGCTTGAGCGCCGGGTGGAACGTGCCGAGCAGATCCTGCAGCATGAAGCGGCCCGCGCGCGTGCCGGCGTCGACGGCCGTCAGGATGAACAGGGCCTCGAACAGGATCGCGAAGTGATACCAGAACGCCATCATCGCTTCGCCGCCGATCACCTGGTGCAGGATGTGCGCCATGCCGACGGCCAGCGTCGGCGCGCCGCCCGCGCGCGCGATGATCGTCGTTTCGCCGACGGCCTTCGCGGTCTGCGTCAGCATATCGGGCGTCAGCACGAAACCCCACTGCGTAACCGTGTTCGCGACGGCTTCCGGCGTCGAGCCGAGCACGGCGGCGGGCGCGTTCATCGCGAAATAAATGCCCGGCTCGATCACGCACGCGGCGACCAGCGCCATGATCGCGACGAACGATTCCATCAGCATCGCGCCGTAACCGATGAAGCGCGCGTTGGTTTCGTTGTCGATCAGCTTCGGCGTCGTGCCCGACGAGATCAGCGCGTGGAAGCCCGACACCGCGCCGCATGCGATCGTGATGAACAGGAACGGGAACAGGTTGCCCGACCACACCGGGCCCGTGCCGTCGACGAACTTCGTCAGCGCGGGCATCTTCAGTTCCGGCGCGACGACCAGGATGCCGATCGCGAGGCCCAGGATCGTGCCGATCTTCAGGAACGTCGACAGGTAGTCGCGCGGCGCGAGCAGCAGCCACACCGGCAGCACCGATGCGACGAAGCCATAGCCGATCAGGATCCACGTGAGCTGCGTGCCGCTGAACGTGAACCATGCGGCGAGCGCGGGCGAATCGTGCACGGTCTGGCCGAACGCGATCGACGCCATCAGCAGCACGAAGCCGATGATCGACACTTCGCCGATGCGGCCCGGACGGATGTAGCGCGTATAGACGCCCATGAACAGCGCGATCGGAATCGTCGCGGCGACGGTGAACGTGCCCCACGGCGAATTGGTCAGCGCCTTCACGACGATCAGCGCGAGCACCGCGAGGATGATCACCATGATCAGAAACGCGCCGAACAGCGCGATCACGCCGGGCACCGTACCGAGCTCCATCTTGACGAGATCGCCGAGCGAGCGGCCGTCGCGGCGCGTCGAGATGAACAGCACGATGAAGTCCTGCACCGCGCCGGCGAACACGACGCCGGCCAGGATCCACAGCATGCCGGGCGTGTAGCCCATCTGCGCGGCGAGCACGGGCCCGACGAGCGGCCCCGCGCCGGCGATCGCGGCGAAGTGATGGCCGAACAGCACGTACTTGTTGGTCGGCACGTAGTCGAGGCCGTCGTTGTACTTGACCGCCGGCGTCATCCGCAGCCCGTCAAGCTGCATGACCTTGCTGGCGATGAAACGGCTGTAGAAGCGATACGCGATCAGATACACGCAGACAGCGGCGATCACGATCCAGAGGGCACTCACGCGCTCGCCGTGCGCGAGTGCGATCGTTCCGAACGAGAACGCGCCGAGCAGCGCGACCGCGATCCAGAGCAGGGTACTGGAAGCCCGATTCATGGCGTCTCCTGGTCTCCAATGTGGTTTTGATGGCATGCGGCGAAGTGGCCGCACACGCGTGACGTCGATGCGTCGTGCCACGGTCTTGCAAAGGCCGCGACAATGGGCCGTAGTATTCCGTGCGACGGGGGCGGCTTACAAGCGGATAACTACGTATGCGGGGCTACGTAAAATTACGTAGACGCGCGCACCGTCCGCGATTGATCGCGCCCGGCAAGCCACGTACAGTGTTGGCGTGCCTCGATTCCGGAACCGCCATGCCGATCCGATTTCAGAAGATGAACGCGAATGGCGACGACTTCGTCGTCGTCGACCTGCGCGGCCAGGATCAGGCTCAAGCACACGCGATCGACCGCGACCTCGTCCGGCACATGGGCGACCGGCATCGCGGCATCGGCTTCAACCAGCTCGCGGTGCTATCGGACTGCGACGACGCGGCGGCCCGCGTCGCGTTCTGGAACCCCGACGGCTCGATGCTCGATACCTGCGGCAGCGCGACGCGCGGCGTCGCATGGAAGGTGATGCGGGAAACCGGCGCGGCGTCGGTCGTGCTGCGCACCAACCGCGGGCGCCTGCTCTGTTCGCACGATGCGCACGGGCTGATCACGGTGGAGATGGGCACACCGCGCATCGGCTGGCAGGACGTGCCCGTCGCCGAAGCCGTCGACACGCTCGCCCTCCCGCTGCCCGGCGCACCGGCCGCGTGCAGCATGGGCAATCCGCACTGCACGTTCTTCGTCGACGATCTCGGTACGGTCGATGTCGAAGCGCTCGGCCCGGCAATCGAAACGCATCCGCTGTTTCCGCTGAAGACCAACGTGCATTTCGTTCAGGTCGTCAGCCGCTCGCATATCCGCCTGCGCATCTGGGAGCGCGGCGGCGGCGTGCCGCTCGGTTCGGGCTCGTGTTCGTGCGGCGCGGCGGTCAACGGCATCCGGCGCGGGCTGCTCGACCACACGGTGCGGGTGGAATGCGACGGCGGCGACGTCGCCGTTCAATGGGACGGCACCGGCAGCGTGTTCCTGAGCGGGCCGGTCTCGTTCGGTTTCGACGGGGTGTGGACTGCATGAACGACGACACCCGAACCTTCGACGCGCTGCGCCCGCGCCTGCAGAAGATCGCCTACCGGATGCTCGGCTCCGTCGCGGACGCGGAGGACATCGTGCAGGACGTCTGGCTGCGCTGGCACGAAGCGGCACGCGACGAAATCGAGAACGGCGAGGCGTGGCTGGTCGCAGTCACGACGCGGACCGCCATCGACCGCCTGCGCGCGGCGAAAATCCGGCGCGAGCAATACACGGGTATCTGGCTGCCGGAGCCCGAGCTCGGCGAATCGCCGGCGACGCCCGAGGAATTGACGGAGCGCGCGAACGACGTGTCGGTCGCGTTCCTGCTGCTGCTCGAGCGCCTGACGCCGGAAGCGCGCGCGGCCTTCCTGCTGCGCGAAGTGTTCGACGTCGACTACGACCAGATCGCCGATGCAATCGGCAAATCCGAAGCCGCGTGCCGGCAACTCGTCAGCCGCGCGAAGGCCCAGTTGCGCGACGACGGCCGGCCGCGTTACGCGGTGCCTCGCGAAACGCACCGGCAATTGCTGCAGACGTTCTCGCACGCGCTCGCGCAAGGCGACTTCCCGTCGATCCAGGCGCTGCTCGCGGAAGACTCGATGCTGATCGGCGACGGCGGCGGCAAGGTCCAGAGTTTCCCGAAACCGATGGTCGGCGGCCGCCGCATCGCACAGCTGTTCTACGCGACATGGCTGCGCTGCGGCAGCGGCGTCGAGATGCGAACGGTCGTGCTGAACGACGAATGGGCGATGCTGCGCTTCATCGCCGGGCAGCTCGAATCCGCGATGTCGTTCGAGACGGACGGCACGCGGATCGTCCGGATCCTCGTGCAGCGCAACCCCGACAAGCTTGCGCGGATCGCTGCCGCGTGCGCGTGACGCACGCCCCGCTCGCCGATTGGTGCGCCGCCGGCAACACGATGCGTCACCTTGCGTGTCTACCGGGACGGACGCCGTACTCCTAAGATGATTCGGCGCGGCGCAATGCCGCCTCCGACGCCCGCGAACCGCGGGCGATTCTCTTCGTCGCCAGGAGAAATCATGACGCAACGTCTCAACTACATGCATCAATCGCCCGAGCTGTTCAGGCAATTCCTCGAGTTCAGCAACCTGCTGCGCGACAGCACGATCGAGGAATCGATCCGCGATCTCGTGTCCGCGCGCGTATCGCAAATCAACGGCTGCGCATTCTGTCTCGACATGCATGTGAAGGAAGCGCGCCTCCACGGCGAGCGCGAACTGCGCCTTCATCATCTCGCGACGTGGCGCGAATCGACGCTCTTCTCGCCGCGCGAGCGGGCCGCGCTTGCATGGGCCGAAGTACTGACGAAGCTGCCCGAGCATGGCGTGCCGGACGACGTCTACGACCGGGTGCGCGGCCAACTGTCCGAGAAGGAACTGTCGGACCTGACGTTCGAAGTCATGGCGATCAACGGCTGGAACCGCGCGAACGTGGCATTCCGCACCGCACCGGGCTCGGCCGACAAGGCATTCGGCCTCGACAAGGCGAATCTCGCCTGACGCCCGCGCCCGGCCCGGGCCACCGCCCGCCTTCGCCGCCGGCCGCCCGCCGGCGGCACTCACCGGAAACCCTCCCCATGATTCGCTTGAAACATGCATTCGCGGCCGCGCTCGTCGTCGCGGGCGCAACCGCCGGCGCTGCCCATGCGGCGCCCTCCGCCATCGTCACGCCGCTCATGACGAAGCCGCTCGACGCGTATCCGGGCAAGGAAGCGCTGATGATCTCCGTCGAATACCCGCCCGGCGCGGTCGACCCCGTCCACCGCCACCATGCGCCTGCGTTCGTCTATGTGGTCGAGGGCTCGATCGTGATGCAGGTGAAGGGCGGCGAGCCCGTCACGCTGAAGCCAGGCCAGACGTTCTACGAGGGCCCGAACGACCTGCACACGGTTGGCCGTAACGCGAGCCGCACGAAACCCGCGAAGTTCATCGTGCTGCTGCTGAAGGACAAGGGCGCGCCGGTGCTCGTGCCTGAGCGATAACCCGCTCGCCCGCCGCCGCCGCCTTTCTTGAAAAATGCGACGGACGGTGTCACAGGCGGCAGCGCCGAAACGTCTAGTCGCATACGGACACTACGACTTCCGCGCCTCCATGTCAGACACCGCCATCCACCGCCCCGACGCCGACGATCCATACGCACGCAGCTTCTCGACCTGCTACGCCGGCGTCGTCACCTTCCTCGCCGTCGTCACCGAAGGCAGCTTCGCCCGCGCCGCCGACCGCCTCGGCGTCGGTCGCTCGTCGGTCAGCCGCCACGTGCAGAAGCTGGAGGACCGGCTCGATGCCCGCCTGTTCCAGCGCACGACGCGCAGCATGTCGCTGACGCGCGAGGGCGAGCTCTTCTACGAGAATTGCCGGCCCGGCATCGAACATCTCGCGCAGGCGCTCGAGGACATGCGCGAGCTACGCAGCGGGCCGCCGAGCGGACACCTGCGCATCGGCTCGACGCCCGGCTTCGGACGCAAGATCATCGCACCGCTGTTGCGCGATTTCCACGCGCAGTATCCGGACATCACGCTCGAACTGCTGCTGAACGACCGCCCGGCCGACTTCTCGGCCGACCGCATCGACGTCGCGTTCCGCGACGGGCGCATGGAGGACAGTGCAATCGTCGCGCGCCAGTTGATTCCGATGCAGATGATCGTCTGCGCGTCGCCGGCGTATGCGCATCGGCACGGGCTGCCGCGCCACGTCGACGAGCTCGCGCGGCATCGCTGCATCAACCTGCGCACCGCATCGGGGCGCGTGACAGAATGGGAATTCAAGATCGACGGGCTCGCGCAACAGCGCCAGCTCGCCGCGCACCATACGTTCAACGATCTGGACCTCGTCGTCCGCGCGGTGCTCGACGGGCTCGGCATCGCGCAGCTGCCGGCGTACCAGGTGTGCGACCTGCTCGCCGACGGGCAACTGGTGAGCTGTCTCGGCCAGCACGCGCCGGACGACGGCGGCCATTACCTGTGTTATCTCAGCCGCAAGCACCTGCCCACGCGCATTCGCGCGTTCATCGACTACATGATCGAACAGACGCGTGCGCGCGACCTGCAGTGCCTGACGACGATGACGACGATGGCGCCGCTGGAGACGGTCGATTGATGCATTCGACGCAACACGGTGAGCACTCGCAGCGCACTACCGGATCAAGCGGCGCATGCTTACGATGCGTGCTGGTCGAAAAACGCGCGCATCCGGTTGCGCGCCTTTCGGCAACATGCCGGCGCGATCGCGCGAACGCGATGCGCCCCGGATTCGACAGATTCAAGCGGCGCGCATGTCGCGCGCCCGTTCAAGGAGAGCAATCGTGAAAATCATCGTGATTGGTGGTACCGGCCTGATCGGCGGCAAGGTCGTCAGGAACCTGATCGCGCGCGGTCACGAGGCCGTTGCGGCAGCACCGTCGACGGGCGTCGATACGATCACGGGTGCGGGGCTGACCGACGCGCTCGCGGGCGCGGACGTCGTGGTCGATCTCGCGAACTCGCCGTCGTTCGAGGAAGCGGCCGTGAAGGCGTTCTTCGAGACGTCGGGGCGCAACCTGCTCGCGGCCGAGCGCGCGGCGGGCGTGCGCCATCACGTCGCGCTGTCGGTGGTCGGCACCGACCGCCTGCAGCAGAGCGCGTATTTCCGCGGCAAGATCATCCAGGAGAACCTGATCCGCGAAGCGGGCGTGCCGTATACGATCGTGCGTTCGACGCAGTTCTTCGAATTCCTCGGCGCGATCGCGCAATCCGGTGCGGAAGGCGACACGATCCGGCTGAGCACCGCGCACTTCCAGCCGATCGCATCGGACGACGTCGCGGCCGCCGTCGCCGATTTCGCGCTCGATGCGCCGCGCAACGGCATCGCCGAAATCGGCGGCCCGAATCGCGTGCGGCTCGCCGATCTGGTCGAGCATTTCCTGTCGGTCACGCACGACGCGCGCACGGTGGTCCGGGATGCGGGCGCCGGCTACTTCGGCGCGACGGTGCAGGACGACACGCTCGTTCCCGGGCCCGGCGCGCGCCTCGGCGCGACGACCTTCGACGCGTGGTTCCGCCAAGGCCAGGCCGCACGCTGAACGCCGAAGCACGATCGCACGCGCCATGACTCCGCTGCGTCCGCCGCCGCTCTCGCTGCTCGACAGGTATCGCGGACGGGAACCGCAGACGCTGTACTCGACGACGGTAACCGTCACGGGCGGCGCGGCGCAGCACGGCCGCGCGTCGGGCATCGCGCGTTCCGACGACGGACGCCTCGACATCGAGCTGCGCCTGCCGTCCGCGCTCGGCGGGCCCGGCGACGGGCCGAACCCCGAGCAGTTGTTCGCCGCGAGCTATGCGGCATGTTTTCACGGTGCGCTCAGCCTGCTGGCCGCGCAGGCGGGCGTGTCGATCGCCGGCGCGTCGGTGTCCGCATCGATCGACTTCTGCCGCGATCCGATGGACGGGCTATTCATGCTGAACGCGAACATCCGCGTCCGGTTGCCGGGCGTCGAACGCGCGGTGGCGGAGGAACTCGTGCGCAATACGGAGCGCTTCTGCCCTTATACGAAGATGGCGCACGAAGGAATCAGCCACGTCGTCGCGCTCGCGCCGCCGGACGATGCTTCGAGCAGCTGACCGCGGATGCGGCGCCGGCGCTTCGCGCGACGGACGCCGCGAGAGGGCGGATCAGTGCTTGTCGTCGACCTTCTTCGGCTTCGGCGGCGACGGCACCTTCGCGTACTGGAACGCCGGCGTCGCCTTCAGCGCATCCTTCGTCGCGCCCGGCAGGTAGATGTTGCCGTTGCGCACGTCGAGCGACGCGATCGGCACCGCGACGTCGTGCGCGGCCACGCCGAGGAAGCCGCCGGCCGACACGATCGCCGCCGATACCGAGCCGTCCGGCGCGACGATCAGGTCGCGCACGGTGCCGACCTTCTGGTTCGCGTCGTTGTACACGGTCTTGCCGAGCACGCTCTTCTTCACGCTCCAGCCTTCGAGCAGTGCCTGCGATTGCTCGACGGTCACGCTGAGCGGCTGTGCGCCGGCGATCTGCGCGTGTGCGCTGACGCTCGATGCGAGGATGGTTGCTGCGATGAGGGTTTTGTAGAACGCCATGTTTTTATGCACTCCGGTGAATGATTGTCGATATCGGCGGCCGGCCTCGCCGCCTCCGTGCGCGCGACACATCGCACCGGCGCCATGTTAGCGCCACTCGCGAGATGCTGCATCGAACGCGACAACGCAGCACTCATATCGGCGCCGCCCCTGTCACGCATTCCGCGAATACACCCTGCGATGCCGCACCGCCTCCGCCAGCACATCGAGCACCGGCTCCGTCTGCGTCCAGCTCAGGCACGCATCGGTGATCGACACGCCGTACTGCAACGGCACCCCCGGCTTCAGATCCTGCCGCCCGGCCTCGAGATGGCTCTCGACCATCACGCCGACGATCCGGTGCTCGCCCTGCGACAGTTGCCGCGCGAGATCCTGCGCGACATCGATCTGCCGCTCGTGCGACTTGTTCGAGTTCGCATGCGAGCAGTCGACCATCACCTGCTCGCGCAGCCCGGCCTTGCGCAGCACCGCGCAGCACGCCTCGACATGCGCGGCGTCGTAGTTCGGGCCGCTCTTGCCGCCGCGCAGGATCACGTGCGCATCGTCGTTGCCGCGCGTCTCGAAGATCGCGGCCATCCCCATCTTCGTCATCCCCATGAACGCATGGCTCGCGGCCGCGGCGACGATCGCGTCCGACGCGACCTGCACGCCGCCGTCGGTGCCGTTCTTGAAGCCGATCGGGCAGCTCAGCCCCGACGCGAGCTGGCGGTGGCTCTGGCTCTCGGTCGTGCGCGCGCCGATCGCGCCCCACGCGATCAGGTCGGCGATGTACTGCGGGCTCAGCAGGTCGAGGAATTCGGTCGCGGCCGGCAGGCCGAGCGCGTTGACGTCGAGCAGCAGCTGCCGCGCGGCGCGCAGCCCTTCGTTGATGCGGAAGCTGCCGTCGAGGCGCGGATCGTTGATGTAGCCCTTCCAGCCCACCGTCGTGCGCGGCTTCTCGAAGTAGACGCGCATCGTGATCAGCAGGTCGTCCTTCAGCGCATCGGCCGCAACTTTCAGGCGGCGCGCGTAGTCGAGCGCCTGGTCGTGATCGTGGATCGAGCACGGGCCGACGACGAGCAGCAGCCGGTCGTCGCGGCCGTGCAGGATGTCGCCGATCGCGCGGCGCGTATCCTCGACGAGCGTCTGCGTGGCGGCCGGCACCGGCAACTCGTCGAGCAGCAGCGCCGGCGAAATCAGCGGACGCACGGCGCCGATGCGGACATCGTCGATGAGCGTGGTGTCCTGCGTCGCGTCGGCGCTGCCTACCTCGCGATCGTGAGAAGGATTGTCGAGGTTCTGCATGGTGATTCTCCGGGGGACGTCTGGAATGATGTGCAGGCTCGATTATGGCACCCAGGAGAGGCGGCAGCCGGTCGCGGCGGGGGAATGCGGGTGACGGGAGTCAGGGTCGTGCGACAGACGGCCGGACACGGAATGGAACAAGGGCGATCCGCGGCGGATCGCCCTGCCCTTCGCCGCGTCGCCCGACGCGTCTAGTGCGGCGTCTCGGGCGCCAGCGAATTGCTCGGCAGCAGCGCCGTCAGCCAGCAATTGCTCGGCGCGGCTTTCCCGTTGAAGCGGTTGTAGAGCCACGGCCGTTCGGCCGACTGCCCGCACCCGGATGAAGTGCCGTACGATCACGGCTGTCCGTTACCGAAGCGGCCCGTCGTGCGATGCGGGTCGCGCGGCGCACCGCCTGCCTGTGACCGATCGTTTCCTGCCCAACCGACACGCCACGATGACCGTATCCGAACTGCTCCGTGCCATCCGCCAACCCTATATCGACCTGCTCGCGAAAGCGGCAGCGCAACCGGCGGTGACCGTCGAACCGGCCTACCGGCAGGCCGACGGCGCGCTGGCCACCGAAGGGCCGCTCGCGCTGCCGTGCCGGGCCGACACGATCCCGGCCGAAGGCGACGCGGCCGGCCAGCCGTCGATGGTCGATTCGACCTCGCAACTGGATTTCGAACCGTTCGCGTTCGATCTCGAAACGGCGGCCGTATCGATCCGCCCGTTCGTGTGGGACTGGGCCGCGATCGAGGCCGACGGTCTCGACGAAAGCGCGGCGGTCGACGCGCTCAAGACATGGTTCTTCGCGTGGTTCGATGTGGACGACGAGAACGCGCCGGCCGAAGACGGGCTGCATGGCATCGTTCACTACCTGTCGGAACCGGTTCGCACGGAACAGGGGTGGCGCGTCAATGCGGATCTCGGTTCCGCGCCCGAGACGGCCGTCGAGGATCTGCTGTTCCGGCTCGTCGATGCGGGGGCTACGCGGATCAGTGTCGGTTGAAAGGCCGCTTTATCTCTTGCAAACCACCATCATGAAAAATGCCCTCGCCGCGGTACTGCTCTGTATTTCGTTGCCGGCGCTCGCCAAGGTTTCCACCGAAGTGTTCTGCTTCACATCGGATGGCGACAAACCCGTGCGCTTCGAGATGCGCACCTACTACGACGATGCGGTCAATTGGACGGGCGGCATGGTCCGGTACGCGAAATCGAAAACGGCCCTGCCGTTGGTGATCGAACACGAAGAGGACGAAGTGCTCGCCGAAGACCGTCCGCACCAGTTCACGACAACCTGGGTCGAAATGGTCGACGGCAAGATCAACGGGAGATACGAAATGATGTCCCAGGGCGCCAACATCTATTCGATGACCTACACCAATGCGCGCACCGGCAAGAAAACCGCGTTCGGCAGGGCGCTGGATGTCGACGTTTCGCCGCAATCGGGGTGCCGCTGGTAGCGATGGCGTCGCGGCGACTGATGCCCGCTGCACGGCGCGCGTGCACGCGCCGGCACCGCTTCGCATCGCGCCGTGGATCAGCCCGCGCCGCCCTGCGCGTCGACGTCGATCCCCAGTTCGCTGGCCATCCGCTGAACCAGCGCATTCAGTCGCGCCACTTCATCAGCGAGGCGTTTCTGTTCGGCCTTCAGCGCCTCGAATTCGGAAGGCGGCACGGAATCCGCGCCGCCGCCGTCCGCGCTCGCGAAGTCGGCCACGTTCACCTCGCCGCACATCAGGTGCATCCAGCGGTTCTCGCGCGCGCCCGGCGCACGCGGCAGCCGGACGACGAGCGCCTGCGCGCGCGCCGCGAGTTCGTCGAGAAACGCCTCGACCGACGAGATATCCGCGAAGCCGTGCAGGCGCGCGCTGTTCAGGCGCAGCTCGGCGGCCGTCTGCGGGCCGCGCAGCAGCAGGATCGTCAGCAGCGCGATCGCCTGGCTCGGGATGCCGAGCACGCGGTTCATGTTGTGCTCGAAGCGCGGCACACGGCTGCTGCTGCCTTCCATCACGAGGCTCAGGTGCTTCAGCCCGTCGAGCGCGGTCGTGACTTCGTCCTCGCTGACGTTCATCACCGGCGAGCGCGCGGTTTTCTGGTTGCAGCCCGCGGTCAGCGCATTCAGCGACAGCGGGTAGGTGTCCGGCACCGTGTGCTGTTTCTCGACGAGCACACCGAGAATGCGGGCCTCGAGAGGCGTGAGTTCGCGAAGGGCGCGTGGCGTGGGCGTATCCGGCGTGGTGTTCATGGTGGCGTCGCAGCGTGCAGCAGGTGAGGGGAAACGGTCGCGGCCCGTCCGGCATCGCGCACGGGCGAGCCATATGATAGCTCGCGACGCATGGCCCGGCGCTACTCGCGGACCTATCCGTGATTTCGTGGGCGGGGCATATCATGAGGTGTAAAGGTCATGGATATGCCAATGAAGAAGAA
>NZ_JBYSWZ010000013.1:0-240386 GCF_058781685.1 Burkholderia sp. FW306-1C-G01B
TCCCGAACAGGACCGTGAAACGACTCTACGCCGATGATAGTGCGGATTCCCGTGTGAAAGTAGGTAATCGTCAGGCTTCCTCAAGCCAGAAACCCCCGCCCGACAAGGCGGGGGTTTTTGCATTGGCGCAGACAAAATGCAGGGCGCGCCAAGCAACGGCAGCGCAGTCGGAGCCGGAGCGCCGGGGGCGTCCAAGTCGTCCCTTCCCACGTGCCCAATTTCAGTGCCGCATTCTGTCAATAGCTGATATCTCTAGCGGTTCATCGGCTTATTGATTGCATCTTCGATCAAAGGCACAACTCCCTCCACTTCACGTATCGACAGGCACGGTCGGACGTGACCAATTTTCCACCGTCCACGTCGAATGCAAAGAAGGAGGCACCGTTCTCCTTCCGCGAACGGTACGCATAGCCACTAAAACCCTTCGGCTCCCGCAATCGCTCTTCGACTAAATAACCCAAGATCCGTACGAAATAAACGCTTTATCCGGCGTGCCCACGTAGAATTTGCGAATCCCCATCTCTGCATTCAAAACGATGAACGCCGCCACACAGGTAGCCCGGGCCGTTTGCCCACACGATTGTCCGGACACGTGCGCCATGCGTGTGACCGTCGAGAACGGCAAGGCGATCAAGGTCACGGGCGATCCCGACCACCCGCCGACGCAGGGCGTGTTGTGCACGAAGGTCAGCCGGTATGCCGATCGGGTTCATCATCCCGATCGCCTCACGGTTCCGCTCAAGCGTGTCGGCGCGAAGGGGGAAGGGCGCTTCGCGCCGATTAGCTGGAGCGAAGCGTTCGACGAGATCGGCCGTCGCCTCGGTGAAATCGCCGCGCGCGAGCCGGAAGCGATCGTGCCGTACAGCTACGCGGGGACGATGGGGCTTGTGCAGGGCGAGGGCATCGCCCAGCGGTTCTTCCACAAGCTCGGCGCATCGCGGCTCGAGCGTGCGATCTGCGCGGCGGCCGGTGCAGCGGGGCTGCGTTACACGTATGGCGGTAGCCTCGGCATGCACCTCGAGCATTTCGAGGAAAGCGAACTCATTCTGATATGGGGCGCGAACCCGATCGCGTCGAGCCTGCACTTCTGGACACGCGCGCAGGAAGCGAAGCGCCGTGGCGCCCGTCTTGTCGCGATCGACCCGTATCGTTCGCTGACAGCAGAGAAATGCCATCAGCACATCGCGTTGAAGCCGGGTACCGACGGCGCATTTGCGCTCGGCATGATGCACGTGCTGATTACCGAAGACCTGCTCGATCACGACTACATCGCCAGTCACACGTTCGGCTTCGACGCACTCAAGGCGCGGGCGCTGTCCTATCCGCCGGAACGCGTCGCGCAGATCTGCGGCATCGATGTGTCGGAGCTGATCGACCTTGCGCGTCGCTACGGCGCGACCCACAAGGCGTCGATTCGCCTCAACTACGGCATGCAACGCGTACGCGGCGGCGGCAACGCCGTGCGCGCGATTGCGAGCCTGCCGGCGCTGACAGGGGCCTGGCGGGATCGAGCTGGCGGGCTGTTGCTCTCGTCGTCGGAATCCGCGCCGGTCAACCAGGCGGCGCTGCTGCGCCCGGATTTGATGCCGGGTTGGCCGCACAAGCTGCCGCGCATGATCAACATGAACGCGATCGGCGATGCGCTGTTGCACGCGGGTGATGCAACGTTCGGGCCAAAGGTCGAGGCGGTGATCGTGTACAACTCGAACCCGGTGGCAGTCGCGCCGGATTCGTCGAAGGTTGCCGCAGGGTTCGCGCGCGACGATCTGTTCACGGTCGTTCTCGAGCATTTCAAGACGGATACCGTCGATTTCGCCGACATTGTGCTCCCGGCGACCACGCAGCTGGAGCACCTGGACGTCCACAAATCGTACGGCCACACCTACGTGATGGCGAACCTGCCGTCGATTCCGCCGGTCGGAGACGCGCGGCCGAACACGGAGATCTTTCGTGGCATCGCGCGCAGTATGGGGCTCGACGAGCCCGCGCTTTATCACAGCGACGAAGAGGTCGCGCGCGCGGCGCTCCGGTGGGACGATCCGTCGCTCGACAGCGACTGGGACACGCTGAAACGCGAAGGCTGGCTGAAGCTGAAGCTGCCGGACGCGCCGTTCGCGAATGGCGGTTTCCGCACCCCGTCCGGCAAGTGCGAGTTCTACAGCCCGCGGCTCGAGCAGATGGGCATGGACCCCGTTCCCGACTACCTGCCGCCGTTCGAGTCGGCCGAGGCCGCACCCGAACTCGCCGCGCGCTATCCGCTCGCGATGATTTCGCCGCCGGCCCGCCACTTCCTGAACAGCACGTTCGTGAACGTCGACAGCCTGCGCACTACGGAAGGCGAGCCGCATCTCGACATGCACCCGGCCGACGCCGATGCGCGCGGCATCTCGGAGGGCGACATCGTACGCATCTTCAACGACCGCGGATCGATGCAGGCGCTCGCGAGAATTACCGATCGCGCACGTGCAGGGCTCGTTGTCGGGTTGTCGATCTGGTGGAAGAAGCTGTCGCCGGACGGCAGGAACGCAAACGAAGTAACGAGCCAGGCGTTGACCGATCTCGGCAATTCGGCGACGTTTTACGACTGTCTTGTGGAGGTTGAGCGAATTTGATCGAATATTCCCGTATGACCAGACGATTCTCCGCGGAAGTTCGAAGTGGACATCTAACCCTGTTGTCTCGGGACGGGCGAGCCGTTACGATGCGTTTTAGCACGACCATTCGAAAATCTGTGAGGAGACGCGCAGTATGGAAAAAATTTGGCTGAAATCGTACCCGCCCGGCGTTCCAGCCGAAATTGATGCGTCTCCTTATCCGTCTGTCCCGGATCTCCTCGACGAAAGCTTCCGGCAGTATCGCGACCGCACGGCGTTCGTCTGCATGGGCAAGGGCATCACGTACGGCGAACTCGACAAGCTGTCGCGCCAGTTCGGCGCGTGGCTGCAATCCCGTGGTCTCGCGCGCGGTGCGCGCGTCGCGATCATGATGCCGAACGTGCTGCAGTACCCGGTGACGATCGCCGCGGTATTGCGCGCCGGCTATACCGTCGTCAACGTCAATCCGCTCTACACGCCGCGCGAGCTCGAACATCAATTGAAGGACAGCGGCGCCGAGGCGATCGTCATCCTCGAGAATTTCGCGTCGACGCTGCAGGCCGTCATTGCGAATACGGCCGTCAAGCATGTCGTCGTCGCGTCGATGGGCGACTTGCTGGGCATCAAGGGATGGCTCGTCAATTACGTCGTGCGCAACGTGAAGAAGATGGTGCCTGCGTGGCAGTTGCCGTCGTTCACGCGCTTCAAGGCAGCGCTGTCGGAAGGCGCGCGGCAGGCGTTCAAGCCGCAGAAGATCGGCCCTGACGACGCCGCGTTCCTGCAATACACGGGCGGTACGACCGGCGTCGCGAAGGGTGCGACGCTGCTGCACCGGAACATCGTGTCGAACGTGCTGCAGGCCGGCGCCTGGCACCATCCGGCTCATGAGAAGTACCCGGAGGTGAAACAGTTCGTGACGGTTGTCGCGCTGCCGCTGTATCACGTGTTCGCGCTGACCGTCTGCGGTTTCCTGACGATGCGCACGGGCGGGATGGGCATCCTGATCCCGAACCCGCGCGACATCGGCGGGATGATCAAGGAACTGAAGGGCTACCAGATCTCGACGATTCCGGCCGTCAATACGCTGTACAACGCACTGCTGAACCATCCCGAATTCAGTCAGCTCGACCTGTCGAAGCTCGTGATCGCCAACGGCGGCGGCATGGCGATCCAGGAGGGCGTCGCGAAGCGCTGGTATGAAAAGACCCATACCGCGATCATCGAAGGATACGGGCTGTCCGAGACGTCGCCGGTGGCGACCTGCAACCCGGTGACGGCGACCGAATACAGCGGGACGATTGGTTTGCCTCTGCCGTCGACCGAAGTGGCGATTCGCGACGACGCCGGCAACGATGTCGCGCTCGGCGAGCCCGGCGAGATCTGCATCCGCGGGCCGCAGGTGATGGCCGGCTATTGGAACCGGCCGGACGAGACCGCGAAGGTCATGTTCCCGGATGGCTTCTTCAAGACGGGCGACGTCGGCGTGATGGATGCGCGCGGTTACGTGAAGATCGTCGACCGGAAGAAGGACATGATTCTCGTGTCCGGCTTCAACGTGTATCCGAACGAAGTCGAGGACGTGGTGGCGTCGCATCCGGGCGTGTTCGAGGTGGCGGCGGTCGGCGTTCCGGACGAGCATTCCGGCGAAGCGGTGAAGCTGTTCATCGTGAAGAAGGACCCGGCGCTCACCGACAAGGACATCCTCGCCTACTGCAAGGAGCGGCTCACCGGTTACAAGCGGCCGAAACTGGTCGAGTTCCGCACGGAGCTGCCGAAAACGAACGTCGGCAAGATTCTGCGGCGCGAACTGCGCGACGGACGCGCGTAACGTCGAAATCGACCGTGAAAGCCCGGCTGTGTGCCGGGCTTTTTATTTGCTGCGCCGCGTGGGCGCGAAATTCGACGCCGCCGGATCCAACCGCGCGCAACAGGCGTCCGACGAAGGGGACTCCCTCCGGCCGGGAAGATTCGGTCGAGTGGCCGGCGGGAGCGCTGAGGTCGGACGGCACGGCATTTCGGCGCGTGCGTTGGCAGCGCCCGGCATTTGCGTATGCTTTGCCGCAGGACCATGCAGATGGTCGTGAATCGCACCGCGATCGTCCGGCACGCCGCTTCCGTTTTCATCGCCGGCAAAGAAAAAGGCGCCCGAAGGCGCCTTCAATATGCTGCGGCTTGTCAGACAAGCTGATTAGAACTTGTGACGGATGCCGACGCGTGCTGCGACCTGGTTGCTGGTGCTCGAACCTGCGAGACCGTTGATCGCTGCCGTTGCCTGAACGACATTGCCTTTCGCGTCGAGCACGTTGCCCGATGCATGCTGGTACACGCCGATCACGTAGACGTCGGTGCGCTTCGACAGGAAGTAGTCGACACCCAGCGAGCCCTGGTGGTACTTGGCTGCCGAGTTGCCGTCGATCTTGCTGCCTTGCGTGTAGTCGTACGCTGCGCCGAGAATCAGCGCCGGGGTCAGCTGATACTTGAAGTTGATTTCGCCGTTGTTGAACGTCGCGGTCTGGTTCACGAACGGACCGACCGAGAAGCCCTTGAACTTCGTGTTCGAGTACGTCGCGCCGATCGTCGCCGCGCCGAACGTGTAAGCGCCGCCTGCACCGATGACCTGGTACGTGTTCGCGTTGTTCGCGTATGCGCCGTAGACCGGCGACGATACTGCCGTCGTCGCAGCCGTCGAGCCGTTATTGAACATGCCGCCGAAGTTGCCCGGCGTGCGTGCGTTCAAGTAGCCGACGCCCAGGACCAGCGGGCCGTTGTTGTAGCCTGCGCCGAGCGACCAGACCTGGTTCTTCGAGAACTGGCCTGCCTGACCGCCGAAGCTGTACAAGCCGCCGAACGTGAAGCCGCCGTACGACGGGCTCGTGAACTTGACCGCGTTGT
Source organism: Burkholderia sp. FW306-1C-G01B (assembly GCF_058781685.1). Lineage (NCBI taxonomy): Bacteria > Pseudomonadati > Pseudomonadota > Betaproteobacteria > Burkholderiales > Burkholderiaceae > Burkholderia > Burkholderia sp. FW306-1C-G01B. The sequence goes on from NZ_JBYSWZ010000013.1 coordinate 5,487, forward strand.
TTACGCGATAGGCGTTGTTGAAGTTGTCGAGGTCGCCCGGGTGAGCGGCGATGTAGCCGCCCCACTGGTCGCCTGCCTCGAGCGGGCCGACGAAGTCGACGACGGAGTCGTACTGACGACCCAGCGTGACCGTACCGTACTGGCTCGACAGGCCGACGTAAGCCTGACGGCCGAACATCAGGCCGCCCTGACCGAGCTTGCCGCTGTTCACGTCGAAACCGTTTTCGAGGGTGAAGATCGCCTTCAGGCCGCCACCGAGGTCTTCGGTGCCGCGCAGGCCGAAGCGGCTGCCTTGCATCACGCCGCTGGCCATGCTGTACAGGTGCTTGCCGCCCGCGTTGTTGTTGAAGAGCAGGCCTTCGTCGATGATGCCGTAAAGCGTCACGCTGCTTTGCGCATGAGCAGCGCCAGCGAACGCGCCCAGCGCGACGAGCGCGAGAAGCGACTTTTTCATTAACGGATCTCCAAGAATCACTGAATTTTTTTGGCGGGGCGGATAGTTATGGTCTGTTGACGGGCCCCATCAACTTCGCAAGAAGTCGCACGTAATGTAGCAAAACCGTTTTTTGCCACAAAGCGAAATGCCGCAGCTCAAGGTCGCCATGTTTCCTTTATGCAACAATGGTTAAAATCACGGGTTAACCGCAATTTCCGCTGAATAATCAAGTCGGTTACGCAGCGGACTCGTGCTCTCGCCGCTCGCGGCGGCACATGCAGCCAGGAGAACAGGATGGTGTTGGATGAACTGATCAGCGAATTCGATCGCGGCCTGCGATCGCTGACCGGCATTAGCCGGATGAGCCGGCCGGTGCCCGCGCCGGCCGCCGCGCCGGACGTCGAGCTGACGCCCGCGGAGCGTACGCATGCCGCAGGGCTGATGCGCGTGAACCACGTCGGCGAAGTCTGCGCGCAGGCGCTCTACCAGGCGCAGAAACTCACCGCGCGCACGGCGTCGGCGAAGGCGATGTTCGAGGAGGCCGCGCGTGAGGAGGAGGACCACCTCGCATGGACGGCGCACCGCCTGAAAGAACTCGATTCGCGTCCGAGCCTGCTGAACCCGCTGTGGTATGCCGGCGCGCTCGCGATCGGCGTGGCGGCCGGCACGCTTGGCGACAAGGTCAGCCTCGGTTTCATGGCCGAGACGGAGCGGCAGGTCGAGAGTCACCTGGAAGGTCATATGTCGGAACTGCCGGCGACCGATACGGCATCGCGCGCGATCGTCGACCAGATGCGCATCGACGAGGTGAAGCACGGCAAGGCCGCGACCGACGCCGGTGGAATCGAACTGCCGCTGCCTGCGCGGATGCTGATGCGTGCCGCGTCGAAAGTCATGACGAGCACTGCATACTATCTTTGAGATTTGCGCCGGGCGACGCATGACGTCGCCCCGGCTCACCGCCTCCGATACCGCCCGTTTATTCCACGTTTTCCCGCCCCCGAAAGCCCCGTCCGCACGCCCGTCTGGCCCGTCTTTCTCATGTATCACCTTCACATGTTGCACTAGCTCATTCATTTATAACGGTTTTTGGAATGAGGGGGCGCATGAGCATGTGCGCGTAAGTCCTTGTTCTAACTAACAAAATTCGTCAAAAAAGCGGGCCGCTCCCTTGACCGTGCCACACCCTTCCTCTAAAGTGGGAGACAGTGTGAGAAAGTGTATTTTTGTGTGATTTGGCGGGCTATTCCGGCTAAATTCTCAGCATTGGTCGGGTACTTCGGTGCCCTGAACGGGAGAGCGGAAAGTGTTCCAAGGGGCGTCGGCGCTGACGCTCGATGCGAAAGGGCGGATGTCGGTGCCGGCTCGCTATCGCGAAGCGCTGCAAGGACAGGCAGAAGGACGGGTGACTGTGACCAAGCACCCGGACGGCTGCCTGTTGCTGTTTCCGCGCCCCGAATGGGAAGTGTTCCGCGCCAAGATCGCCGCGCTGCCGATGGACGCGCACTGGTGGCGGCGAATTTTTCTCGGCAATGCGATGGACGTCGATCTCGACAGCGCGGGCCGGATTCTTGTATCGCCCGAGCTGCGCATGGCAGCCGGACTGGAAAAGGAAGTCATGTTGTTGGGAATGGGTAGTCACTTCGAGCTGTGGGATTCGCAGACCTACAACGCGAAGGAGCAGGCGGCGATGGCGCAGGGCATGCCCGACGCGCTGAAGAATTTCACGTTCTGATTGCGGTGACGGAGACGCCCGCGATGGGAAACGAATTGCAGCATCGGACAGTGCTGTTGGATGAAGCGGTCGAGTCGCTCGTGACGCGGCCGGACGGCGTTTATGTCGACGGCACGTTCGGGCGCGGCGGCCACAGCCGCGCGGTGCTCGCGCGACTGGCGGCGGCCGGGCGGCTGATCGCGTTCGACAAGGATCCGAGGGCGATCGAGACGGCGCAGGGCATCGAGGATGCGCGCTTCTCGATCGTGCATGACAGCTTTGCTTCGATGCGCGACGCGCTTGCAGCGCGCGGCGTCGAGAAGGTGTCGGGTGTGTTGCTGGACCTGGGCGTGTCCTCGCCGCAGGTGGACGATCCGGCGCGCGGCTTCAGCTTCCGCGCCGATGGTCCGCTGGACATGCGAATGGATCCGACGCGTGGCGAGTCGGCGGCCGAATGGCTCGCGCGGGTTTCGGTGCAGGAATTGACGGAGGTGATACGAGATTATGGGGAAGAACGGTTTGCTTTTCAGATTGCAAAGGCGCTTGTTGCTCGCCGGGCAGAGTCCGACCGTCTTGGGCCTCTCGACACCACGGGCGAGCTTGCCCAAATCGTGGGTCACGTCGTCAAAACCCGTGAGAAGGGCAAGGATCCGGCAACCCGCACCTTTCAGGCTATACGGATTCACGTCAATCAAGAGCTTGCGGACCTGCAAGTCGTACTAGACGCGGCACTGTCGTTGCTGGAGCAAGGGGGGCGGCTGGTGGTCATCAGCTTTCATTCACTCGAGGACCGGATCGTCAAGCGATTCATGCAGGCGCACGCCAGTGCGCCTGCGGTCGATCGTCGCCTGCCGATCCGTGCCGTCGATCTCCCGAGCCCGCCGCTCAAGATCATCCGCCGCCAGTTTCCGAGTGAAGCGGAGGTCGCCGCGAATCCGCGCGCCCGGTCCGCCGTGATGCGCATTGCGGAGCGCGTCACGCCATGAGCCGCTTCAATATCTTCCTGCTGATCATCGTGATGGGCTGCGCGCTGTCGGTCGTCAACTCGACGAACCAGCAGCGGCAGATCTTCATCCAGCTGCAGCGCGCGCAGTCGCAGGAGCGTCAGCTCCAGCAGGATTATGCGCAGCTTCAATATCAGCAGAGCGCGCTGTCGAAGACGTCGCGCATCGAGCAGCTTGCGAACGATTCGCTGAAGATGCAGCCGATCACGACCGGCCGCACGCAATACCTGACGCTGCCGCCGGGCGCCGCGAAGGCGATCGACGCGCCGATCCCTGCTTCGGCCGACACGGCCGGCAAGGGCAAGGGGGGCGCGCGATGAAGCCGTCGCAAAAGCGCCAGAACGTGAAATTCACATCGAGCCCCGTGCTGGGTGTGCACCTGCCGATGTGGCGCTCGAAGCTCGTCGTGTTCATGCTGTTCATGGCGTTCGTCGCGCTGGCCGCGCGGGCGTTCTGGATCCAGGGGCCCGGCAACGCGTTTTACCAGAAGCAGGGCGAAAGCCGCTACCAGCGCACGCTCGAGCTGCCCGCGACGCGCGGCAAGATCCTCGACCGCAACGGGCTCGTGCTCGCGACGAGCCTCCCGGTGCGTGCGATCTGGGCGATTCCCGACGCGGTGCCGGACGATCTCGACGCCGACAAGGTCAACCAGCTCGGCAAGCTCCTCGGCATGACGTCGAAGGAGCTGCGCGTGAAGCTGTCGCAAGACAAGGGTTTCGTCTATGTAAAGCGCCAGGTGCCGATCGACATCGCGGACAAGGTCGCCGCGCTCGACATTCCGGGCATCTATCAGCGCAACGAATACAAGCGCTTCTATCCGGAAGGCGAGATCACCGCGCACCTGATCGGCTTCACGAACGTCGAGGATGAAGGGCAGGAGGGCGTCGAACTGGGCGACCAGAAGATGCTGTCCGGCACGTCGGGCGTGCGCCGCGTGATCAAGGACCGGATGGGGCACATCGTCGAGGACGTCGCCGAGCAGATCCCGCCGCACAATGGAACCGACGTCGACCTGTCGATCGACAGCAAGATCCAGTACATCGCGTACGCGAACCTGAAGGCCGCCGTCGAGAAGTTCAAGGCGAAGGCCGGCGCGGCGATGGTCGTCGACGTGCGCACCGGCGAGGTGCTCGCGCTCGTCAACTACCCGACGTACAACCCGAACGACCGCTCGCGCATGACGGGCGAGCAGTTGCGCAACCGGATCATGACCGACGTGTTCGAGCCGGGTTCGATCATGAAGCCGTTCACGGTGTCGCTCGCGCTCGACCTGCATCGCGTGACGCCGAACACGCTCGTCGAGACGGGCAACGGGCATTTCGTGCTCGACGGCGCGCCGATCACCGACGACGCGGGTTTCGGCACGCTGACGGTCGGCGGCGTGATCCAGAAGTCGAGCAACATCGGCGCGACGAAGATCGCGATGACGATGCGGCCCGAGGAAATGTGGAATATGTATACCAGCATCGGCCTTGGCCAGGCGCCGAAGGTCGGCTTCCCGGGCGCGGTGGCCGGCCGCTTGCGGCCGTGGAAGAGCTGGCGCCGCATCGAGCAGGCGACGATGTCGTACGGCTATGGCCTGTCGGTGTCGCTGTTCCAGCTCGCGCGGGCGTACACGGCGATCGCGCACGATGGCGAGCTGATGCCCGTGACCATTTTCAAGACTGACCCCAACCAGCAGGTCGCGGGCACGCAGGTGTTCAACCCGACCACCGCGCGCGAAGTGCGCGCGATGCTCGAGACGGTGGTCGCGCCGGGCGGCACGTCGCCGGATGCGGCCGTGCCGGGTTATCGCGTCGGCGGCAAGAGCGGTACCGCGTACAAGCATGAAGGCCATGGCTATACGCGCAAGTACCGCGCATCGTTCGTCGGCATGGCGCCGATGCCGAATCCGCGCATCGTCGTCGCGGTGTCGGTCGACGAGCCGACCGCCGGCAGCCACTTCGGCGGCCAGGTGTCCGGCCCCGTATTCTCGGCGATCGCCGGCGACACGATGCGTGCGCTGAACGTGCCGCCGAACATGCCGATCAAGCAGCTCGTCGTGTCTGACGATTCGCCGGCAGCACCTTCCGCAACGGGGCCGCAAAAGCTGGCCGCGGGTGGCGGTGCGAAGCATATGATCGTGTCCAGCACGACGCGTAATTCACCAGGAGTTGTTCGATGAGCGCCGCCCGCAGTTCCCATCCGGCGCATCAGCAGATCGCAGCCGCGCTTGCGTGGCTGCGTCAGCATGTGGCCCCCGCGGCACAACTGCATGCCGACACGCGCAGCCTCAAGGCTGGCGACGTGTTTGTCGCGTATGCGGTCGACGGGGCAGACAACCGCGCCTTCATTCCCGACGCCGTCGCACGCGGTGCGGCCGCCGTGCTGTATCAGCCGGAAGGGCTGGCCGCTGTGCCGGCCGTGCCCGTCGCGCTTGCGGTGCCGGCGCTCGACCAGCTCGCCGGCGAGATCGCCAGCGGCTGGTACGGCGACCCGAGCGACAGCCTGCTCGCTGTGGGCGTGACCGGCACGAACGGCAAGACCTCGTGCACGCAGTGGATCGCCGCCGCGCTGACGGCGCTGCACCAGCCGTGCGCGGTGATCGGCACGCTCGGCAGCGGGATGCCAGGCCAGCTCGTGCCGACGGGTTTCACGACACCCGACGCGTCGCAGCTGCAGCGCAGCCTTGCGCAGTTGCGCGACGCGGGCGCGCGGGCCGTGGCGATGGAAGTATCGTCGCACGCGCTGCATCAGGGGCGCGTGAACGGTACGGCGTTCGACATCGCGGTATTTACGAATCTCACGCAGGATCACCTCGACTATCACGGCACGTTCGACGCGTACGAGGCGGCGAAGGCGAAGCTGTTCGCATGGCGTGGCCTGCGCGCGGCGGTCGTCAACCGCGACGACGCAGCCGGCCAAAGCCTGCTCGAGAAGCTGGCCGGCCGCGTGCGCACGATCGCGTACGGGATCGGCGACGCGCAGGCGCCCGACGCCGATCGCGAGCTGGTTGCGCTCGACGTGCGCGCTACCGCGACCGGCACGGCGTTCCGCCTGCGTTCGTCGTGGGGCGACGCGGACGTCGAAGTCGGCACGCTGGGCACGTTCAACGTCAGCAACCTGCTTGCCGTGCTCGGCTCGCTGCTCGCGGCCGATGTGCCGTTCGACGCGGCACTCGCCGAGATCGAACGGCTCGAGTCCGTCAACGGCCGGATGCAGCGGCTTGGCGGCCGGCTGCAGAACGACGAACCGCTCGTCGTGATCGACTACGCACACACGCCCGACGCGCTCGAGAAGACGCTCGACGCGCTGCGCCCGATCGCCGCGGCGCGCGGCGGCCGGCTCGTCTGCATGTTCGGCTGCGGCGGCGACCGCGACGCGACGAAGCGGCCGCTGATGGGGGCGATTGCGGAACGGCTCGCCGACGAAATCGTCGTCACGAGCGACAACCCGCGCAGCGAAGATCCGCAGCGCATCATCGACCAGATCGTCGCGGGCATGACCATGCCCGCTCGCGCACGTCGTATCGAGGATCGCGCGAGCGCGATCCTGCAGGCGGTGCGCGGCGCCGCCCGCGAGGACGTCGTCGTGCTGGCCGGCAAGGGCCACGAGGCGACGCAGGAAATCATGGGCAAGAAACGTACGTTCTCCGATCAGGATCACGCGCGGCTCGCGCTGGCAGCGCGCCCGACGCACGGCAAGGGAGGCGGCGAATGACGATGCTCAGTCTCGACGAAGCCGCTCGCCTGATTCCCGGCGCAACCGTTCACGGCGACGCGGGCGTCACGTTCGACCGTGTGTCGACGGATAGCCGCACGGTCGGCCCGGGCGACCTGTTCGTCGCGCTGAAGGGCGAGCGCTTCGATGCACACGACTTCCTCGCCGATGTCGCCGCGCGCGGTGCTGCCGCGGCGCTCGTCGCGCACGTGCCGGCGGGCCTCGCGATGCCGGCGATCGAAGGCGGCGAAACGCGTGCCGCGCTCGGCGCGCTCGCGCATGGCTGGCGCAAACGATTCCCGCTGCCGCTCGTTGCGGTGACGGGCAGCAACGGCAAGACGACCGTCAAGGAAATGATCGCGTCGATCTTCGCGGCGGCGGTCGGCACCGACGCGCGGCTCGCAACCGCCGGCAACCTGAACAACGACGTTGGCCTGCCGCTGACGCTGCTGCGCCTGTCGGCCGCGCATCGCCTCGCGGTGATCGAGCTCGGGATGAACCACCCGGGCGAGACCGAAATCCTCGCGCGCCTCACGGCGCCGACGGTCGCGCTCGTCAACAACGCGCAGCGCGAGCACCAGGAATTCATGGCGACGGTCGAAGCCGTCGCGCTCGAACACGCGGCCGTGATTCACGCGCTGCCGCCGGACGGCGTCGCGGTGTTCCCGGCCGACGATGCGTACGCGGGCATCTGGCGCGTCGCGGCGACGGGCAACCGGATCCTCGATTTCGCGCTGAACGATGCCGACCGGCAGACCGAAGCGCAGGTCACGGGCCGTCTGCAAGGCGGCGAACTCGCGATCGACACGCCGGCCGGCGCCGTCACGGTGCAGCTGCGTGCGCTCGGCGAGCACAACGCGCGCAACGCGCTGGCCGCGACGGCCGCGGCGCTGGGCGCCGGCGTCGCGCTGTCGGCGATCAGGCAGGGCCTCGAATCGTTCGAGCCGGTCAAGGGCCGGCTGCAGGTGAAGCAGGCGATCGCCGGCAGCCTCGCGGGCGCGACGGTCGTCGACGATACGTACAACGCGAACCCCGATTCGATGCGTGCCGCGATCGACGTGCTCGCCGCGCATCCGGCGCCGCGCGTGCTGGTGATCGGCGACATGGGCGAAGTCGGCGACGAAGGGCCGGCATTCCATCGCGAGATCGGCGCCTATGCGCGCGAGCGCGGGATCGACGTGCTGTTCGCGCTCGGCGATGCGTCGCGCGATGCCTGTACGGCATACGGCGACACGGCCCGCCATTTCGACGATGTCGGCGCGCTCGTGTCGGCGCTGCTCGCGGCGGGCTACGGCGCGCAGGCGACGGTGCTCGTGAAGGGCTCGCGGTACATGAAGATGGAGCGCGTGGTCGACGCGCTGACGAACCAACCCGCAGCGGGCGTGACGCCCGCTGCCCACTGAGTAGAAGGAAGGAAGCATGCTGCTGGCGCTGGCGCAATGGCTGCAAGGAGACGCAAGCTTTTTGCGCTTGTTCACGTACCTCACGTTCCGGGCGGTGATGGCCACCATCACCGCGCTGGGGATCGGGCTCGTGTGCGGACCGTGGGTGATCCGCAAGCTGACGCAAATGAAGGTCGGGCAGGCCGTGCGCAAGGACGGTCCGCAGACGCACCTCGTCAAGTCCGGCACGCCGACGATGGGCGGCGTGCTGATCCTGATCGGCATCGCGGTCGCGACGCTGCTGTGGGGCGACCTGACGAACCGTTTCATCTGGATCGTGATGCTCGTCACGTTCGGTTTCGGCGTGATCGGCTGGGTCGACGATTACCGCAAGGTCGTCCACAAGGATCCGCGCGGGATGTCGTCGCGCGAAAAGTATTTCTGGCAGTCGGTGATCGGTCTGTTCGCGGCCGTCTACCTCGCCTTCAGCGTGTCCGAGGCGAACAACGTGCGCGTGTTCGACCTGTTCATGGCGTGGGTGCGCAGCGGGTTGTCGATGGGGCTGCCGGCCCGCGCCGACCTGATGCTGCCGTTCCTGAAGTCGATCAGCTACCCGCTCGGCGTGTGGGGCTTCATCGTGCTGACCTACTTCGTGATCGTCGGCGCGAGCAACGCGGTGAACCTGACCGACGGCCTCGACGGCCTCGTGATCATGCCGGTCGTGCTGGTCGGCGCGTCGCTCGGTGTGTTCGCGTACGTGATGGGCAGCGCGGTGTATTCAAAATACCTGCTGTTCCCGCACATCCCGGGCGCGGGCGAACTGCTGATCTTCTGTTCCGCGATGGGCGGGGCAGGGCTCGCGTTCCTCTGGTACAACACGCACCCCGCGCAGGTGTTCATGGGCGACGTGGGCGCGCTGGCGCTCGGCGGCGCGCTCGGCACGGTCGCGGTGATCGTGCGCCAGGAAATCGTGCTGTTCATCATGGGCGGCATCTTCGTCGCGGAAACGCTGTCGGTGATGCTGCAGGTTTCGTGGTTCAAGTACACGAAAAAACGCTACGGCGAAGGGCGGCGCCTGCTGAAGATGGCGCCGCTGCATCACCATTTCGAATTGTCCGGCTGGAAGGAAACGCAGGTGGTGGTGCGTTTCTGGATCATCACGTTGATGCTGTGCCTGTTCGGTCTGACCACCCTCAAGCTGCGGTAAAGGAAAGGTAACAAGGATGTCTGGCGAGATGTTTGGAGATCGGCAACGGCCGATGGTGCTCGTACTGGGGCTCGGGGAATCGGGTCTCGCGATCGCGCGATGGTGCGCGAGGCACGGGTGCCGGCTGCGGATTGCCGATACCCGCGAGGCGCCGCCCAACCTTGCCGCGCTGCAGGCCGAAGGCATCGATGCGGAATTCGTCGGCGGGGCGTTCGCGCCCGCGCTGCTCGACGGCGGCGTCGAGATCGTCGGGCTGAGCCCCGGCCTGTCGCCGCTCGAGCCGGCACTCGCGGCGCTGGTCGCGGCCGCCAGCGAGCGCGGGATCGCGGTGTGGGGCGAGCTGGAATTCTTCGCGCAGGCGCTGCGCGCGCTCGGCACGAGCGGCTACCAGCCGAAGGTGCTCGCGATCACGGGCACCAACGGCAAGACCACGACGACGAGCCTCACGGGCCTGCTGTGCCAGCGCGCGGGCAAGAAGGTTGCCGTCGCAGGCAACATCAGCCCGGCGATGCTCGACCGGCTCGCGGGCGCGATCGACGAAACGGCGCTGCCCGACGTGTGGGTGCTCGAACTGTCGAGCTTCCAGCTCGAGACCGCGCGCACGTTCGCGCCCGATGCGGCCGCGATCCTCAACATCACGCAGGACCACCTCGACTGGCACGGCAGCTTCGATGCGTACGCGCATGCAAAGGGCCGGATCTTCGGCGCGGCGACGACGCGCGTGCTGAACCGCGACGACGCGGCCGTGATGAAGTTCGCGCCGGCAGCGGGCGTGGCCGACGCGCCGCGCACGGTCACGTTCGGCCTGAACGAGCCGACCCAGGACGGCGACTACGGGCTGTCGCGCGACAACGGCATCGCATGGCTGGTGGAAGCCGTCGATCGCGACGCGCCGGAGGAAGCGGCGCCGACCCGCCGGCGCAAGCGCGACGCCGCGCACACGCCCGACATCGCGCAGAAGCGCCTGATGCCGGCCGACGCGCTGCGGATTCGCGGGCTGCACAACGCGGCGAACGCGCTGGCCGCGTTCGCGCTCGCGCGTGCGATCGACCTGCCGGCTGCGCCGCTGCTGCACGCGTTGCGCGAATACCGCGGCGAAGCGCATCGCGTCGAAGTGATCGCGACGATCGACGACGTGGACTACGTCGACGACAGCAAGGGCACGAACGTCGGCGCGACGGTGGCCGCGCTCGACGGGCTCGCGCAGAAGATCGTGCTGATCGCCGGCGGCGACGGCAAGGGGCAGGATTTCGCGCCGCTGGTCGCGCCGGTCGCGCGCTGGTGCCGCGCGGTGATGCTGATCGGCCGCGATGCGCCGGCGATCCGCGACACGCTCGCCGAAACGGGCGTGCCGCTCGCCGATCACGCAACGCTCGAAGGTGCGGTGCATGCAGCGGCCGACCTGGCGGAGCCGGGCGATGCTGTGCTGCTGTCGCCCGCGTGCGCGAGCCTCGACATGTTCAGGAACTACGCCCATCGCGCGGATGTGTTCCGTGCGGCGGTCGACGAAATCGCCATCGACAAAGGAGCGACGCCATGAGCTGGTCCGATCGCCTCGTCTCCCGTTTCAACGACCGGCGCGATGCCGGCGGCAACGCCGCAGGCGGTCGCGTCGCGTCGGCCACGCGTGCCGCGACGGGCGGCCTCGCGAGCGTCGTCAACGGCGTGCGTCCGAGCCGGTCGCGGATGCTCGACTTCGACTACTCGCTGCTGTGGGTGGCGATCGCGCTGCTCGGGCTCGGCGTCGTGATGGTGTACTCGGCGTCGATCGCGATGCCCGATTCGCCGAAATACGCGTCGTATCACGATTACGCGTTCCTGATGCGCCACTGCGTGTCGCTCGTCGTCGCGTTCGTCGCGGCGGTCATCGCGTTCCGCGTGCCGGTGTCGACGTGGGACAAGTACGCGCCGCATCTCTTCCTGATCGCGCTCGTCAGCCTCGTGATCGTGCTGATCCCGCACGTCGGCAAGGGCGTGAACGGCGCGCGCCGCTGGATTCCGCTCGGCATCACGAACATGCAGCCGTCGGAAGTCATGAAGCTCGCGGTGACGATCTATGCGGCGAACTACACGGTGCGCAAGCAGGAGTACATGCAGAGCTTCGCGAAGGGCTTCCTGCCGATGGCGTGCGCGGTCGGCCTCGTCGGTGCACTGCTGCTGCTCGAGCCGGACATGGGCGCGTTCATGGTGATCGCCGCGATCGCGATGGGCGTGCTGTTCCTCGGCGGCGTGAACGGCAAGCTGTTCGGCGGCCTCGTCGCGACGGCAGTCGGCACCTTCACGATGCTCGTGTGGCTGTCGCCGTGGCGTCGCGAACGGATCTTCGCGTATCTCGATCCGTGGGACGAGCGCTACGCGCAGGGCAAGGCCTACCAGCTCACGCACTCGCTGATCGCGTTCGGCCGCGGCGAGTGGTTCGGCGTCGGCCTCGGCGGCAGCGTCGAGAAGCTGAACTACCTGCCCGAAGCGCATACCGACTTCATCCTCGCGGTGATCGGCGAGGAGCTCGGTTTCGTCGGCGTGATGGTCGTGATCCTGCTGTTCTACTGGATCGTGCGCCGCGCGTTCGAGATCGGCCGCCAGGCGCTTGCGCTCGACCGCACGTTCGCGGGGCTGACGGCGAAGGGCGTCGGCATCTGGTTCGGTGCGCAGGCGTTCATCAACATGGGCGTGAACCTCGGGCTGCTGCCGACCAAGGGCCTGACGCTGCCGCTGGTGAGCTACGGCGGTTCCGGCATTCTGCTGAACTGCGTCGCGCTCGCGGTGCTGCTGCGGGTCGACTACGAAAATCGCGTACTGATGCGGGGAGGGAAGGTATGACCTCCTCGCGTCAGTACGCGATTTCGGCGAAGGCTGACTTCGTGCGCGAAGCGTGCGAAGTCAAGCGAAGCGGCCCTAGCCAAAACGTTTGTTCATCTTTGCTGATGCGGGGAGGGAAGGTATGACCGCGTCGCGACGCACGCTGATGGTGATGGCAGGCGGCACCGGGGGCCACGTGTTCCCGGGGCTCGCGGTTGCGCACCGGATGGAAGCGGCGGGCTGGCGCGTCGTGTGGCTCGGCAATCCGGCCGGGATGGAAGCGACGCTCGTGCCGAAGCACGGCATTCCGATGGAGTACGTGCGGTTCGGCGGGTTGCGCGGCAAGGGCCTGAAGACCAAGCTGACGCTGCCGTTCAACCTGCTGCGCGCATGCTGGCAGAGCCTCGGCGCGCTGCGCCGCGTGCGGCCGGACGTCGTGCTCGGGATGGGCGGCTACATCACGTTCCCGGCGGGTGTGATGACCGCGCTGTCGGGCCGTCCGCTCGTGCTGCACGAACAGAATTCGATCGCGGGCCTGACGAACAAGGTGCTCGCGAAATTCGCGAAACGCGTGCTCGTCGCGTTCCCCGGTGCGCTGCCGCACGCGGAATGGACCGGCAACCCGATTCGCACGGAACTTGCACGCACGGAAGCGCCCAAAGCACGCTATGCATCGCGCAGCGGCCCGCTGAACGTACTGGTCGTCGGCGGCAGCCTCGGCGCGGCCGCGCTGAACGAAGTCGTGCCGCGCGCGCTGGCGATGCTGGCGCCGGGCGAACACCCGCGCATCGTGCACCAGGCCGGCGCGAAGCATATCGACGCGCTGAAGGCGAATTACGAAGCGGCCGGTTTCGCGGCCGGCGAAGACGTGCGGCTCGTGCCGTTCATCGACGACATGGCAGCTGCGTACGCGGCGGCGGATCTCGTGATCTGCCGCTCGGGCGCGATGACGGTGTCGGAGATCGCGGCGGTTGGCGTGGCGGCGCTGTTCGTGCCGTTCCCTTACGCGGTCGACGATCACCAGACGACCAACGCCGCGTTCCTCGCGGATGCGGGCGGGGCGGTGCTGGTGCAACAACGCGACCTGTCGGCCGATTTGCTCGCCGACTGGCTGCGCGGCCAGACGCGGGCGTCGCTCGCGGACATGGCGGAGCGTTCGCGCTCATTGGCGAAGCCCGAGGCCACCGATGAAGTCGCGCGCGTTTGCGCGAAGGTGGCCGGCGCGAACCTGGAAATATTGCAATGAAACATATCGTCAAACACATTCATTTCGTCGGGATCGGCGGCGCGGGCATGAGCGGCATCGCCGAAGTGCTCGTCAACCTCGGCTACGAGGTCAGCGGCTCGGACCTGTCGCGCAATGCGGTGACCGATCGTCTCCAGGCGCTCGGCGCACGGATCGCGATCGGCCACGACGCGGCGAACATCGAGGGCGCGAACGCGGTCGTCGTGTCGACGGCCGTGCGCTCGGACAATCCGGAAGTGCTGGCCGCGCGCCACCAGCGCGTGCCGATCGTGCAGCGCGCGGTGATGCTCGCGGAGCTGATGCGCCTGAAGCAGGGGATCGCGATCGCCGGCACGCACGGCAAGACCACGACGACGAGCCTCGTCGCGAGCGTGCTCGCGGCTGGCGGCCTCGATCCGACCTTCGTGATCGGCGGGCGGCTGATCAGCGCCGGCGCGAACGCGCGGCTCGGCACGGGCGATTTCATCGTCGCCGAGGCTGACGAATCGGACGCGTCGTTCCTGAACCTGTATCCGGTGATCGAAGTCATCACGAACATCGACGCCGACCACATGGACACCTACGGCCACGATTTCGCGCGGCTCAAGCAGGCGTTCATCGAATTCACGCAGCGCCTGCCGTTCTACGGCAGCGCGGTCGTGTGCGTCGACGATCCGAACGTGCGGCAGATCATCCCGTTCATCTCGAAGCCGGTCGTGCGCTACGGCCTGTCGCCGGACGCGCAGGTGCGCGCGGAAGACATCGATGCGCGCGACGGCCGGATGTATTTCACGGTGATCCGCGAAGGGCGCGCACCGCTCGCGGTCGTGCTGAACATGCCGGGCCTGCACAACGTGCAGAACGCGCTCGCGGCGATCGCGATCGCGACCGACCTCGGCGTGGCGGACGACGCGATCCAGCAGGCGCTGGCGGAATTCAACGGTGTCGGCCGGCGCTTCCAGCGTTACGGCGAAGTGCCGACCGCGGACGGCGGCCAGTACACGCTGATCGACGACTACGGCCATCACCCGGTCGAGATGGCGGCGACGATCGCGGCCGCGCGCGGTGCGTTCCCGGGCCGCCGCCTCGTGCTGGCGTTCCAGCCGCACCGCTACACGCGTACGCGCGACTGCTTCGACGATTTCGTCAACGTGCTGTCGACGGTCGATGCGCTGGTGCTGACGGAAGTCTACGCGGCCGGCGAGGCCATGATCGCGACGGCCAACGGCGACGCGCTGTCGCGCGCGCTGCGCGCGGTTGGGAAGATTGACCCGGTGTTCGTCGCGACGGTCGACGACGTGCCGGACGCATTGGCGAAGGTCGCGCGCAACGGCGACGTGGTGATCACGATGGGCGCGGGTTCGATCGGCGGCGTGCCGGCGAAGCTCGTGCAGAACACACAACAGAAGGCATGACATGAGCGGGATCGATCCGAAACGTTTCGGCAAGGTGGCAGTGTTGTTCGGCGGCGAATCCGCCGAGCGCGAGGTGTCGCTCACCTCGGGCCGCCTCGTGCTGCAGGGCCTGCGTGACGCGGGCGTCGATGCGCATCCGTTCGACCCGGCCGAACGGCCGCTGTCGGCGCTGAAGGACGAAGGCTTCGTGCGCGCGTTCAACGCGCTGCACGGCGGCTACGGCGAGAACGGCCAGATCCAGGGCGCGCTCGATTTCTACGGGATCCGCTACACGGGCAGCGGCGTGCTCGGGTCGGCGCTCGGTCTCGACAAGTTCCGCACGAAGCTCGTGTGGCAGCAGACGGGCGTGCCGACGCCGCCGTTCGAGACGGTGATGCGCGGCGACGATCTCGCGGCGCGCGCGACCGACATCGTCGCGAAGCTCGGCCTGCCGCTGTTCGTGAAGCCGGCGAGCGAAGGCTCGAGCGTCGCGGTGCTGAAGGTGAAGACGGCCGAAGCGCTGCCGGCCGCGCTGGAGGAAGCCGCGATGCACGACAAGATCGTGATCGTCGAGAAGAGCATCGAGGGCGGCGGCGAATACACCGCGTGCATCGCCGGCGATCTCGACCTGCCGCTGATCAAGATCGTGCCGGCGGGCGAGTTCTACGACTACCACGCGAAGTACGTTGCCGACGATACGCAGTACCTGATCCCGTGCGGCCTGCCGGCCGAACAGGAAGCGGAACTGAAGCGCATCGCGCGCCGCGCGTTCGACGTGCTCGGCTGCACCGACTGGGGCCGCGCGGATTTCATGCTCGACGCGGCCGGCAATGCGTATTTCCTGGAAGTGAACACGGCCCCCGGGATGACCGACCACTCGCTGCCGCCGAAGGCCGCGCGCGCGGTCGGCATCGGCTATTCGGAGCTGGTCGTGAAGGTGCTGTCGCTCACGCTCAACGACTGACGCAGGAACGAAACGACGTATGTGGAACAACGTTCGCCAACTCAACCTTGCCGCCAGCGCGCTGTACGCGCTGCTGCTGCTCGTGTTGGCGGCGGCCGGCTGCTACTGGCTGATCCAGCGCCCGACGTTCGCGCTGCGGGAAATCCGGATCGACGGCGACACCGAGCACATCAACTCGCCGACGGTGCGCGCGGGCGTGGTCGGCCGGCTGAAGGGCAATTTCTTCACGGTCGATCTCGACACGGCGCGCGCCGCGTTCGAGCAGATGCCGTGGGTGCGGCACGCGAGCGTGCGCCGGGTGTGGCCGAATGCGCTGGCTGTCACGCTCGAGGAGTACAAACCGCTCGGGACCTGGGGCAGCGACCAGCTGGTGAGCGTCGACGGCGAACTGTTCACCGCGAACCAGGGCGAACTGGACAAGGAACTGCCGGCGTTCGACGGCCCGGAGGGCAGTGCGAAGGAAGTCGTCACGCGGTATCGCGACTTCGGGAAATGGTTTGCGCCGCTGAAGGCGGCGCCGGAAGAAGTGACGCTGTCGGCGCGGTACGCGTGGACGGTGAAGCTGTCGAACGGCATGCAGGTCGAGCTGGGCAAGGAACGCAACAGCGACACGCTGCATGACCGGAGCCAGCGCCTTGTCGCGGCCTGGCCGGCCGTCACGGAGCGTTGGGGCAACGACATCGAGTACGCGGACCTGCGCTATCCGAACGGATTCGCGATTCGCGCGGCAGGCATGCGGTTCCTGACCGATACCGACAAGCGCAAGAAGTAACGAGAGATCACACGCAAGAGCACTTTATGAGCAAAGACTACAAGGATCTGCTGGTTTCCCTCGACATCGGCACGTCGAAGGTGGTGGCCATCGTCGCCGAGCTGAAAGGCGAGGGTCACTACGAGGTGATCGGCCTCGGCCAGAGCGAGTCGAAGGGTCTGAAGAAAGGTGTGGTGGTCAACATCGAGGCCACCGTGCAGTCGATCCAGCGCGCGCTCGAGGAAGCCGAGCTGATGGCCGACTGCAAGATCACCAACGTGTTCACGGGGATCGCGGGCAGCCACATCCGCAGCTTCAACTCGAGCGGGATGGTCGCGATCAAGGACAAGGAAGTCACGCAGACCGACGTCGCGCGCGTGATCGAGACCGCGAAGGCGATCAACATCCCGACCGACCAGCAGGTGCTGCACATCCTCACGCAGGAATTCATCATCGACGGTCAGGAAGACGTGCGCGAGCCGATCGGGATGAGCGGCATCCGGCTCGAGGTGAAGGTGCACATCGTGACGGGCGCGGTGAGCGCCGCGCAGAACATCGTCAAGTGCGTGCGCCGCTGCGGGCTGGAAGTGAACGACCTGATCCTGCAGCCGCTCGCGTCGTCGCTGGCCGTGCTGACGGAAGACGAGAAGGATCTCGGCGTGGTGCTGGTCGACGTCGGCGGCGGCACGACGGACATCGCGATCTTCGCCGAAGGCGCGATCCGCCACACCGCGGTGATTCCGATCGCCGGCGACCAGATCACGAGCGATATCGCGATGGCGCTGCGCACGCCGACGCCGGACGCGGAAGACATCAAGGTCGGCTACGGGATCGCGAAACAGGCGCTCGCCGATCCGGACGAGATGGTCGAAGTGCCGGGCCTCGGCGAGCGCGGCCCGCGCACGCTGTCGCGCCAGGCGCTCGCGGCCGTGATCGAGCCGCGCGTCGAGGAACTGTTCTCGCTCGTGCAGCAGGTCGTGCGCGAGTCGGGTTACGAAGAACTGCTGAGCTCCGGCGTGGTCATTACCGGCGGTGCCGCGATGATGCCGGGCATGGTCGAGCTCGGCGAAGACATTTTCCTGAAACCGGTGCGCATCGGCGCGCCGGAGTATGCAGGCGGCCTCTCCGACGTCGTGCGCAATCCGCGCTACTCGACGGCGATGGGGCTGCTCGTCGAAGGCAGTGCCCAGCGCATGCGCGGCCGCAAGGTCGCCGTGCAGTCCGGCAACGCGGGGCAGGTGTTCTCGCGGATGAAGGAATGGTTCCTGAGCAACTTTTGAGCACCCCCACGGCTCGGCATGCCGAGCCTGCCCCCCGAGGGGGCCAGGAAAACTTGGGGCGGCCCGGCGTTTTCTTGGGGACGAACCGAATCGAAATTCGCGCTGGTGCCGGCGGCTGGCGCGCGACAGGGGGTTGCCCGATCTCCTGCCGAATAACGGCCGATTAGCAGTCATTCTCTTGACGGAGGCAACATGGAATTCGAAATGCTGGAAACCGAGACCAACGGCACCATCATCAAGGTGGTCGGCGTTGGCGGCGCTGGCGGCAATGCCGTCCAGCACATGATCAACCGCGGCGTGCAGGGCGTCGACTTCATCGTGATGAACACGGACGCCCAGGCGCTGTCGCGTTCGCGTGCATCGTCGGTGATCCAGCTTGGCAACACGGGCCTCGGCGCCGGTGCGAAGCCGGAAATGGGCCGTGCGGCAGCGGAAGAAGCGCGCGAGCGCATCGCCGACGCACTGCGCGGCGCGCACATGGTGTTCATTACGGCCGGCATGGGCGGCGGTACGGGCACGGGCGCGGCACCGGTGGTCGCGCAGATCGCGAAAGAGATGGGCATCCTGACGGTCGGTGTCGTCAGCAAGCCGTTCGAGTTCGAAGGCGGCAAGCGGATGCGCGTCGCTGAAGCAGGTTCGCAGCAACTGGAGGATCACGTCGACTCGCTGATCGTCGTGCTGAACGACAAGCTGTTCGACGTGATGGGCGACGACGCCGAGATGGACAAGTGCTTCCAGTGCGCGGACGACGTGTTGAACAACGCGGTCGCAGGCATCGCCGAAATCATCAACGTGGACGGCCTCGTGAACGTCGACTTCGAAGACGTGAAGACGGTGATGGGCGAGCAGGGCAAGGCGATGATGGGCACGGCGACGGTCGCCGGCGTCGATCGCGCACGCCTCGCGGCGGAACAGGCCGTGGCGAGCCCGCTGCTCGAAGGCGTCGATCTGTCGGGCGCGCGCGGCGTGCTGGTCAACATCACGTCGAGCCGTTCGCTGCGCCTGTCGGAAACGCG
This sequence comes from Burkholderia sp. FW306-1C-G01B, assembly GCF_058781685.1. Classification (NCBI taxonomy): domain Bacteria; kingdom Pseudomonadati; phylum Pseudomonadota; class Betaproteobacteria; order Burkholderiales; family Burkholderiaceae; genus Burkholderia; species Burkholderia sp. FW306-1C-G01B. The sequence goes on from NZ_JBYSWZ010000013.1 coordinate 24,358, forward strand.
CGAAGTGATGAACACGATCAAGAGCTACGCGGCGGAAGATGCCACGGTGATCTTCGGCGCGGTGTACGACGACGCGATGGGCGATGCGTTGCGCGTGACGGTCGTGGCGACGGGGCTGGGCCGTGCGGCGAAGAAGCAGCAGTCGGCTCCGATGACGCTGCTGCGCACGGGTACGGACAACCAGCCGGTCAGCGCGGTGTCGCATGGCTATGCGCAGCCGCATCATGTCAGCACGGCCGACTACGGCGCGCTCGATACGCCGGCGGTGTGGCGCAACTCGCGCGAAACCGCGGCATCGCACGTGCAGGCGCTGCAGGAGAAGGGTGTCGACACCTACGACATCCCGGCTTTCCTGCGCAAGCAGGCTGACTGACGCAAACACAGGCGAAGCCGCGGCGGAATCGCCGCGGTATCGCCGGCGTGACGGATGCTGCGGACCACGACAGGCCGCGTCGGATGCGACGCCGGGCCGGGAAACGTGCCCTCTTCGCTTCGGCGGGGCGGGATGGGCCGTGCTGTCCGCGACACGCTGAAAAACCGTATCGCTATGAGGGACCAGCCATGATTCAAGTGGGCGACGCGCTGCCCGACGCGCAGTTGTTCGAGTTCATCGACGACGCGCGCGAAGGGTGCACGCTGGGGCCGAATGCCTTCAGCGTGCGCGACCAGGTTGCGGGAAAGCGGGTGGTGATCTTCGGATTGCCGGGCGCTTTCACGCCGACCTGCTCGGCGCAGCATGTACCGGGCTACGTCGAACACGCCGGGCAACTGCGCTCGGCGGGTATCGACGAGATCTGGTGCGTGTCCGTCAACGACGCATTCGTGATGGGCGCATGGGGACGTGATCTGCACACCGCGGGCAAGGTGCGCATGATGGCGGACGGCAGCGCTGCTTTCACTCATGCGCTGGGGCTGACGCAGGATTTGTCCGCGCGTGGCATGGGAATTCGTTCCCTGCGCTACGCGATGGTGATTGACGGCGGTGTGGTCAAGACGCTGGCCGTCGAGGCGCCGGGCAAATTCGAAGTGAGCGATGCGGCGAGTGTTCTCGCGACGTTGACGTCCTGATCGTGCGGTGCGCCGTTGCCTGCCGGCAACGCTGCTCACCGGCCTCAGGACAGTTGTAACACGGGCTGATGACCGGAAACGCCTCCGTTCCGGGCATCGGCCCGTCCCGTATCGGCGCGGGTAAACTGCCGAAACAGATTGATACGCAGTTTCAAACAGCGTTGAATAGGGAATTACGCTATAATCTCATCTATCGAATATAACTCCTGATTGATATCTTCAATCAAGACGAAGAACACCATGCTGAAGCAGCGCACCATCAAATCGATCGTGAAGACCGTGGGTATCGGTCTCCACTCGGGCCGCAAGATTGAACTGACGCTCCGTCCCGCCGCGCCGGGCACGGGCATCGTCTTCTCGCGCATCGACCTGCCTACGCCCGTCGACATTCCCGCATCGGCGATGTCGATCGGCGACACGCGGCTCGCGTCGGTGCTGCAGAAGGATGGTGCGCGCGTGTCGACCGTCGAGCACCTGATGTCGGCATGCGCCGGCCTCGGCATCGACAACCTCTATGTCGATGTGACGGCCGAGGAAATCCCGATCATGGACGGCAGCGCGGCGACCTTCGTGTTCCTGATCCAGTCCGCCGGCATCGAGGAGCAGAACGCGCCGAAGCGCTTCATCAAGGTGACGAAGCCGGTTGAAATCCGCGATGGCGACAAGTTCGCGCGTCTCGATCCGTATTTCGGTTTCAAGCTGAAGTTCTCGATCGACTTCCGCCACCCGGCCGTCGACAAGACGGGCCAGGAGCTCGAGGTCGACTTCGCGAATACGTCGTACGTGCGCGAGATCGCACGCGCGCGCACGTTCGGCTTCGCGCACGAAGCCGAGATGCTGCGCGAGCTGGGCCTGGCGCGCGGCGGCAGCATGGACAACGCGATCGTGCTCGACGAGTACCGGATCCTGAACAACGACGGGCTGCGCTACGACGACGAGTTCGTGAAGCACAAGATGCTCGACGCGATCGGCGACCTGTACGTGGTCGGCCATCCGCTGCTGGCGTCGTACACCGCGTACAAGTCGGGGCACGGGCTGAACAACGCGCTGCTGCGCGAGCTGCTCGCGCACGAAGACGCATACGAGATCGTCACGTTCGACGATCCGCAGGCCGCGCCGAGCGGCTTCGCGTTCGACGCGCAGACTGCGTTCGCCTGACCGGCGTTCGGCATCAGCGATAAAAAAACGGCCCGCGGGCCGTTTTTTTATTGGCGGGCCGCCGCCGACGGCGCGCTCAGCGCGGCGATTTCGCGCCGTGCCGGGCCGCCATCCGAGCGAGCGCGGCCTGCAGCGGCGACGGTTCGAGGTGGTCGGCGAGGTCGCGCAATGCGGCGGCGCCGACCGAAGTCATCCGCGCCTGCTTCACGTGCGGCGGCTCCGGCGCGTCCTTCGGACGCACGCGCACGCGCAGCGTCGCGACGGGCCAGCCGCGCTTCTGGAGATCGCCGAGCAGCCGCGGCTCGACCTGCCGCAGCCGCGCGGCCAGCGCATTGTGCGCGGCAAAGAGGGTCAGGGTGCCGTCCTTGATGAAGCCCGGATCGACATGATTCGCAAGATAATCGGGCAGGAGCGCGGACAGATCGCGCTGTAGCGACGCGATCTGCTCGACGCCGGCGCGCAGCGCCGTGAACGCGTCGGTGCGGCCGAGCACTTCGGACACGGGTTGCGGGCGATGCGCGGCGAGCGGGCCGAAACGCTTGGAAAATCGGTTCATCGAGGCATTCTTCGGGCGCGCACGCGCGCGGACGTTGACGCCGATTGTACCCGCGCCGGCTCGTGCACGGGCGGCTTTCGCCCCGTCCGCGCGGCCTCGGCGTGCAATGCCCGTCCGGCCGAGACGCGGGCGCACGCGTCCCCGCGTGCTAAAATTCACCGTTTGAGTCCACTAATTCGCTAAGCCGCCGAGGCTCGGGCGCCGGGGCGCGCAACACGCGCCGGGCGCCGGTGCTGCGACGCAGGATCCGATCCGATGACAACCGGTTTTCTCCAGAAAATTTTTGGCAGCCGCAACCAGCGGCTCGTCAAGCAATACCAAAAGACCGTCACGACGATCAATGCGCTCGAAACGCAGATCGAGAAGCTGACGGACGACCAGTTGCGCGGCAAGACGGACGAATTCCGCCAGCGGGTCGCGGCCGGCGAGTCGCTCGACAAGCTGCTGCCCGAAGCGTTCGCGGTCTGCCGCGAGGCAAGCCGCCGCGTGCTGAAGATGCGGCACTTCGACGTGCAGTTGATCGGCGGCATGGTGCTCCACTACGGCAAGATCGCGGAAATGCGCACCGGCGAAGGCAAGACGCTCGTCGCGACGCTGCCCGTGTATCTGAATGCGCTGGCCGGCCGCGGCGTGCACGTCGTGACCGTCAACGACTACCTCGCGCAGCGCGACGCCGAATGGATGGCGCGCCTCTACAACTTCCTCGGTCTGTCGGTCGGCATCAACCTGTCCGGCATGGAGCACGACCAGAAGCAGCAGGCGTACGCGGCGGACATCACGTACGGCACGAACAACGAGTTCGGCTTCGACTACCTGCGCGACAACATGGTCTACGAGACCGACGCGCGCGTGCAGCGGGCACTGAATTTCGCGGTCGTCGACGAAGTGGACTCGATCCTGATCGACGAGGCGCGCACGCCGCTGATCATCTCGGGCCAGGCCGAGGATCACACCGAACTGTACGTGCGGATGAACGCGCTGCCGCCGCTGCTCGAGCGCCAGATCGGCGAGGAGAAGGCCGATGGCACGGGCGTCGAGAAGCCGGGCGACTACACGCTCGACGAGAAGTCACGCCAGGTGTTCCTGACGGAATCGGGCCACGAGAAGGCCGAGCGGCTGCTCGCCGAATGGGGCCTGATCGGCGATGGCGAGAGCCTGTACGCGCCGCAGAACATCACGCTGATGCACCACGTGTACGCGGCGCTGCGCGCCCACACGCTGTTCCACAAGGACCAGCACTACGTCGTGCAGAACGGCGAAGTGGTCATCGTCGACGAATTCACGGGCCGCCTGATGGCCGGCCGCCGCTGGTCCGACGGCCTGCACCAGGCCGTCGAGGCGAAGGAACACGTGAAGATCCAGAGCGAGAACCAGACGCTCGCATCGATCACGTTCCAGAACTACTTCCGGATGTACGCGAAGCTCGCGGGCATGACGGGTACCGCGGACACCGAAGCGTACGAATTCAACGAGATCTACGGTCTCGAGACGGTCGTGATCCCGACCAACCGTCCGCCGAAGCGGATCGACAAGCAGGACCAGATCTACAAGACGGCCAAGGAGCGCTACGACGCGGTGATCCGCGACATCCGCGACTGCTACGAGCGCGGCCAGCCGGTGCTGGTCGGCACGACGTCGATCGAGAACTCCGAGCTGCTGTCGCACCTGCTGAAGCAGGCCGGGCTGCCGCACGAAGTGCTGAACGCGAAGCAGCACGAGCGTGAAGCCGCGATCGTCGCGGAAGCCGGGCGTCCGAACCGCGTCACCATCGCGACCAACATGGCCGGCCGCGGCACCGACATCGTGCTCGGCGGCAACGCCGAGAAGCAGGCCGCGTTCATCGAGGCCGACGAAGCGATCCCGGCCGACGAAAAGGCGCGCCGCATCCAGCAGCTGCACGACGAGTGGGAGACGCTGCACGAGCAGGTGAAGGCCGCGGGCGGCCTGCACATCATCGGCACCGAGCGCCACGAATCGCGCCGGATCGACAACCAGCTGCGCGGCCGTGCGGGCCGCCAGGGCGATCCGGGCTCGTCGCGCTTCTACCTGTCGCTCGACGATCCGCTGCTGCGCATCTTCGCGGGCGATCGCGTGCGCTCGATCATGGATCGCCTGAAGATGCCGGAAGGCGAGGCGATCGAGGCCGGCATCGTCACGCGTTCGATCGAATCCGCACAGCGCAAGGTCGAAGCGCGCAACTTCGACATCCGCAAGCAGCTGCTCGAATACGACGACGTGTCGAACGACCAGCGCAAGGTCATCTACCAGCAGCGCAACGAACTGCTCGAAGCACACGACATCACCGAGACGATCACCGCGATGCGCCACGGCGTGATCGCCGAAGTCGTCCGCCAGTTCGTGCCGGAAGGCAGCATCGAGGAGCAGTGGGACGTGCCCGAGCTCGAGGAAGCGCTGCGCAACGACTGGCAGCTCGATCTCGCGATCCAGGAAATGGTGAACGAGTCGACGTCGATCACGGCCGAGGAGATTCTCGATGCCGTGATGACGGCCGCAGACGAGCAGTACGACGCAAAGGTCGCGATGGTCGGCCGCGAATCGTTCAGCGCGTTCGAGCGTTCGGTGATGCTGCAGACGGTCGACCGCCTGTGGCGCGAACACCTCGCGGCGCTCGATCACCTGCGCCAGGGCATCCACCTGCGCGGCTATGCGCAGAAGAACCCGAAGCAGGAATACAAGCGCGAAGCGTTCGAGCTGTTCGCCGCGATGCTTGACGCGATCAAGCAGGAAGTCACGCGGATCGTGATGAACGTGCAGATCCAGTCGCCGGAGCAGCTCGAGGAAGCGGCCGAGCAGATCGAGGAGCGCAGCGGCCATCTCGAGAACGTCGAGTACCAGCACGCCGAGTTTGCCGAAGCCGCCGCGCCGGTGGCCGGCGGGGCGGCCGTTGCGGCTGCTGCTGCGACGGCCGACATGGTCGGCAGCGCAATGGCCCACAGCGGCCCCGGCGGCGAGCTGCCGAAGGTCGGCCGCAACGATCCGTGCCCGTGCGGCAGCGGCAAGAAGTACAAGCACTGTCACGGGAAGCTGTCATGATCGACGGCGGCGCGCGTCACGCGTGCCGCTTCGTTCGCAGCTTCGAGTGCTGATGTGAGTTGCGGCGGCCCGCGCGTGCGGCCGCTGGTTCTTCCAATCGATGCCGGCATGTGCCGGCATTTTCCATCCGGCAGGTGTGCCCCATGGCTGTCAATTTTCCGTCGATCGATCCCGCCCAACTGCATCCCGTCGCCGGCGTCACGCTTGGCTGGGCGGAAGCGAACATCCGCAAGCCGAATCGCAAGGACGTGCTGGTCATCTCCGTCGACGAAGGGGCGACGGTCGCGGGCGTGTTCACCGAAAACCGTTTCTGCGCCGCGCCGGTCACCGTCTGCCGCGAGCATCTGGCGAAGGTGCGCGCGGGCGGCGCGAGCATTCGCGCGCTCGTCGTGAATACGGGCAATGCGAACGCCGGCACCGGCGAGCCGGGCCTCGTGAACGCACGCGAGACCTGCACGGAACTCGCGCGTCTCGCGGGCATCGAGCCGGCGCAGGTGCTGCCGTTCTCGACCGGCGTGATCCTCGAGCCGCTGCCGATCGACCGCCTGAAGGCCGGCCTGCCGGCCGCGCTCGCGAACCGCAAGGCCGCGAACTGGTTTGACGCCGCGCAGGCGATCATGACGACCGACACGCTGCCGAAGGCTGCGTCGCGCCAGGTCGCGATCGACGGCCACACGGTCACGCTGACGGGCATCAGCAAGGGCGCGGGAATGATCAAGCCGAACATGGCGACGATGCTCGGCTTCCTCGCGTTCGACGCGAACGTCGCGCAGCCGGTGCTCGACACGCTCGTGAAGGAAGTTGCCGACCGCTCGTTCAATTGCATCACGATCGACGGCGACACGTCGACGAACGACTCGTTCATCCTGATCGCGTCGGGCAAGAGCACGCTGCCTGCCATCACGTCGACCGATTCGCCGGCCTATGCGGCGCTGCGCGATGCGGTGACGGAAGTCGCGCAGGTGCTGTCGCAACTGATCGTGCGCGACGGCGAAGGCGCGACGAAATTCATGACGGTGCAGGTCGAGGGCGGCAAGAGCGTCGCCGAATGCCGCCAGATCGCGTACGCGATCGGCCATTCGCCGCTCGTGAAGACGGCCTTCTACGCATCCGACCCCAACCTCGGCCGGATTCTCGCGGCGATCGGCTATGCGGGCGTCGCGGATCTCGATGTCGGCAAGATCGACCTCTATCTCGACGACGTGCTTGTCGCGAAGGCGGGCGGCCGCAATCCGGCCTACCAGGAAGAGGACGGCCAGCGCGTGATGAAGCAGAGCGAAATCACGATCCGCGTGCTGCTCGGCCGCGGCGACGCGCAGGCCACCGTGTGGACGTGCGACTTGTCGCACGATTACGTGAGCATCAACGCGGATTACCGCTCCTGATCGGGAGCGCTCGAACGACATGGACAAGCTTGAACAGTTTCTGGCGCGCGCGGAAGCGCTGCTCGGCCGCCTCGAGGGGATGCTGCCGCCTGCACCCGCGGCCATCGACTGGAACGCCGCGCACGCGTTCCGCTGGCGCAAGCGCCAGGGGCGCGGCTACCTGCAGCCGGTGCCGGCCGTATCGTCGATCACGCTCGGCGACCTGCACAACATCGATCGCCAGAAAGGGCTGATCGAACAGAATACGCGGCAGTTCGTGCAGCAGAAGCCGGCCAACAACGTGCTGCTGACGGGCGCGCGGGGCACCGGCAAGTCGTCGCTGATCAAGGCGTGCCTGAACGCGTACGCGAAGGACGGGCTGCGCCTGATCGAAGTCGACAAGGACGACCTGCACGATCTCGGCGACATCGTCGAGCTGATCTCGCAGCGTCCCGAGCGGTTCATCGTGTTTTGCGACGACCTGTCGTTCGAGGAAGGCGAATCGGGCTACAAGGCGCTGAAGGTCGCGCTCGACGGCTCGATCGCCGCGCAGTCGGACAACGTGCTGATCTACGCGACGTCGAACCGCCGCCATTTGCTGCCCGAGTACATGAGCGACAACGAGTCGTACAAGCATCTCCCGGATGGCGAGATTCATCCCGGCGAAGTCGTCGAGGAGAAGATCTCGCTGTCGGAGCGCTTCGGCCTGTGGGTCAGCTTCTATCCGTTCAAGCAGGACGACTACCTCGGTATCGTCGCGCACTGGCTGCGTCATTTCGGCTGCGCGGATGCGGAGATCGAGTCCGCGCGCGGCGACGCGCTCGTATGGGCGCTCGAGCGCGGTTCGCGGTCGGGACGCGTTGCGTGGCAATTCGCGCGTGACTGGTCGGGTCGCAAGGAGCAGGCATGAGCACGGATCTCGCACAGGGCGCCGTGCGCGCGCCGGATGGCCGCAAGGTGACGGAAGTCGCGGTCGGGGTGATGGTGCAGCCGGATGGCCGGTACCTGCTCGCGCAGCGGCTGCAGGGCAAGCCGTATGAAGGCTACTGGGAGTTTCCGGGCGGCAAGCTGGAGGCCGGCGAGAGCGTCGAGGACGCGCTGGCGCGCGAACTGCACGAGGAGCTCGGCATCGTTGTCACGGCCAGCCACCGCTGGCACACGCTCGAACACGATTATCCGCATGCGTACGTGCGGCTTTATTTCTGCAAGGTGACGGGCTGGACCGGCGAGCCGCACAGCAAGGAAGGGCAGGCGTTCGTATGGCAGCAACTGCCGGTCGACGTCGCGCCGCTGCTGCCGGCGGCGCTGCCGGTGCTCGAACTGCTCGAAAAGGAAGCGGCGTCGCACTGATGCCGCGGCGGCCTGCCTGAAAGGCGGGCCATATCGCCTGCGGGCGGTGCCGCGCGCCGCTCAACTGTCGCGGCGGTCGTCCGTGCCGTCTTCTTCCGACGAAGGGCCTTCGTCGGACGTACCGCCGATCCGGTACTTTTCCGCAGCCCAGGCGCCGAGGTCGAGCTGCTTGCAGCGGGCCGAACAGAACGGGCGGAACTGATTTTCAGGTGTCCAGCGCACTTCGGCGCCGCACGACGGGCATTTCACAACGGTAGTCATACGAAAGCGTCGATCCGGCACGCGGCCGTTACAGATTGCACAGTGTCAGATGGAACGGCACGTCGATGTCCACCGCGCGCGGCCGCACATCGCCGTCCTGCATGGTGAACCGTACCCACAGCATGTATTTGTTCGCGCTCGCTTCGGGAATGACGCGCAACTCCGGCGGCACGCGTACCTGCATCAACTGGTACGTGCGGCCGGACAGCATCTGCTGGTAGCTGCCCTGCATCGCCATGACCTTCGACGCCTGGCCCGATTCACGCGCGAGGCGCAGCACGATCGACGCGGCGTCGCGCAGCGGCAGCATCGGCATGATCCACTTCGCGATGTCCTGGCGCCGCTGCTCGGCGGGCCATTGCTGCCACGCGTAGTACGACGGCAGGTCGAACTTGCAGGTGCCGCCGGGAATCACCGCGCGGCTGCGGATGCTGGCGAGCCACTCGTTGTCGATGAGGTGCTGCCCGGTTTTGCCCTGCATCTGCGCAAGATTCGCGAGCGTCTGCTCGATTTCGCCGAGCACGGCTTCGAGCGCATTCTGCTCGATGCCCGGATTGCCGCGAAAGGGGGCGAGCGTCTGGCGCTGACGTTCGAGCTCCTTCATCAGATCCGATTTCAGGTCCGCGCGACCCGTTACCTCGGCGATTTCGAACAGCGTCGTCAGCGCGACGTGGTGTTCACGCGGGTCCTCCTGAGCCAAAAAGAACGCGAAGCGCTCGAACAGGTCTTCGAGGCGCAGCAGCGTGCGAATTCGCTCGTTGAACGGATACTCGTAAAGAATCAAGCGCGCTCGCCTCTAGGGTAGGAATTGAAACAATGCAGCACATTCTAATGCTCACTCTCTACCCTAGCAACGCACCAATTTCGTACGCCATCACGATCGCGCACGAGGGTCAGTGCGCGGCGGCCGCGAACCCGAGGTAGCGTTGGTGCAGTGCATCGACCTGCGCGGCGAGCGCATCGGGCGTCGTCGCGTCGTTGACGATCACGTCGTCGGCCGCCGCGAGACGGGCTTCGCGCGTCGCCTGTCTCGCGATGATCGCTTCGACCTGCTCGCGCGTGAACCCGTTGCGCTGCATCACGCGCGCGATCTGCGTCTCGACCGGGCAGTCGACGACGAGCACGCGATCGCTGCGCGCCTTCCAGTTGCCCGACTCGACGAGCAGCGGCACGACGAACATCACGTACGGGCCCTGCGCTTCGCGCGCGTCGCGATCGGTTTCCGCGCGGATCAGCGGATGCGTGATCGCTTCGAGACGCCGGCGCGCGTCGTCGTCGCTGAAAATCAGTGCGCGCATCTTCGCGCGATCGAGCGAACCGTCCGCGGCAACGAAGCCGCGGCCGAACGCCTGTTCGATCGCTGGCATCGCGAGGCCGCCCGGCGCGGTGATGCGGTGGGCAATCAGATCGGTATCGACGAGCGATGCGCCGCGGGCGCCGAACAGGTCCGCGACGGTCGTCTTGCCGCTGCCGATGCCGCCGGTGAGTCCTACTGCGAACATGTCAGCCTCCGAGCGCCGCGTAGAAAGGGGTGCCGAAAAACAGCGTCGCGACGCCGCCCGCCGCGAGGAACGGGCCGAACGGAATCGGCTCCTCGAAGCGCATGCGGCCGCGCCAGGTCGCGACGAGCCCGACGATCGCGCCCGTCACCGCGGCGAACAGCACGACCTGCGGTAGTGCGGCCCACCCCATCCATGCGCCGAGCGCAGCGAGCAGCTTCAGGTCGCCGAAGCCGATGCCCTCGATGCCGCGCAACCACTTGAACAGCCAGTAGATCGACCACAGGAACAGGTAGCCGGCCATTGCGCCGATCACGGCGGAGCGTAGCGACGTGAACGTGCCGCCGAGGTTCAGCACGAGCCCGGCCCACAGGAGCGGCAGCGTCATCGAATCGGGCAGGTAGCCGGTGCGGATATCGATCGCGCTCATCGCCAGCAGCGCGGTGCACAGCGCGAAGGCGGCAAGCGCCGCGACGGTCGGGCCGAACGCGGCGAGCGAGCCGGCGGCGAGCAGCGCGCACGCGAGTTCGACGAGCGGATAACGGATGCCGATCGCGTGGCCGCAGCGGCGGCAGCGTCCGCGCAATATCAGGTAGCTGAAGAGCGGGATGTTTTCCCATGCGCGCAGCACGTGGCCGCAATGCGGACATGCGCTGCGCGGGTGCCACAGATCGTAGCGCGGCGGATAACCGTCGTCGGGGGCGGTGGTGGCGTTGCCGGTTGCTTCGGCGATCTCGGCCTGCCATGCGCGCTGCATCATCACGGGCAGCCGGTGCACGACCACGTTCAGGAAGCTGCCGACGCAAAGGCCGATGACGACCGCGAACGCATACTGCAACGCGGGCGGCAGCATCGCCAGCGCGAGCAGCGTGCTCTCGGGCGAATCGGGAACGGCGGACAGGGGGGCTGGCGTCATGAGGCTCAAGGTTCGGACTAAAAGGCGACAGAATCGGTTGCGATGCTACACCACGTTGCCGAGCTGAAGGATGGGCAGGTACATCGCGATCACGAGGCCGCCGACGAGTGCACCCAGTACGACGACGATCAGCGGTTCGCCGAGCGCCGCGAGCGTATCGAGACGCGCGTCGAGCTGGCGTTCGCACAGCGCGGCGAGGTCGGTGAGCATCGTGTCGAGCGTGCCGGTCTCCTCGGCGACGGCGATCGGCTGCACGACGTCGTCCGGAAAGCAGCCAGCCGACTGCATCGCGTCGGCGAGACGCGCGCCGCGCAGCACGCGTGCCGCGATGTGCGCGGTGGCCCGCTCGAACACCGGATGGCCGGCCGTGCGCTCGAGCGTGGCGAAGGCATCGGCGAGCGGCACGCCGGCGCCGAGCAGCGTCGCAAGCGAGCGGCACCAGCGTGCGGCTGCGAACCGCGTGAGCGCGCTGCCTGCGAGCGGGGCGTGCAGCAGGCGTCGCGCGAGCGCATGGCGCAGCGGCGCCGAGCGCCGAAGCGCGTGATGAGCGGCAAGCCCCGTTGCCGCGGCAACGGCCACGAGCACGCCGCCCCACGCCGACAGCGCGGAGGACAGCGCAAGCAGTGCGCGGGTCGGCGCCGGCAGTGCGGTGCCGAATCCGTCGAAGATCTGCCGGAACGTCGGCACGACCCACACCATCAACGCAGCCGAGATCGCGAGCGCGAACAGGATGACGGCTGCCGGATACGCGAGCGCGGCACGCAGCTTGCGCCACTGCGCGTCGGCGCGCTCGCGGTGTTCCGCGACCCGTGTCAGCACGATGCCGAGCGAGCCGGACGCTTCGCCGACCTCGATCAGCTGGCGATACAGCGTGCCGAACTGCGCGGGATAGCGGGCGAGCGCATCGGCGAAGCGCTGCCCGCCGACGATCTCGCGGGCGAGACCCGCGGCGATGCGCGGCACGCCGTCGCGCGTGCGCGTGCGCGCGAGCATCTCGAGCGACGGCGCGAGCGGCAGCCCGGCCTGCAGCAGGCTCGCGAGCTGGCGCGTGAAACGCGTGATGTCGCGCGCGCCGGCCGTCGGCGGCCGGGCCGGCCCGCGGACGTCGAGCGACAGCACCGCGATGCCGTCGCGCGCGAGCGCGGCGCGCGCAGCCGCGGCGTCGAAGGCGATGACGGTCCCGCCGCGTGGCGTGCCGTCACGGCGGCGGCCGCGCCACGCGAAGCGGGTTTCGCGCGGTGGTGTGCGCATGCTCAGGCCACCGGTGTCGCGGCGACGGCTTCCGCGATGCTCGTCGTGCCGTCCCGGACGCGCGCGAAGGCCGCGTCGCGCAGATTGCGCACGCCTTCGGCCGCCGCGCATTGCGCGAGTTCGCCGACGCTCGCCCGCGCGACGATGCGTTCCGTCAGCGCGGGCGATACCGGCATCGTCTGATGCAGGCCGATGCGGCCGCGATAGCCGATACCGTGACACGCGGTACAGCCGCGCGCGACGAACGGCCGCCATCCGGCTGCCAGGGCCGCCGCGTCGCAGCCGGCTTCACGCAGCACGCGCGCCGGTGCGTCCGAGTGCATGCGGCACGCGACGCACAAGCGCCGGACGAGGCGCTGCGCGGTGACGAGGTGCAGCGCGGCCGCGAGGTTGTACGGCGCGACGCCGATGTCGAGCAGCCTCGCGACGGCGGCCGGCGCGTCGTTCGTGTGCAGCGTCGACAGCACGAGATGGCCGGTCTGCGCGGCCTTGATCGCGACGTCGGCCGTCTCCGCATCGCGAATCTCGCCGACCATGATGATGTCCGGATCCTGTCGCAGCAGCGCGCGCAGCGCCGTCGCGAACGTGAGCCCAGCCTTTTCGGCGACACCGACCTGGCTGATCCCGTCGAGCTGGATCTCGGCGGGATCCTCGACCGTGCAGACGTTGTGCGCGTCGCGATCGAGCATCTGCAGCGCGCAGTAGAGCGACAGCGTCTTGCCGCTGCCGGTCGGGCCCGTGACGAGCACGAGGCCGTGCGGTGCGCGTATCGCGGCTTCCATCGCTGCTGCCTGCTGCGCATCGAAGCCGAGGCGGGCGAGCGTCAGATCGGGCGGCAGCGTTTCGAGGCGACGCAGCACGAGCTTTTCGCCGAACAGCGTGGGCAGCGAACTGACGCGGTAGTCGCCGCGCGTGCCGCCGTCGATTGCGATGCGCAACCTGCCGTCCTGCGGCAGCCGTCGTTCGGCGATGTCCATGCGCGCGAGGACCTTGATCCGCGTGACGAGCGCATCGCGCAGGTGTAACGGCGGCCGCGCCTGTTCGTGCAGCACGCCGTCGATGCGCAGGCGGATGCGCCAGCCGGCTTCGAACGGTTCGACGTGGATGTCGGATGCGTCGCGCACGCGTGCTGCGTGAAGCGTGTCGGTCAGCAGCCGTACGGCCGGTGCGTCGTCGAGCTGGGCCGCGTCGAGCGCGTGTGGTGCGGCGGCGGGCGACGCATCGGAGTGGGCGGGCGGCTGCTGCGTGCGCAGCGGCGCCCCGGGAGGAGGGTAATGCATGTGAGCCGGCGCGTCGGCCGCCTGTTGAACGTGACCTGCAGATGGTCGCGCATTGCGGGCGGTGCCGGCAGTCGGTCGTTCGGCTAGCGTAACGCGGTGCGTGCGGTGCGCGTGCCGCGCGGCTTGAAGAGCTTGACGGTGCGCACGGCCTGGTCGTCGCTGCGCATCACCTCGAGCATCACGTCGCCGATTTTCAGGCACACGTCGTCTTCCGGAATTTCCTCGAGGGTTTCGAGAATCAGCCCGTTCAGCGTCTTTGGCCCGTCGGTCGGCAGCTTCAGGTGCAGCCAGCGGTTCAGTTCGCGCAGCGGCATGCCGGCCGTGACGATGCATTCGCCGTTCTCGTCCCAGCCGCCCGCGCGTTCGCTGCGCGGCATCGACGTCGTGAATTCGCCGATCAGCTCCTCGATGATGTCTTCGGGCGTGACGAGCCCTTCGAGCTCGCCGTATTCGTTGACGACGAGCGCGGTCCGCTGCCGGGTCTCCTGGAAATACTGGAGTTGCTGAACCACCGGCGTGCCCGACGGCACGTAGTACGGCTCGGCGAGCAGCGAGCGCAGCGTTTCGCGGTCGAACTCCTGGTTGTGCAGCGCGGTCAGCGTCTTGCGCACGTGCAGCACGCCGAGCACCTTGTCGATGTCGCCTTCGTAGACGACAAGCCGATTGTGATAGCAGGTTTCGAGCTGGTGCAGGACGTCGTCGAGCGGCGCATGGAAGTTGAGCGATTCGATCTGGCGGCGCGGCACCATCACGTCGTCGACCGTGATGTTCTCGAGGTCGAACAGGTTGAGCAGGATGCTGCGGTGCTTGGTCGGCATGAAGCTGCTCGACTCGAGCACAATGGCCCGCAGTTCGTCGGCCGACATCCGCTGGTCGCGACCCTTCTTCGTGTTGATGCGCAGCACCCACAGCACGCCGTTCGCGAGCGCGTTGACGAACCAGACGACCGGCTTGAACACGCGCATCAGCGGCGCGATCACGAGGCTCGCGGGCAGGGCGATGCGTTCGGGGAAGGTCGCGCCGACGATCTTCGGCGCGATCTCCGCGAACACGATGATCAGGAACGCGACGATGCCGGTCGCGATCGACAGCGCGAGATTGTTGCGGCCGAACGTATGGAGCGCGAGCGACGTCGTCAGGACCGGGATGATCGTGTTGAACAGGTTGTTGCCGATCAGGATCACGCTGAGCAGCAGGTCAGTACGCGTGAGAAGCCCCTGGGTGGTCTTCGCGCCGAGTGCGCCCTGGCCGGCGAGATGCTTCAGCCGATGGCGATTGAGCGCCATCATCGCGGTCTCGGAAATGGAGAAGAAGCTGGAACAGAGGAGAAGCAGGAAGACGGCGCCGATTTGCGCCCATAAGGGAATTTGGTCCACGCGTCGGAAAGGGCAGTGAAGGACAGGGATGGAGGGAATATAGCAGAGGCCGGCGACCGCGATGTGTCGTGCGCGACACGATGGGCCCGCAACGGCCGGACGAAAAAAAACCGTGCACGCAGTGCACGGTTTTTTACAAATCTGGTCGGGGTGAGAGGATTCGAACCTCCGGCCTCTACGTCCCGAACGTAGCGCTCTACCAGGCTAAGCTACACCCCGATTTGGACTCTTCCGATTTCGCAGTCTTCTTCAAGACCGCTGCGTCGTCGAGCAAGAACATAACTATAACGACGTTTCTTCGAAAATGGAATACCTTGGCGAAGAAATTTTTCGAGACGGGGGAATCGCACCGTGTCGAACGTGCGTTGTCGCAGCAGTGGCGACGACGCACGCAATGCGCTTACGACTGCCGCGACGTCGAGTACGAGCACAGCGCGAGCAGGCTCTCCTTATAGATCGAATCGGGGAACGCGGCGATCGCTGCCGCTGCCGCCTGCGCTTCCTGGCGTGCGCATTCGAGCGTGTGATCCAGTGCGCCCGAACGCGTGATCGCTTCGAAAATCGTGTCGAAGCGATCGGTGCCGCCCTGTTCGATCGCCTCGCGTGCAAGCGCTGACTGTTCCGGCGTGCCGCGTTCGATCAAGTAGATGAGCGGCAGCGTCGGTTTGCCTTCGCGCAGGTCGTCGCCGGCATTCTTGCCCATCGCCTCGACGGTGCCGGCGTAGTCGAGCCAGTCGTCCATGATCTGGAACGCGGTGCCGATCCGGCGGCCGTATTCGGCGGCGGCGGCTTCGGTCGGCGCATCGGCGCCGGCGAGCACCGCGCCCAGGCGCGCCGACGCCTCGAACAGCTTGGCCGTCTTGTAGCGGATCACCTGCATGTAGCGCGTTTCGTCGACGTCCGCGTCGTGCATGTTGAGGAGCTGCAGCACTTCGCCTTCGGAAATGATCGTCGTCGCTTCGGACAGGATCTCCATCACGCGCATCTTGCCGACGCCGACCATCATTTCGAACGAGCGCGAATAGAGGTAGTCGCCTACCAGCACGCTTGCCGCGTTGCCGAACAGTGCGTTGGCGGTCTGGCGGCCGCGGCGCAGCTCGGATTCGTCGACGACGTCGTCATGCAGCAGCGTGGCCGTATGGATGAACTCGACGACGGCGGCCAGCACGTGCCGCTGGTGCGACGTCTCGCCGAGCGCGCCGGCGACGAGCAGCAGCAACGCCGGACGCAGCCGCTTGCCGCCCGCGCCGATGATGTACTCGGCGATCTGGTTGATCAGCAGCACGTCGGACGCGAGGCTTTGCCGGATAACGCGATTCACCTGCTCCATGTCGCTGGTGATCGGAGCGAGCAGGTGGGCGGCGCTGAGGGTGGGGGAGGCGGTGGACGACGACATGATGATGGAATTGGGTGATGCCGCGGATTATAAGTCGAATCCGAGATATCCCGGTCTGTCGGACGTGCCGCAGCAGCGATTTTGGCCGTCCGGCCGAGGCCGCTGCGCGGCAATCGTCGATCGGTTTTGACTTCGGTGCTAACCCCATGTATAATCACGTGTTTTCCGCGCGTGGTGTGCGGAGAAATTGGATCCAGAGTGAGGTTCTCAATGTACGCGGTCATAAAAACCGGCGGCAAGCAGTACAAGGTTGCCGTTGGCGAAAAACTCAAAGTAGAACAGATACCGGCTGACATTGACGCTGAAATCACGCTCGACCAGGTTCTCGCAGTGGGCGAAGGCGAATCGATTAAGTTCGGTACGCCGCTGGTCAGTGGGGCTTCCGTCAAGGCCACCGTTGTGTCGCACGGTCGTCACGCCAAGGTCACCATCTTCAAGATGCGTCGCCGGAAGCACTACCAAAAGCACGGCGGCCACCGCCAGAACTACACTGAGCTGCGCATCGACGCGATCAACGCGTAAGCGCCTCGGTTAAGGAGCAATCAGATGGCACACAAAAAGGCAGGCGGCTCTTCCCGGAACGGCCGCGACTCCGAGTCGAAACGTCTCGGCGTGAAGGTGTACGGCGGCCAGGCAATCAATGCCGGCGGCATCATCGTGCGTCAGCGCGGCACGCGCATGCACGCAGGCGAGAACGTCGGCATGGGCAAGGATCACACCCTGTTCGCGCTGGTCGACGGTCACGTGAAGTTCGCGACCAAGGGCGCGGACAAGAAGCATCTGGTCATCGTCGTCCCGGCGGCTGCCTAAGTTCAGGCACCCACGGGCTTCGAGCCGAAAGGCCCCGCAGTCTTCGCGGGGCCTTTTTTATTTGGCCGCCGGGCGCACGTGCGTTCCGGCGACCGTCGTGCAACCGGCGTACGATCGGCCGAACGGCAGATTGTTCAAGCGCGCCGGCGCGCGGCACAATAGCGGAAATACTGGGCGGAGTGACGAATGAAGTTCATTGACGAAGCACGAATCGAAGTCATCGCCGGCGACGGAGGCGATGGCAGCGCGTCGATGCGCCGCGAGAAATTCGTCCCGTTCGGCGGGCCGGACGGCGGCGACGGCGGCCGGGGCGGTAGCGTCTACGCGATCGCCGACCGCAACATCAACACGCTGATCGACTACCGTTACGCGAAGAAGCACCTGGCGCGCAATGGCGAAAACGGTCGCGGCTCGGATTGCTACGGCAAGGGCGGCGACGACGTCACGCTGCGCATGCCGGTCGGCACGATCATCAGCGACATGGATACCGGCGAGCTGATCGCCGACCTGACCGAGCACGACCAGCAGGTGATGCTCGCACAGGGTGGCGCCGGCGGCCTCGGCAACCTGCATTTCAAGTCGAGCACGAACCGCGCGCCGCGTCAGAAGACGGACGGCAAGCCCGGCGAGCGGCGCATGCTGAAGCTCGAGCTGAAGGTGCTCGCCGATGTCGGCCTGCTCGGCATGCCGAACGCGGGCAAGTCGACGTTCATCTCGTCGGTGTCGAACGCGAGGCCGAAGATCGCCGACTACCCGTTCACGACGCTCGCGCCGAATCTCGGCGTGGTGCGCGTGGGCCCGAGCAAGAGCTTCGTGATCGCCGACATCCCGGGGCTGATCGAGGGCGCAGCCGAAGGCGCGGGCCTCGGGCATCAGTTCCTGCGTCACCTGCAGCGCACCGGCGTGCTGCTGCATCTTGTCGATCTCGCCCCGTTCGACGAAAGCGTCGATCCGGTCGCGGAAGCGACCGCGATCGTCGGCGAGTTGCGCAAGTACGATGAGGCGCTCTACGAGAAGCCGCGCTGGCTCGTGCTCAACAAGCTCGACATGGTGCCGGAAGACGAGCGCGAGGCGCGCGTCGCGGATTTCCTCGACCGCTTCGGTTGGGACGGCCCTGTGTTCGAGATTTCGGCGCTGACGGGGCAGGGCTGCGAAGCGCTGTGCTACGCGATCTACGATTACCTGTCCGAGCATTCGGATGCGCATCGCGCGGCGGAGGCGGAAGATCTCGCGGCGGACGTGCGTTTCCGCGATGCGCCGCCTGCGAACGGCGGTGCAGTGCCGGGCGACGACGCCTGAGCGGTTCCGGAACGCGCCGGGCGTGCCGCCCGGCGTCGGTGTTCAATCGCGCCCGGCCGGGCAGGCATCAGATACAGGAGGCAGTGCAGGATGCGTTCGATCATCGCGGATTCGAAGCGATTGGTGGTGAAGGTGGGCTCCAGCCTCGTGACCAACGACGGCAAAGGGCTCGATCATGCTGCAATCGGCCGCTGGGCTGCCCAGATTGCCGCGCTGCGCGCTCAGGGCAAGGAAGTCGTGCTCGTCAGTTCGGGCGCGATTGCCGAAGGGATGCAGCGGCTCGGCTGGAGCAAGCGGCCGCGCGAAATCGACGAGCTGCAGGCCGCCGCCGCAGTCGGCCAGATGGGGCTCGCGCAGGTGTATGAGAGCCGTTTCACCGAACACGACATCCGCACCGCGCAGATCCTGCTCACGCACGCCGACCTGGCGGACCGCGAACGTTACCTGAATGCGCGTTCGACGCTGCTCACGCTGCTGCGGCTCGGCGTCGTGCCGATCATCAACGAGAACGACACGGTCGTTACCGACGAAATCAAGTTCGGCGACAACGACACGCTCGGTGCGCTCGTCGCAAACCTGATCGAAGGCGATGCACTGATCATCCTGACCGACCAGTCGGGGCTGTTCACGGCCGATCCGCGCAAGGATCCGAACGCGACGCTCGTCGCCGAGGCTAATGCCGGTGCGCCGGAACTTGAGGCGATGGCTGGCGGTGCGGGCTCGAGCCTCGGCCGCGGCGGGATGCTGACGAAGATTCTCGCGGCGAAGCGTGCGGCGCACAGCGGCGCGAACACCGTGATCGCGAGCGGTCGGGAGTCCGACGTGCTCGTGCGTCTGGCGGCCGGCGAGGCGATCGGCACGCAACTGATCGCACGTACCGCGCGGATGGCGGCGCGCAAGCAATGGATGGCCGATCACCTGCAGGTGCGCGGCCATGTCGTGATCGATGCCGGCGCGGTCGAGAAACTGACGGCCGGCGGCAAGAGCCTGCTGCCGATCGGCGTGACCGGCGTGCAGGGTGCGTTCGCGCGCGGCGAGGTGATCGCGTGTGTCGGCCCCGACGGGCGCGAAGTGGCGCGTGGGCTCACGAACTACAGCAGCGCGGAAACGAAGCTGATTCAGCGCAAGCCGAGCGGCGAGATCGAGACCGTGCTCGGCTACATGCTGGAGCCTGAACTGATCCATCGCGACAACCTCGTGCTGGTGTGACTGTCCGCTCCGGATCCGGCAGCCAAATAAAAAGCCCGCGTGATGCGGGCTTTTTGCATGGTGCGGGACGGAGCAGGCGGCTCGTGCCGCGTACCGTCAGCGCAGCTGGCTCATCGCGGTGCGGTGAAACCGGATGTTCTCCAGGATCTGTTTGGTCGAGCCTTGCGGCATCTTGTTCGCGCAGAAGTAGTCCTGATAGAGCGACGAGTGGTACGCATTCAGTTCGCCGTTCTCGATGCGCCGCCAGTCGTTCTCGACCGTGCGGTCCCAGCCGTCGTGTTCCGCATTCAGGCCGGCGTACTGCCGCCATTCGTAGGTGTCGCAGCGGATGCCTTCGTAGTTCACATTGCGCGCGCCGGCCGGGCTCGTGACGACGACGGCGTAGCGCACGACGCCATCGGTGCCGACCGCGAGCGACTTCGCGTCGACGAAGAACTTGAGCGGCGTGTTCTGCGATACGTTGAACGGCAGCAGGTCGCCCGTCTGCGGCAGCGGCGGCAGCGTGTCGACCGCGTTTTCCTTCCAGGTGCCCTGGCGGTCCAGCAGATACACGAACTCGCTGTCATCCTTGTTGGTCGGCGTCTTCGAATTCGCGCAACCGGCCAGCATGGCCGCTGCGGCAATCGATGCGAGCGCGAGAGCAATCACTTTCAATATGCATTCCTCGTAAAAAAAGGGCGCGACACCAAGGTCGCGCCCGGTCATGCAGTCCGACTCGTCATTTGCCGATGATCACGTGGGGCGGCATCTCGTCGAGCGTGCCCGCTTCCACTTCGATCTCCGAACAGACTACCGATGTGTCGACAATCGTCAACGTCTGCTGGGCCTGTGCGCCGATGACGCGCGGATAGCGCGACAGACGCGGCCCGCGCGGCTTTTCGGCTCGCTGCGCCGGGCGGCGCAGGAAGCGCGACAGTTCCGTCAGCGCCAACTGATAGACATCCCGCTTGAACTCGATCACCGCATCGAGCGGCACCCAGTACTCGTTCCAGCGCCACGCATCGAACTCCGGGTGATCGGTCGCGCGCAAGCAAATGTCGCAATCGCGTCCAACCATCCGCAGCAGGAACCAGATCTGCTTCTGGCCGCGGTAATGACCGCGTACTTCGCGTTTGATGAACTTGTCAGGCACCTCGTAACGCAACCAGTCGCGAGTGCGGCCGATTATCTTGACGTGTTCCGGATGCAGGCCCGTTTCCTCGTGCAGTTCCCGGTACATCGCCTGCATGGGGGTCTCGCCGTACTTGATCCCACCTTGAGGAAACTGCCAGGAATGCTCGCGGAGCCGCTTGCCCCAAAACACCTCGTTGCGCGCGTTCAAGAGGATGATGCCGACGTTCGGGCGAAAGCCTTCACGATCCAGCATACAACCACCTTCGAATCCTTTAAAATTGCTTTGATTATAAACAGATAACGGGCGCTGCGCACCGTGACGGAGCGAATCCGCGCGGGGCGCACCGGCTGAATTGTCCCTGATTAGTCTGCTACGTCATCTGCGCCATCGTCGTTCGTCGCGCGCAGCTTTTTCACCTTGAAACTTTTTCGGGCGCCCCGCCTGGGGGCGCCGTTTTTGGAACCGTCCGCATGAAAGCTTCCCGTTTCTTTATCGGCACCCTGAAAGAAGCACCCGCCGACGCAGAGATCGTCAGCCACAAGCTGATGGTACGCGCCGGCATGATCCGCCGCGTCGCCGGCGGCATCTATAACTACCTGCCGGTCGGCCTGCGTTCGATTCGCAAGGTCGAGGCGATCGTGCGCGAGGAAATGAACCGGGCGGGCGCCATCGAGCTGTTGATGCCGGCCGTGCAGCCGGCCGAGCTGTGGCAGGAATCGGGCCGCTGGGAACAGTACGGCCCCGAGCTGCTGCGCTTCAAGGACCGCAAGGACAACGATTTCGTGATCGGGCCGACGCACGAGGAAGTCGTCACCGACATCGCGCGCAACCAGATCAAGAGCTACCGGCAGATGCCGGTGAACTTCTACCAGATCCAGACGAAGTTCCGCGACGAGATCCGTCCGCGCTTCGGCGTGATGCGCGGCCGCGAATTCATCATGAAGGACGCGTATTCGTTCGACAAGGATGCGGCCGGTCTGAACGAGTCGTATCGCAAGATGTACGACGCGTACGTGCGCATCTTCACGCGCCTCGGCCTCGAATTCCGCGCGGTCGCGGCCGACAGCGGCTCGATCGGCGGCAACTTCTCGCACGAGTTCCACGTGATCGCCGACACCGGCGAGGACGCGATCGCCTACTGCCCGACGTCCGAGTTCGCGGCGAACATCGAGGCGGCCGAAGCGCTGCCGCTGATTGCCGAGCGCGCGGCGCCGGCTGAAGCGATGGAAAAGGTCGCGACGCCGGGCAAGGCGAAATGCGAAGCCGTCGCCGAACTGCTGGCCATCCCTCTCGAGCGCACGATCAAGTCGATCGTGCTCGCGACCGACAACGAAGGCGCCGAGCCGACCATCTGGCTCGTGATGCTGCGCGGCGACCACGACCTGAACGAGATCAAGGTGTCGAAGCTGCCGGGCCTGAAGAACCACCGCTTCGCGACCGAGCAGGAAATCGTCGAGTGGTTCGGCACGCCGCCGGGCTACCTCGGCCCGGTCGGCACGAAGAAGCCCGTCAAGGTGATCGCGGACCGCACGGTCGCGAACATGAGCGACTTCGTCGTCGGCGCGAACGAGGTCGACTATCACATCGCGGGCGTGAACTGGGGCCGCGACCTGCCGGAGCCGGACGTTGCCGACGTGCGCAACGTGCAGAAGGGCGACCCGTCGCCGGACGGCAAGGGCGTGATCGACATCTGCCGCGGCATCGAGGTCGGCCACGTGTTCCAGCTCGGCACCAAGTACTCGGAAGCGATGGGCGCGACGTTCCTCGACGAATCGGGCAAGCCGCAGCCGATGCTGATGGGCTGCTACGGCGTCGGCGTCACGCGCATTCTCGGCGCGGCGATCGAACAGAACTTCGACGATCGCGGCATCATCTGGCCGGAGTCGATCGCGCCGTTCGAGGTCGTGCTGTGTCCGATGGGCTATGACCGCAGCGAAATGGTGCGCGAGACCGCCGACAAGCTGTACGCGGAACTCGCCGCGGCCGGCATCGACGTGATCCTCGACGACCGCGGCGAGCGCCCGGGCGTGATGTTCGCCGACTGGGAGCTGATCGGCGTGCCGCATCGCCTCGTGATCGGCGAGCGCGGCCTGAAGGAAGGCAAGATCGAGTACCAGGGCCGCCGCGACGCCGAAGCGACGCTGCTGCCGGCCGACGCGGCTGCGGCGACGGTCGCGGAGAAGATCCGCGCCGCGCTCGCGCACTAAGCGCGGCGACCGGGGGACACGATGGAATACACGTTCCTGTCGGCCACCGTGCTCCTCGTGCTGATCACCGATCCGCTCGGCAACATTCCGCTGTTCATTTCGGCGATGCGGGACGTGCCGCGCGAGCGGCGCGTGAAGCTGATC
This sequence comes from Burkholderia sp. FW306-1C-G01B, assembly GCF_058781685.1. NCBI lineage: Bacteria > Pseudomonadati > Pseudomonadota > Betaproteobacteria > Burkholderiales > Burkholderiaceae > Burkholderia > Burkholderia sp. FW306-1C-G01B. Next base: position 47,670 of record NZ_JBYSWZ010000013.1, read on the forward strand.
CTGCGTGAAGTGGGGATCGCGTTCGTGATCCTGCTGTTCTTCATGGTGGTCGGCGACCGCTTCCTGCGGATGATGAGCCTTACCGACCTGTCGTTGCGGCTCGGCGGCGGGATCGTGTTGTTCCTGATCGCACTGCGGATGATCTTCCCGCATCCGGACGGCGCGCTCGGCAGCGATCCGCGCGCGGGCGGCGAACCGTTCATCGTGCCGCTCGCGATTCCGGCACTCGCCGGGCCGTCGGCGCTCGCGACAGTGATGCTGCTGACGTCGCAGGCGCCGGGCAAGATGTTCGAGTGGGTCGGCGCGCTGACGGTCACGATGCTCGTCTGCGCGGTCACGCTGGTATTGGCCGAAAGGATCCAGCAGTGGCTCGGCGAGCGGACGGTCGCGGCGTTCGAGCGGCTGATGGGCCTCGTGCTCGTCGCGATTTCGGTCGAGATGCTGCTGGCCGGCATCCGCGCGTTCGTGCACCAGCTGTAGGGCGGCGCGGGCACGAAAAAAAACGGCGCTCCGGGAAACCGGAGCGCCGCTTTTTTTATATAGCGGGCAGGGCGGCGATCAGACGTTCGCGGTCAGCGCGCGGATCGTCGGCAGGTTGCGCCAGTAGCCCTTCGCATCCATCCCGCAGCCGAACACGTAGCGGTCCGGTACCGAGAAGCCGCAGAAGTCGGGGTGCAGCGGTTTCGCCTTCGCGAGCGTCTTCTCGCACAGCACGGCCGACATGAAACGCTGCGCGCCCATGTCGAGGATGCGGTCGCGGATCGCGGCCATCGTTTCGCCTTCGTCGAGGATGTCGTCGAGCACGAGCACGATCCGGTCCTTCACCGACTCGCGCGGCGCGACGCGCCAGTGCATCTCCGGGCTGCCCTGCGTCGTGTTGCGGTAGCGGGTCAGGTGGATGTAGTCGAATTCGAGCGGGAAATCGAGATGCGGCAGCAGCATCCCGGTAAACACCGCGGCGCCGCCCATCACCGAGAGAACGAGCGGGAACGCATCGCCGATCTCGGCGCGGATCGCGTCGGCCATCCGGGCGATCGATGCGTTGACGGCGTCGGCCGAGACGATCTCTTCGGAGTGGTCGAAAATGTGGAGGGCTTCTTCGCGGTTCATGTGTGGTGGCGGGCAGTCGGTATACAAATAAGGATGAAGCAGAACGGACGGCGCGCGCTACAGCAAAAACCCGCGCGCCGGCCGACGGGCGGAATCAGCGCATGCCGGGCATCATGCCCTTCAGGCCGCGCATCATCTTCTGCATGTTGCCGCCCTTCAGCTTCTTCATCATCGTACGCATCTGGTCGTACTGGTTCAGCATCCGGTTGACTTCCTGCACCGGCACGCCCGCGCCGGCCGCAATGCGGCGCTTGCGCGTCGCCTTGATGATCTCGGGTTTCGCGCGCTCGGCGGGCGTCATCGAGCTGATGATCCCTTCCATCCGGCGGATCTGCTTTTCGGCCTGGCCCATGTCGGCGCCGGCCGCCGCCTGCTGGAATTGCGCGGGCAGCTTGTCCATCAGCGACGACAGGCCGCCCATGTTCTTCATCTGCGAGATCTGCGCGCGGAAATCGTTCAGGTCGAAGTCGCCGCCTTTCTTGACCTTGTCGGCGAGCTTCTGCGCGGCCTGCACGTCGACGCCGCGCTGCGCTTCCTCGACGAGCGCGAGGATGTCGCCCATGCCGAGGATCCGGTTTGCCATCCGGTCGGGGTGGAACACCTCGAGGCCGTCGAGCTTCTCGGCCACACCGACGAACTTGATCGGCTTGCCCGTGATGTGGCGCACCGACAGCGCGGCGCCGCCGCGCGAATCGCCGTCGAGCTTGGTCAGCACGACGCCGGTGAGCGGCAGCGTGTCGTTGAACGCCTTCGCGGTGTTGACCGCATCCTGGCCGAGCATCGCGTCGACGACGAACAGCGTTTCGGCCGGCTTCAGCGTGCTGTGCAGCGCGGCGATTTCCTGCATCATCGCCTCGTCGATGCCGAGGCGGCCGGCCGTGTCGACGATCAGCACATCATGGTAGTGGCGCTTCGCCCAGTCGACGGCCGCAAGCGCGATGTCGACGGGCTTCTGGTCCGGCGTCGACGGGAAGAAGTCGGCGCCGACCTGTTCGCTCACCGTTTTCAACTGCATGATGGCGGCCGGGCGATACACGTCGCACGACACGGTCAGCACCTTCTTTTTGTACTTCTCGCGCAACAGCTTCGCGAGCTTGCCGACGGTCGTGGTCTTGCCCGCGCCCTGCAGGCCGGCCATCAGGATCACGGCGGGCGGCGTGACCGCGAGGTTCAGCTCGGCGGCCTTGCCTTCATAGTCGCCGCCGATCACGGCGGTCAGTTCCTTCTGGACCACGCCGACGAGCGCCTGACCCGGCGACAGGCTGCTGATCACTTCTTCGCCGAGCGCCTTTTCCTTGACCTTGGCGATGAATTCGCGGACGACCGGCAGCGACACGTCGGCTTCCAGCAGCGCGAGACGCACCTCGCGGAGCATCTCCTGCGTGTTCGCCTCGGTGAGCCGGGCCTCGCCGCGCAGCGTCTTGACGACGCGCGCCATCCGTTGAGTGAGATTGTCGAGCATGGGGAGCGATGGACAGTGGGGCCCGAAGGCGCGACGGAACCGAACAAAGGGAGCCGTCGCGGGAAGGGGGCCTAGTGTAAACTTCGAACATGGATATTGTACTGTATGCCCTCACCGCATTCCTGTACGGCGGCCTCGCCGTCGCAGGCTGGCGCACGCACCGCCAGGGCGCGACGCCGCTCGTCGCGAGCGTGCCGGCCGTGCCGGTTCCCGCGTCCGCCGCGTCCGGGATGAGCGGGGCGGGCCGCGCGCTGCTGTTCGCCGCGCTCGTCGCGCACGGCGTGCTGCTCCACATGACGATTTTTCCGAACGACGCGATGGTGTTCGGCTTCGCGTTCGCGCTGTCCGCGATGTTCTGGCTCGGCGCCGGCATCTACTGGATCGAGAGCTTTTTCTTCCCGCTCGACAGCCTGCGCCTGCTGGTGCTGCCGCTCGCGTGCGGCGCGTCGCTGCTGCCGCTGGTGTTCGGCGGCGTGCGGGTGCTTCCTTATGCCGCAGCGCCGCTGTTCAAGCTGCACTTCCTGATCGCGAACATCGCGTACGGCCTGTTCGCGATCGCGGCGCTGCACGCGATCCTGATGCTGATGGTCGAGCGGCGCCTGCAGTCGCTGCGCAACGGCGGGCGCGACGGCTCGACGGGCTGGATCGCGAGCTGGCTCGAAACGCTGCCGCCGCTGCTCACGCTCGAGAAGCTGCTGTTCCGCCTGATCGGCGCCGGCTTCGTGCTGCTCACGCTGACGCTCGCGTCGGGCATCCTGTTCAGCGAGCAGGTCGACGCGCGCGCGCTGCGGCTCGACCACAAGACCGTGTTCGCGATCCTGTCGTGGCTGATGTTCGGCGGCCTGCTGGTCGCCCGCAAGACGTCGGGCTGGCGCGGGCGCGGCGCCGCGCGCTGGGTGCTCGTGTCGTTCGCCGCGCTGCTGCTCGCGTATGTCGGCAGCCGGTTCGTTTTCGAGGTGCTGCTGCACCGTTCCGTGGTTTGACCGCAGGTTTACGATGCGACAGATTCTTCTCCTGATTCTTCTCTTCTTCGCCGGTTCGTGGCTCGCGCGCAAGGTGCGCCAGGCCCAGGAGCACGCGCAGGCACGCACCGGCCGCGGCGCGGGTGACGGCGGCGCGCCGGGTGCCGGCGCTGCGCGCCCGAACGGCGACGCGCGATCGCTGCCCGAGCCGATGGTGCGCTGCGCCGAATGCGGCGTGCATGCGCCGAAGGGCGATGCCGTTGTCGCGGGCGGCGAATACTTCTGCAGCGCCGAGCACGCACAGCGCCACGCCGCGCGCGCGAGCGGTCACGACGCACGATGAGCGACGCGCCGCCGTTGTCGGTCGACGCGAACGGCTGGGTGCGCGAAGCGCGCCATGCGCCGTCGCCGAACTTCGAGGCGCGGCCCACGGGGGCGGTGCCGACGCTCGTGGTCGTCCACAACATCAGCCTGCCGCCCGGCGAATTCGGCGGCGACGCGATCGAGGCGCTGTTCCTGAACCGCCTCGACTGCGATGCGCACCCCTATTACCAGAGCCACCTGCGCGGCGTGCGCGTGTCCGCGCACTTCCTGATCCGCCGCGGCGGCGAGCTCGTGCAGTTCGTGTCGTGCGACGAGCGCGCGTGGCACGCGGGCTCGTCCGAGTTCTTCGGCCGGGCGCGCTGCAACGATTTCTCGATCGGCATCGAGCTCGAAGGCGCGGACGACGTGCCGTTCGACGACGCGCAGTACGCGATGCTCGCCACGCTCTCTCGCGCGCTCGCCGCACGTTATCCCGTCGACGCATTCGCGGGGCACTCGGACGTCGCGCCGGGCCGCAAGACCGACCCGGGCCCGCATTTCGATTGGCAACGCTTCGCGAGCGATGCCGGTTTTTCCGCCGAATACTTTCCTTTCCGTCAGCACTGATCGCGGGGTTTTTTGACCGGAGAAAGTTTTTTCTCCGACCAATGCCTTGTCGTGTCGGCGCGCGAGCGATGTCAAGACCTTCAGCGTAAATTATCCGTTTGGACGTCGTCCGAATGTCCACTATACTTGGTGCCAGTTGAGCAGTTCTGTACTAGATATAGTGTGTGTCGCAGGGGAAACCCGAGCGGCACCGGCCGGCGGGCAACGCCGGCGGACAGGGTTCTCAGGGCGGCGCGTCAGGCCGGGCGGTCAGAGCGTCGCGATCAGCGCAGCGAATTTCGACGGGGCGGGGTACACATGACGAAGCACACGACCGGCTCGGTTGTCGCGCATCGACCGAACCGGCTTCCCCGACGCATCGCTCGCCTCTTACCGCTCGCGCACCGCACTGCGCAGCGTTCGTTTTAATCCGCGGTTCTCTCCGCACCATCCAACACCAGGAGCTTTGCACATGCAAACCACCGACAACGCGACGTCCCAGTACGAGAGCGCCTCGAGCCGTCCGCTCGGCGGGACCGAACAGGGCGCGCAAGCGCTCGCGCCGCAAGCCACGTTCGCCGACTACAAGGTGATCCGTCGCAACGGCAGCGTGGTGTCGTTCGAGCCTTCGAAGATCGCGATCGCGGTGACCAAGGCTTTCCTGGCCGTCAACGGCGGGCAGGGCGCGGCATCGGCGCGCGTGCGCGAGCAGGTCGAACAGCTGACGCACAACGTCGTGCGCGCGCTCGTGCGCAGCCGCCCGAACGGCGGTACGTTCCATATCGAAGACATCCAGGACCAGGTCGAACTCGCGCTGATGCGCGGCGGCGAGCACAACGTCGCGCGTGCGTACGTGCTGTATCGCGAGAAGCGTCACCTCGAGCGCCAGCATGCGGGCGAGGAAGCAGCGGCGGCAGGCGGCGAGTCGAGCACCGGCATCAACGTCGTCGACAACGGCGTCTCGCGTCCGCTCGACATGAACGCGCTGCGCGCGCTGATCGTGTCGTCGTGCGATGGCCTCGGCGCTGCGGTTAACCCTGAGCCGATCGTCGCGGAGACGGTGAAGAACCTGTACGACGGCGTGCCGATGAGCCAGGTCTACGACTCGGCGATCCTCGCTGCGCGCACGATGATCGAGAAGGACCCGGCATACAGCCAGGTCACGGCCCGCATCCTGCTGCACACGATCCGCCGCGAGATCCTCGGCGAGGAAGTCCTGCAGGCGGAGATGTCGACCCGTTACGCGGAGTACTTCCCGCAGTTCCTGAAGCGCGGCGTCGACGCCGGCCTGCTCGACGACAAGCTGCTGCAGTTCGACCTGAAGCGCCTCGGTGAAGCGCTCGACGCGAACCGCGACCTGCAGTTCGGCTACCTCGGCCTGCAGACGCTGTACGACCGCTACTTCCTGCACGTCGACGGCACCCGTATCGAAATGCCGCAGGCATTCTTCATGCGCGTCGCGATGGGTCTGTCGCTGAACGAGATCGACCGCGAAACGCGCGCGATCGAGTTCTACAACGTGCTGTCGAGCTTCGACTTCATGAGCTCGACGCCGACGCTGTTCAACTCGGGCACGCACCGCTCGCAACTGTCGTCTTGCTACCTGACGACGGTCGCGGACGATCTCGACGGCATCTATGAAGCGCTGAAGGAAAACGCGCTGCTGTCGAAGTTCGCCGGCGGTCTCGGCAACGACTGGACGCGCGTGCGCGCACTCGGCTCGCATATCAAGGGCACGAACGGCAAGTCGCAAGGCGTGGTCCCGTTCCTGAAGGTCGTGAACGACACGGCCGTCGCGGTCAACCAGGGCGGCAAGCGCAAGGGCGCGGTCTGCGCGTACCTCGAATCCTGGCACCTCGACATCGAGGAATTCCTCGAGCTGCGCAAGAACACGGGCGACGATCGCCGCCGTACGCACGACATGAACACGGCGAACTGGATTCCCGACCTGTTCATGAAGCGCGTGATGGAAGGCGCCGACTGGACGCTGTTCTCGCCGTCGACCTGCCCGGACCTGCACGACAAGTTCGGCGCCGATTTCGAGAAGGCTTACACGGCTTACGAAGAGAAGGTCGCGCGCGGCGAGATCAAGCTGTTCAAGAAGATCCCGGCGCAGCAGCTCTGGCGCAAGATGCTCGGCATGCTGTTCGAGACGGGCCACCCGTGGATCACGTTCAAGGATCCGTGCAACATCCGCTCGCCGCAGCAGCACGTCGGCGTCGTCCACTCGTCGAACCTGTGCACGGAAATCACGCTGAACACGAGCGACACCGAAATCGCGGTGTGCAACCTCGGCTCCGTGAACCTGCTCGCGCACCTGGTGAAGCAGGCCGACGGCAGCTACGCGCTCGACCACGACAAGCTGAAGCGCACGATCAGCGTCGCGATGCGCATGCTCGACAACGTGATCGACATCAACTACTACGCGGTGCCGAAGGCGCGTAACTCGAACCTGAAGCACCGCCCGGTCGGCATGGGCATCATGGGCTTCCAGGACTGCCTGCACCTGCTGCGCACGCCGTACGCGTCGGAAGCGGCGGTCGAGTTCGCCGATCGCTCGATGGAAGCGGTCTGCTACTACGCGTACTACGCGTCGACCGAGCTGGCCGAAGAGCGCGGCCGCTACTCGAGCTACCGCGGCTCGCTGTGGGATCGCGGCATCCTCCCGCAGGACACGCTGAAGCTGCTGACGGAAGCGCGCGGCGGCTACGTCGAGGTCGACACGTCCGAGTCGCTCGACTGGACGACGCTGCGTTCGCGGATCGCCGCGCACGGCATGCGCAACTCGAACTGCGTCGCGATCGCGCCGACGGCGACGATCTCGAACATCATCGGCGTGTCGGCGTGCATCGAGCCGACCTTCCAGAACCTGTACGTGAAGTCGAACCTGTCGGGCGAGTTCACGGTGGTGAACGAGTTCCTCGTTCGCGACCTGAAGGAACGCGGCCTGTGGGACGAAGTGATGGTCGCCGACCTGAAGTACTTCGACGGCATGCTGTCGCGCATCGACCGCATCCCGGCCGACCTGCGCGCGATCTACGCGACCGCGTTCGAAGTCGATCCGACGTGGCTGGTCGAAGCCGCATCGCGTCGCCAGAAGTGGATCGACCAGGCGCAGTCGCTGAACATCTACATGGGCGGCGCGTCGGGCAAGAAACTCGACGAGGTCTACAAGCTCGCCTGGCTGCGCGGCCTGAAGACGACCTACTACCTCCGCACGATGGCGGCGACGCACGTCGAGAAGTCGACGGTCGCACACGGCGCGCTGAACGCGGTGCCGACGGGTGGTGCGGGCAGCGGTGGTTCGAGCAGCGGCGGCGCGCAAGGCGCGGCAGGCGGCTTCGGTGCGGCAGGCGGCGATGCGTCGTCGGGCGCGATCGGCGCAGCGGCGGCACTCGCGCCGGTCGAGGCCGACGGTCCGGTGTGCACGATGCGTCCGGGCGATCCGGGCTTCGACGAATGCGAAGCGTGCCAGTAACGCAGCGCGCCTGACCTGAAGATGTGCCGTGCGGCGCGCACGACGACCGATCGAGGTTGAAGTGTGCGCCGCTCTCAACTAAAAAAATGATAAGGAATCTGTAACGCGACACCAGCGTTGCAGGCAGCGACAAGCGATCGAAACATCCCCGACGACGTCGCGTTTCGATCAGCGTTCGATGCGTCGAGCGCACCTCGCGATACACGCGCGACACACGTCGCGCTCTGCATGAACGACGATGCGTTGCTCAAAGTGTTGTATCGAGGTCGCAACGCGAATCGAAAAAAGGATTTTTCGTGAGCGAACCCTTTTATCGCTCAGGAAAAGATGGTACAAACCGTTCTAAATTGATGGTGAGAATTTATGCTCAACTGGGATGACGAGAAGACTGCCGTAACTCCCGCGAGCGGAGCGCAGCACAATGCGATGCGCGCCCCCGCAGGAGTGGCTGTCGGAATGCAGGCTGCGTCGCCTGCCGCCCATCAGGTCCGCGACATTTTCGAAGGCGATCTTGCGGTGCCGCCGCAAGCATCGGCTGTTCCCGCCGGCGGTTCGGAAGCGCGGGTCAATGTCGCCGACAAGCGCATCATCAACGGCCAGACTGACGTCAATCAGCTGGTGCCGTTCAAGTACAAGTGGGCGTGGGAAAAGTATCTGGCCGGTTGCGCGAACCACTGGATGCCGCAGGAAATCAACATGTCCCGCGACATCGCTCTGTGGAAGGACCCGAACGGTCTGACCGAGGACGAGCGCCGCATCGTGAAGCGCAACCTCGGCTTCTTCGTGACGGCCGATTCGCTCGCGGCGAACAACATCGTGCTCGGCACGTACCGCCACATCACCGCGCCCGAGTGCCGGCAGTTCCTGCTGCGCCAGGCGTTCGAAGAGGCGATCCACACGCACGCGTACCAATACATTGTCGAATCGCTCGGTCTCGACGAAGGCGAGATCTTCAACGCGTACCACGAGGTCGCGTCGATCCGCGCGAAGGACGAATTCCTGATCCCGTTCATCCACACGCTGACGGACCCGGCCTTCAAGACCGGCACGCTCGAAGCGGATCAGAAGCTGCTGAAGTCGCTGATCGTGTTCGCCTGCATCATGGAAGGCCTGTTCTTCTATGTCGGGTTCACGCAGATCCTCGCACTCGGCCGCCAGAACAAGATGACGGGTGCTGCAGAGCAATATCAGTACATCCTGCGCGACGAGTCGATGCACTGCAACTTCGGCATCGACCTGATCAACCAGATCAAGCTCGAGAACCCGCATCTCTGGACCGCGGAATTCCGCGCGGAGATTCGCGAGCTGTTCAAGCAGGCTGTCGAACTCGAATACCGCTACGCCGAGGACACGATGCCGCGCGGCGTGCTGGGTTTGAACGCGTCGATGTTCAAGAGCTATCTGCGCTTCATCAGCAACCGCCGTTGCCAGCAGATCGGCCTCGATCCGCTGTACCCGAACGAGGAAAACCCGTTCCCGTGGATGAGCGAGATGATCGACCTGAAGAAGGAGCGCAACTTCTTCGAGACGCGTGTGATCGAGTATCAGACGGGGGGCGCGCTGTCCTGGGAATAACCCGCAGCAGCGAACCCGTTACATGATGGAGCAGCCGGCGGCCTCTCGGCCCCGGCCCAAGGTTTAGGAGCAAGAACGCCTGATGCAAAGCATGCCCGGTGCCTTAGCGGCACAACGACACGACAGGCACTTTGCGAACCCTTCAGTGGGATGGGCAAACTTCCCTCCGGATAAAGCGGACGGCCGTGTGGCGGTCCGCTTGATCAAGCGATTAGGGGTAGCGGCGCGAGGTGCGCCGGCTACCGACTTGATTTGGCGCGCGAGGCCGGGTGGTCACGCGCGCCATACCGTATTCATTAGCGTAAGCGCGCGGTATCCGCGTACGCCGATGAATAGCCCGCTTCGAAGCGCACGTCCTGAACAGCGTCCGCGGGAAGCGGGTTTTGACGAAGGGTGTAGTTTGAACTGACTCTCATCTGAACCTGAAGGAGAACAACATGGCTACCGCCAAGAAGAAACCGGCTGCTAAGAAAGTTGCTGCCAAGAAGACCGTCGCGAAGAAGGCCGCTGCTCCGGCGAAGAAGGCCGCTGCAGTGAAGAAGGTTGCTGCGAAGAAGGTCGCGGTGAAGAAGGTTGCCGCGAAGAAGGCAGCACCGGCGAAGAAGGCCGCTGCGAAGAAGGTCGCAACGAAGAAGGTTGCAGCCAAGAAGGTCGCAGCAAAGAAAGTCGCAGTGAAGAAGGTTGCTGCGAAGAAGGCAGCGCCGGCCAAGAAGGCCGCTGCGAAGAAGGTTGCAGCCAAGAAAGTCGCAGTGAAGAAGGTTGCTGCGAAGAAGGCCGCACCGGCCAAGAAGGCTGCTGCCAAGAAGGCTGCGCCTGCGAAGAAGGCTGCTGCCAAAAAGGCTGCGCCTGCGAAGAAGGCCGCTGCGAAGAAGGCTGCGCCCGCCAAGAAGGCTGCCCCTGCGAAGAAGGCTGCCGCTCCGGCGAAGAAGGCTGCTGCTCCGAAGAAGGCCGTCGTGAAGAAGGCTGCACCGGCAACGACCGCGTCGACCGCATCGGTCGCGCCGGCATCGGGCGTGAAGACCGCGCTCAACCCGGCAGCGGCATGGCCGTTCCCGACCGGCAGCCGTCCGTAATCGCGGCTGACCAGCATCACCCGGGCACTCACGTGGTGTCCGCGGGTTGAGTAGCGCTACTCAATCAGTCCCGCCATCTGGCTCAGGTGGCGGGATTTTTTTCGTCCGTATTCGCCCATGTACCGGCTGCGGCGAGGACGGACGAAAAAAAAACGCATGTGCAGCTTCGCACATGCGTTCGACTGCGGCTTGCGCCGCATGCTGAGGTACCCGGTTAGTGCGTGACGCGCGTGACGCCGCCGCTCGACAGCAGCCGCACACGCTCGCCGGCGCGGAACGCTTCGCCGCTTGCTGCCTGCGTGATCGAGCGCAGGTCGCCGTTGTCGAGGCGCACGGTGATTTCGACACCGTTCGCCGTGCTGAGGTTTTCGCCGACCGCGTTACCCGCGACCGCACCGACGAGACCGCCGGCGATTGCCGTCAGGATCGATCCCTTGCCGCCGCCGATCGCGCTGCCTGCGACCGCGCCGAGTGCGCCGCCGCCGAGCGTGCCGATCGCGCTGCCGCCGCCGTCGGACTGGATGCGCACCGCACGGACGCTTTCGACCGTGCCCATGCGGACCGTCTGTTCGCGCTGCGCCTGGCCGACGCTATAGACATCTGCCGAACCGGGTGCCGTGAAGCAGCCGGCGAGGGTCAGCGTGGCAGTCAGCATGGCCGCGAGCGTGAGGTTTTTTGTCGTCAACATTTTGGCTCTCCCACAATATTCATTTGAGACTGTAACCGAATGCAGCCTCGAAGCGCGCGTCGATTTCGGCGCGCGTCAGTACGTAAGTCTGGGGCCCCTGGTGAGCGATCTTGATCGAACCCATCAGGCTCGCGAGGCGGCCCGTGGTTGCCCAGTCGAGGCCGTTCTCGATACCGTATAGCAGGCCGCCCCGGAAGGCATCGCCGCAGCCGGTCGGATCGACGACACGCTCGGCCGGCACAACCGGAATCTGCTCCGTGCCCTGCTTGTGGCGGATGGTCGCGCCGTGCTCGCCACGCGTAATGACGAGGGCGTCGACCCGGCTGGCGATTTCGTCTTCGGACCATCCCGTTTTGTCGCTCACCAGCTTGGCCTCGTAGTCGTTGACCGCGACATAGGTCGCAAGTTCAATGCTGCGGCGCAGCGTCGCGCCGTCGAACAGCGGCAGGCCCTGGCCCGGATCGAATACGAACGGCACACCGGCCTTGGCGAGCTCTTCCACGTGCTGCACCATCCCGTCGAAGCCGTCGGGGCCGACGATCGCGAGCTTGATGTCCGGCGCGTCACCCGCATGGTTCAGGTGCGACTGCATCATCGCGCCGGGGTGGAACGCAGTGATCTGGTTGTTGTCGAGATCGGTCGTGATCATCGCTTGCGCCGTGTACGTGTCGGGCAACACGCGAACGTGATCGCAGCGCAGGCCGAGCTGATCGAACCGGTCGAGATACGGCTGCGCGTCGAGCGCGCCCATCGTCCCCATCATGCGCGCATCGCCGCCGAGCAGGTGCAGCGCGTACGCGATGTTGCCCGCGCAGCCGCCGAATTCGCGGCGCATCGTCGGCACGAGGAAGCTCAGGTTGATGAGGTGCACCTGGTCGGGCAGGATGTGCTCGCGGAACCGCCCTTCGAAGGTCATGATGGAGTCGTAGGCGATCGAGCCGCAAATCAGCGTAGCCAAGGTGTGCGTTCCTGTAGAAATGAAAGGCCCTGCGCGACAGCGCCGCGCGAAGGGCGCGGCGCGGCAGGGGACAGCGGGGGGAAAGCTTACTTCAGTGCGGCGAGCGCGGCGTCGTAGTTCGGCTCGTCCTTGATCTCGCCGACGAGTTCCGCGTGGATCACCTTGTCCTGCGCGTCGAGCACGACGACGGCACGTGCGGTCAGGCCGTTCAGCGGGCCGCTCGTCACGTCGACGCCGTATGCGTTCGCGAACGCGCGGCCGGTGCGGAACGTCGAAGCCGTCACGACGTTCGCGAGGCCTTCGGTCGTGCAGAAGCGCGTGGCGGCGAACGGCAGGTCGGCGGACACGACGACCACGACCGTGTTGTCGAGCGACGACGCGGCTTCGTTGAACTTGCGGGTCGACGTCGCGCAGGTCGGCGTGTCGAGGCTCGGCACGATGTTCAGCACCTTGCGCTTGCCGGCGAAGCTGGCGAGCGACAGGTCGGCGAGGTCCTTGCCGACCAGCTTGAAATCGGCGGCTTGGGCGCCGACGGCCGGGAACGTGCCGGCGAGATCGATCGGGTTGCCACCCAGCGTAACTTTGCTCATGTTCGTGCTCCGAAATAGCGCGCCGCTCGGGCGCGCGGGTTGAGACGGGCGCGCAGGCGCGCGCCGCGGCGCGTCACGGATAGAAGATCTGGACGCGGAAATTCGAGGCGGGCGTGCCGTTCGTTTCGACGCGGACGATCATCGTCTGCGTCTTGCCGGGCGGCAGCCCGGCGTCGATCGGCGTACCCGGGCGCACGTAGTCGCGCGGCGCGAGCACGCGGCGCACGGTCACGTGATTGGTGTCGTCGAGCAGCGTCAGTTCGAGCGACGGGTACGCGAGCGCGACGCGGTAGCGGTTCGTCAGCGGCACCTTCAGCTCGAGCACGCGCGGGCCGTCGAGCTGGCGCAGGTCGGTCGCGTCGAGCCGCAGGCCGTCGATCGCGCGCGGCGGCGCGACGGTGCAGGCGAGCGGCGCGCAGGCCTGACGGAACCAGCCCTGCGTGACGGGCCAGTAGATCATCAGCGTCTCGCGCTGCCACCATGCGAGTTGCGCGACGAGCAGGAAGGCCAGTGCCGCGGCGACGAGGCCGCTGAAAAAGCCGCCGAGCAACCCGCGCCGCTGCGGCGCGCGCGTCTCGCGCGTGACGGCGAAGTGCGGGCGATCGTCGTCGGTCGGCGCGGCGGGGAACGGCGCGGCGGGTATGTCGGTGACCGCGGCCGGGGTTTCGTCGTGCCGGGCGGCGGCGTCGGGTTCCGATCCGGTTTCGGGTGCGGTTACGGCCGGCGCCGGAGCGAACGCAAAACGCGGTTCGCGCGGCGCGCGCTCGTCGTCCGGTACGGCGAAGTGCGCGTTGCCCACCGGTTCGGTGTCGTCGGTAGCAGTTTCTGCTTCCGACGGAATGTGGGCGACGAAGCGGGGCTCATGCGGGTCGCGTTCGACGGGGGACACGACGGGCGCCGGCGATGCTTCGATTTCCTGTTCCGTCTGCGTCGAATGCGGTTCGGCCGGTTGCGCGGCGTCGGCGGATGCATCGAGCTCGGTCGGGGACGGGAACGGCGCGGGCGTACCCGACAGGTGAACGATGCCGGCTTCGGTGGACGGGAGCGCGAGCGGCACCAGCGGCGCGGTGCGCACGGTCTGCACGTTGTGATGCAGCGACGGATCGACGCCGGCGTCGAGCCACGGCGCCCACATGTCCCAGCCTTCCGGCTTGTAATCGGTGTCGGACGGCAACCCGGCCGGCGCGTCGGCGGCGAACAGCCGCGCGGGCGCGGCCTGGTGGCGCGCATCGCCGTTCTCCGGCGCGGCAGCCGTTTCGGTCAATGCCGGTTCGGGCTGCCGCGCGTGCTCGGGAACGAGCGATTCCGACGCGTTGAAGACTTCGTGGCAATGCCCGCAGCGCACGAGCCCTTCATGCAGCGAGAGCTGTTCCTGCTGCAGCCGGAAGACGGTTTCGCAATGGGGGCAGCGCGTCGCAAGAAGCATGTCGAGCCGGGCGGCCTGCTGGCCAGAGTAAAGGACAGCGCTATTCTAATGGCTTTCCCGCCGGGTTCCGGCAAGGCAGACCCAACCTTCGTGTTCGCGCCAGACCGAGATGTCGATGTAGCGCGCATAGACGGCCGCGACTTCGTCCGCCTGGCGCGCGAGCACGCCCGACAGCGCGATGCGCCCGCCCGGTTTGACCTTCGACGCGAGCATCGACGCCATCAGCTTCAGCGGGTTCGACAGGATGTTCGCGACGACGATGTCGAATTCGCCGTCCGGGCATGCATCGGGCAGCCCGTACGTGACTTCCGCGCGGTTGCGTTCGCTGTTCTGCCGTGCCGATTCCACCGCCTGCGGATCGATGTCGATGCCGATGACCGGGTTCGCCCCGCATTTCTTCGCGAGGATCGCGAGAATGCCGGAGCCGCAGCCGTAGTCGAGCACCGACTGGCCCGGCTTCACCGATTGTTCGAGCCATTCCATGCAAAGGCGCGTGGTCGGGTGGCTGCCGGTGCCGAACGCGAGGCCGGGGTCGAGTTCGAGTACGAGCGCGTCGGGATCGGGCGCGTCGTGCCACGACGGCACGACCCAGATCCGCTCGCCGATCGGGATCGGCTCGAACTGCGATTGCGTGAGCCGCACCCAGTCCTGTTCCTCGACTTCGCGGACGTCGAATTTCGGCGTCCCGGCGAGGCCGATCTCGTTTGCGGCCGCCGCGAGCAGCACGGCCGGATCGTGGTCGGGCGACAGCAGCGCGACCACGCGCGAGTGCTGCCACGCGGTGCGATCGGGCACGAGGCCGGGCTCGCCGAAGAGCGGCTGTTCGTCGGGCGTGTCGGCGTCGGCGTCCTCGACGGACACCGACAGCGCGCCGAGGTCGAGCAGCGCGTCGGACAATGCCTCCGCGTGCTCACGGGCCAGTTCGACGACGAGTTCGCGATAGCTCATGCTTACGCTTCTTCCGGTGCGACCTGCTGCTTCTGCGCGAGCCGGTTTTCGAGGTAGTGGATGCTGGTGCCGCCTTCGACGAACTTCGAGTCGATCATCAGCTCGCGGTGCAGCGGGATGTTGGTCTGGATGCCTTCGACGACCATTTCCGACAGCGCGATGCGCATCCGGCTGATCGCCTGCTCGCGGGTCGCGCCGTAGGTGATCAGCTTGCCGATCATCGAATCATAGTTCGGCGGCACGAAATAGCCATTGTAGGCATGCGAATCGACGCGCACGCCGGGGCCGCCCGGCGTATGCCACGACGTGATCCGGCCCGGCGACGGCGTGAACTTGAACGGATCTTCTGCGTTGATCCGGCATTCGATCGCATGTCCGCGGAACTGGATGTCGCGCTGGCGCAGCGCGAGCTTCTCGCCGGCCGCGATGCGGATCTGTTCCTGCACGATGTCGACGCCCGTGATCAGTTCCGACACCGGATGCTCGACCTGCACGCGCGTGTTCATCTCGATGAAGTAGAACTCGCCGTTTTCGTACAGGAATTCGAACGTGCCCGCGCCGAGGTAGCCCATCTTCTTGCATGCGTCCGCGCAGCGGTCGCCGATGCGGTCGATCAGGCGGCGCGGAATGCCGGGCGCCGGCGCTTCCTCGATCACCTTCTGGTGGCGGCGCTGCATCGAGCAGTCGCGCTCGCCGAGCCAGATCGCGTTCTTGAACGCATCGGACAGCACCTGGATCTCGATGTGGCGCGGGTTCTCGAGGAACTTCTCCATGTACACCTGCGGGTTGCCGAACGCACGGCCGGCTTCCTCGCGGGTCATGTTGACCGCGTTGACGAGCGCGGCCTCGGTGTGCACGACGCGCATCCCGCGCCCGCCGCCGCCGCCCGCCGCCTTGATGATGACCGGGTAGCCGATCGTGCGCGCAATCTTGACGATCTCCTTCGGATCGTCCGGCAACGCGCCTTCCGAGCCCGGCACGCACGGCACGCCGGTCTTGATCATCGTCTGCTTGGCGGTGACCTTGTCGCCCATCATCCGGATCGTTTCCGGGCGCGGGCCGATGAACGTGAAGCCCGACTGCTCGACGCGTTCCGCGAAATCGGCGTTCTCCGACAGGAAGCCGTAGCCGGGGTGGATCGCCTCGGCGTCGGTGACTTCCGCGGCGCTGATCAGCGCCGGCATGTTCAGGTAGCTCAGGTTCGACGGGGCCGGGCCGATACAGACGGCTTCGTCCGCGAGGCGCACGTACTTGGCTTCCTTGTCGGCTTCCGAGTAGACGACCACCGTCTTGACGCCGAGCTCGCGGCACGCGCGCTGGATGCGCAGCGCGATTTCACCGCGATTGGCAATGAGGATTTTTTCAAACATAGCGAGTATTCGTCTCTTCGAGGGGCGCGCGAACGGCGCCTGGCGAGCATCGGCGGCGCGCGGCTGGGCCAGCCGCGCGGCGGACTTAGCCGATCACGAAAAGCGGCTGGCCGTATTCGACGGCCTGGCCGTTCTCGACGAGGATTTCCTTGATCACGCCGGCTTTGTCGGACTCGATCTCGTTGAGCAGCTTCATCGCTTCGATGATGCAGATCGTCTGGCCTTCCTTGACCGTGTCGCCGACCTGGACGAACGGGTCCGCGCCCGGCGACGGCGCGCGATAGAACGTGCCGACCATCGGCGACGTCACGACGTGGCCCTGCGGGACGGCCGGCGCGGCTGCGGCGCCGGCTGCCGGCGCCGCGGCACCGTCCGTCGGCAGCGCGGCCGACGGAGCGGGCGCGCTGAATTGCGGGGCATACCCAGCCGTCGGCTGTACGTAGACCGGCGGTGCGTTCTTGACGATGCGCACCTTGCCTTCGCCTTCCGTCACTTCCAGCTCGGAGATGCCGGATTCGGAAACGAGGTCGATCAGAGTTTTCAGCTTACGAAGATCCATCGGGAATTCCCCTTTCAATACGTGAAAGCGCCGGTTAGGGGCCGGCGCTGAATCTAGATCGCGAAATCAGCCGCGCGACGTGCCTTGCAGCTTGTCCAGCGCGTACTCGAGCGCGTACAGATAACCTTTCCAGCCGAGCCCGCAGATCACGCCTTCGGCCTGGTCGGAAAAGTAGGAGTGGTGCCTGAACGCTTCGCGGCGATGCACGTTCGACAAGTGAACCTCGACGAACGGGATGCCAACGCCGGCGATCGCGTCCCGGATCGCGACGCTCGTGTGCGTATACGCGGCCGGATTGATCAGGATGAAATCGGTCTGTTCCTCCCGCGCGGCCTGGATGCGGTCGACCAGCGCGCCTTCATGGTTGCTCTGGAACGACGACAGTTCGGCGCCGGCTTCCCGGGCACGCGCGGCAAGCGCCTGATCGATCTGTGTCAGCGTGACGCGGCCGTACACCTCCGGTTCCCGGGTGCCGAGAAGGTTCAGGTTGGGGCCGTGCAGCACCAGCAATCGTGTCATGGTCGCTTCTATTTCTGCGGAATTGCGCGAACTTTAGCGCTATTTAGAGAAATTTGTCTAGTTTTGCCGAACGGCCGAGTTCGCCGGACCCGCAAGAATTACCGGTGCGGATGCAAAGTATCGGCGAATTCACGCGAAATTGCGGTGATCGACGGACAAATTGCTGCGAACGTGCGGGCCGGCGTTCGGGCAGGTTACAGCGCGTCGAGCGTCTTTTTCAGCTCGGACGGCTGGATTTGTCCCAATTTTGTCTCGCGAATCTTGCCGGTTGCGTCGATGACGACCGTAAACGGCAACGCGCCAGCGGTGTTTCCGAAATTACGGGCCAGATCAGCGCCCGCATAACCGCTGACGAAAACCGGATAGTCGACCTTCACTTTCTGCAGAAAGTTCTTCACGTTCTGCTCGGAATCGACGCCGATCCCGATGAAACGGATGCCTTTCTGTTTGTACTGATGCGACAGCGCGACGAGCTCGGGCATCTCTTCGACGCACGGGCCGCACCATGACGCCCAGAAATTGACGACGACCTTCTGGCCCTTGAAGGCAGCCAGCGTGGCCGGCTTGCCGTCGACACCCGTCAGCGCCGCTGCCCACAACTGGTCGACCGGGCTGCCCGCTGCGGCGGGCGAGGCGACGGCGACGCCGTCGTCGGCATTGCCGCGGAACCAATGGCCGGCGGTAATCCCGCCGGCGACAGCGGCGGCCGCGACCACCGCGAGCGCCAACATGCGTTTCATCATCATCGTTGAATCATTCAGGTTCGGAAGGGGCTTTGCCTGCTTCGACGAGCGTGCGCAGCGCGGCGGCATCCGCGCGGGCGACCCGGCCGCGCGAGTCGGCCTTGACCGCGCCGCGCAGGTCGTCGCTCGCATAGAGCGCGAGGTGGATGCCAATCGCGTCCACGTCGCGCCGCGGGCGCCACAGGAAGCTCAGCGTCTCGACGTCGCCGCGGCCCGCGAAGTGCCGCGTCTCGGACACGTCGTACTGGATATTCTGGTTCAGCAAGTAGATCGCGACGTCCTTCGGGTTGTCGGTGAATGCCTGCAAATGGATATCCGAATGCGCGTTTGCGGTGCCGTTCAGCACGGCGCCCGTCACATACGGACGGAACTCGGCGAGCCGGCGCATCCAGTCGAGCGCGATCTCGCGCAGCAGGCGCAGTTCGTCCGGCTGCGTGTCGCTCTGGAACAGTGCGAGGTACTCGCGCAGTTCTTCCTCGATCTGATCGTTATCCGGCAGCCATTCGCCGGCAACGCGCGAATCGCCGAGCAACTGGCGCGCGGCCTTGCGTTTCGCGCCGGCATAGTCCAGCCCGTCCTCCGCGATCAGGCGGGCGGCGGACTGGGCGATTTCCTCGCGGACGCGCCGCGGGTCGACAAGAGGTTTGCGAGACATGATCCGGCAATCATACTAGATCGCCGCGGCGCCCGAACACGGGTGCGGCGGCCTGCCGCCCGGTGCGCCGGCGGCGTTCGCGCGCATCGTTCGGGCCGCCGGGCACGGCAGGCCGTCAGTTACAATACTGCTCTTTGTGTCGCGGCGACGAGCGCCGGTCGCACGGCCTGTCCGGCGCGCCGCAGACGCATCTTTTCCGAATCGACGGCGCCCGGCGGCGCGAAAGCATTCATCTATGCACATCCACATTCTTGGCATCTGCGGCACCTTCATGGGCGGTCTCGCCGTACTCGCGCGCGAGGCGGGCCACACGGTGACGGGTTGCGACGCGGGCGTCTATCCGCCGATGAGCACGCAGCTCGAGGCGCAGGGCATCACGCTGATCGAGGGCTACGGCGCCGAACAGATCGACCTGAAACCGGACCTGTTCGTGATCGGCAACGTCGTCACGCGCGGCAATCCGCTGATGGAGGCGATCCTCGATCGCGGCCTGCCGTACGTGTCGGGCCCGCAGTGGCTCGGCGAGCACGTGCTGGCCGGCAAATGGGTGCTCGCGGTCGCGGGCACGCACGGCAAGACGACCACGTCGTCGATGCTCGCGTGGCTGCTGGAAGACGCGGGCCTGAACCCGGGCTTCCTGATCGGCGGCGTGCCGCTGAACTTCGGCGTGTCGGCGCGGCTCACCGATTCGAGCTTCTTCGTGATCGAGGCCGACGAATACGATACGGCGTTCTTCGACAAGCGCTCGAAGTTCGTCCATTACCGGCCGCGCACCGCGGTGCTGAACAACCTTGAATTCGATCACGCCGACATCTTCCCGGATCTCGCCGCGATCGAAACGCAATTCCATCACCTCGTGCGCACCGTGCCCGGTGTCGGCCGGATCGTCACGAACGGCCGCTCGGACGCGCTCGAGCGCGTGCTGGCGCGCGGCTGCTGGAGCGAGGTCGAGCGGTTCGGCGTCGACGGCGGCTGGCAGGCGCTGCCGGCCGAGGACGGCGTGCCGGTCGACGAGCGTTTTGCCGTGTATTCGCACGCGGAGCGTGTCGGCGAAGTCGCGTGGCAGGTGCAGGGCGATCACAACCGGATGAACGCGCTCGCGGCGATCGCCGCCGCGCGCCACGTCGGCGTGCCGCCCGCGCAGGCCGCAGCCTCCCTCGCAGCGTTCCGCAACGTGAAGCGCCGCATGGAAGTGCGCGGCAGCGTGGACGGCGTGACCGTCTACGACGACTTCGCGCACCATCCGACCGCAATCGAAACCACGATCGCCGGCCTTCGTGCGCGCATCGGTAGCCGGAATGCCCGCATCCTCGCGGTACTCGAGCCGCGCTCGAACACGATGAAGCTGGGCGTGATGAAGGCGCAATTGCCCGCGAGCCTGGCCGATGCCGATCTCGTGTTCGGCTACGGCGCGCCGACCGGGCGCGATGCGCTCGGCTGGAATCTCGGCGAGGCGCTCGCGCCGCTCGGCGACAAGGCACGCGCGTTCGACGATCTGCACCTGCTGGTGAAGGCCGTCACCGAGGCCGCGCGCCCGGGCGACCACGTGCTCGTGATGAGCAACGGTGGCTTCGGCGGCGTGCACCAGAAGTTGCTCGATGCGCTCGGGAGCCGCACGTGATCCTGTATCTGCACGGCTTCCGGTCGTCGCCGGAATCGCAGAAGTCGCGGCTGCTCGCCGCACGCATGGCCGAACTCGGCCGCACGGACGAGTGGCGTTGCCCGTCGCTGTCCGTGTCGCCGCTCGATGCGATCGCCATCGCGGAAGCCGAGGTTGCCGGCGCACGCGACGTGACCGTCATCGGCAGCTCGCTCGGCGGCTATTACGCCACGTGGCTCGCCGAAAAGCATGGCTGGAAGGCCGTGCTGCTGAATCCGGCCATCGTGCCGCAGCGCGATCTCGAGCAGCATCTGGGCGAACAGCCGCTGTGGCACGGCGGCGGCACGATCGTCGTCGAGCGCCATCACCTGCACGAGCTCGATGCGCTGCGCGTGCCGGCGATCACGCGTGCCGAGCGCTACTATCTGTTCGCGGCGACCGGCGACGAAGTGCTCGACTACCGCGAGATGCTGGCCCATTACCCGGGCGCGAAAACGCGCGTGATCGAAGGCAGCGATCACGGAATCAGCGAATTTGCCGACTATGTCGACGACGTTCTCGCGTTTTGCGACGGAAAAGCGCGATAAACCGGCCGCGTGCCGATCGAATCCCCATCATCATGCGGCGCCGCCGATGCGGCGTCCGGCAGTCTGAACGAGAGTACTGAGTGAACGTTTTCTTCGAGGAATCGGGCAGTTTCAAGGCGGGCAGCGTGCTGTCGCGCCAGGGCGACGCATTTCAGGTCGAGTTGCCCGGCGGGCGGCGCGCGAAGGTGCGCGCGAAAGACGTGCTGATCGAATTCGACAAGCCGGCCGCGGGCGAACTGATGCAGGAGGCCGACACGGCCGCGCAGCAGATCGATCTGGATTTCCTGTGGGAATGCGCGCCGGCCGACGAGTTCGCGTATACGGCGCTGGCCGAGGAGTACTTCGGCGCGGCGTACGGCCCGGTCGAGCGCGCGGCGCTGGTGCTGCGGCTGCATGGCTCGCCCGTCTACTTCCGCCGCAAGGGGCGCGGCCAGTATCAGCGCGCGCCGGAAGAGCAGCTCAAGATGGCGCTCGCGTCGCTCGAGCGCAAGCGCCAGCAGGCGCTCGTCCAGGCGCAGTATGAAGAGGAGCTGAAGGCCGGCAAGCTGCCGGAAGCGTTCGCGGGCAAGGTGCTCGGGCTGCTGACGCGGCCGGACAAGAACGCGATCGAATACAAGGCGCTGGAAGCGGCGGCCGGCGCGCGCGGCGTGTCGCCGGCGCGGCTGATGCTCGACTGCGGCGGCATCGCGTCGCCGCGTGCGCTGCACGAGGCGCGCTTCCTCGCGGAATTCTTCCCGCACGGCACGGGCTTTCCGCCCGTCACCGTCGGCGCGCTGCCGGACGACCTGCCGCGCGCGAACGTCGAGGCGTTTTCGATCGACGACGTCACGACGACCGAAATCGACGATGCGTTCTCGGTCGAACACCTGTCCGACGGCCGCGTGCGGATCGGCGTGCACATCGCGGCGCCGGCGCTCGGCATCGTGCGCGGCGACGCGGTCGACGCGATCGCGCGCACGCGCCTGTCGACCGTCTACATGCCGGGCGACAAGATCACGATGCTGCCGGACGACGTCGTCGACGTGTTCACGCTGAAGGAGGGCGATTACCGTCCGGCGCTGTCGCTGTACATCATCGTCAACCGCGAAACGCAGGACATCGTCGCGAACGAGACGCGCGCCGAACTCGTGTTCGTGAAGAGCAACCTGCGTCACAACACGCTCGACGAACTCGTCAACGAAGAGACGCTCGCGGCCGGCACCGGCGACTACCCGCACAAGGACGACATCGCCGTGCTGTGGCCGCTCGCGCAGGCGCTGTTCGAGAAGCGCCAGCTCGCGCGCGCGGGCTACGGCCTGAAGCGCGAAGTGCAGCGCAACACCGACTACAACTTCTACGTCGAAGGCGAGCACGTGTCGATCACGCCGCGCCGCCGCGGTTCGCCGCTCGACCTGATCGTGTCCGAGCTCGCGATCCTCGCGAACTCGACCTGGGGCGCGTTCCTGCACGATCATACGGTGCCCGGCATCTACCGCTCGCAGCGCGGCTTCGGCGCGCCGGGCCCGAAGCGCACGCGGATGCAGACGACGGCCGCGCCGCACGAAGGCCTCGGCGTGCCGCAGTACGCATGGAGCACGTCGCCGCTGCGCCGCTACGTCGACCTCGTGAACCAGTGGCAACTGCTCGCATGCGTGCAGCATGGCGTCACCGCCAAGCTCGCCGCGCCGTTCAAGCCGAAGGACGCCGACCTGTACGCGGTCGTGCAGGGCTTCGACGACACCTACACCGCGTACGCCGACTACCAGCGCCGGATGGAATATTTCTGGTGCCTGCGCTGGCTCGCGCAGGAGCAGAAGAAGCAGGTCGTCGCGACGGTCGTGAAGGGCGATCTCGTGCGCCTCGAGGAAATTCCGCTGCTGCTGCACGTGCCGGGGCTCGGCGTGCATGCGCGCGGCACGCGCGTGCTGCTCGACGTGATGTCGCTCGACGAGCTGACGATCGAGGCGTCGGTGCGGTTGCTGAACGTGCTCGATGCGCCGACCGTGACCAGCGGCGATGCGGCCGAGGAAGAGGATGATGCCGAAGGCGGCGACGACACGCTGATCGACGCGGAAGACGCCACGGCGGAAACCGAGGCGGAAGCGCTGGCCGAAGCGGACGGTGCGGCGGCGGGTACGGTCGGCGAAGCCGCGAGCGGCAACGACGGCGAAGAGGGGCGCGCATCATGAACGCGGTTGCGTCGACGAGCGGCGCCGACCGCTACGTAGTGTTCGGCAACCCGGTGGCGCACAGCAAGTCGCCGTTCATCCACGCGCAGTTCGCCGCGCAGACCGGCGAGGCGATCGAGTACGCGCACCGGCTCGCGGCGGTCGACGGCTTCGAAGCGGCCGTGCGCGCGTTCGTCGCCGAAGGCGGTCGCGGCGCGAACGTGACGGTGCCGTTCAAGCTCGAAGCGCATGCGCTCGCCGACACGCTGTCGCCGCGCGCGGCGGCGGCTGGCGCGGTGAACACGCTGCGCATCGACGCCGACGGAAGCATCCACGGCGACAACACCGATGGCGTCGGCCTCGTGCGCGACATCGAAGCGAACCTCGGTGTGTCGCTCGCGGGCGCACGCATCCTGCTGCTCGGCGCGGGCGGCGCCGCGCGCGGCGTCGTGCTGCCGCTGCTCGAGCGTGCGCCGCTGTCGATCACGATCGTGAACCGCACCGCCAGCAAGGCCGAGGCGCTCGTCGGCCAGTTCATGCAGGCCGCACACGATGCGGGCTGCACGCTCGCGGGCGGCGGCCCCGACGTGGTGCGCGCGGAGCCGTACGACGTGATCGTCAATGCGACGGCCGGCAGCCTCGATGCCGCGCTGCCGGCGTGCGACGCGGCCGCATTCGGCGCGGGCACGCTGGCGTACGACATGATGTACGGCGCGCAGCCGACCGTGTTCATGCAGCATGCGGCGTCGCTCGGCGCACGCACGGCCGACGGGCTCGGCATGCTCGTCGAGCAGGCAGCCGAATCGTTCTTTATCTGGCGCGGCGTGCGGCCGGACGGTGCACCGGTGCTTGCCGCGCTGCGCCAGGCGCTCGCGGCGAGCTGAACGGAGCGCGGCACGTGGTGGCGGTAAGCAGCACGCAGCGCACGCGGACGGTGAGCCCGGCCCGCTGGATCGTCTACGCGGGTGCGGTGTTCGCGGGCGCGTGGCTCGCGACGCAGCTGTTCTATCTCGCGCAGATCGCGCTGTGGTCGTTCGTGAACCCGGGTTCGACCGCATTCATGCGCACCGACGCGTGGTGGCTGTCGCGCGACAAGCCGCCCGCGCAGATCCAGCACCAGTGGGTGCCGTACGACCAGATCTCGCGCAACCTGAAGCGCGCGCTGATCGCATCCGAAGACTCGACCTTCGCGACCAACAACGGCTACGACGTCGATGCGATTCTGCAGGCGTGGGAGAAGAACAAGGCGCGCGGCCGGATCGTCGCGGGCGGTTCGACGATCACGCAGCAGCTCGCGCGCAACCTGTTCCTGTCGCGCGAGAAGAGCTATATCCGCAAGGGGCAGGAGCTCATCATCACGTGGATGCTCGAAACCGCGCTCGACAAGGAGCGGATCTTCGAGATCTACCTGAATTCCGTCGAATGGGGCCGCGGCGTGTACGGCGCCGAAGCGGCCGCGCGCTATTACTACAGGATTCCCGCGAGCCGGCTCGGCGCGTGGCAGTCGGCGCGTCTCGCGGTGATGCTGCCGAAGCCGCGCTGGTTCGACGCGCATCGCGGCTCGGCCTACCAGGCACAGCGCGCGGCCATCATCGCCCGCCGGATGGGCGCGGCCGCGCTTCCGCAATCGGAGTGAACGGCGCGCTCGCGCCGCCGCATTGTCCGTTCTGCCGCCAATGCGTCATTGGTGCGCTGCAGCGCATTCGTGTCGCGCGCATTTCGGGCCACATCCTTTAGACGAATTCGTCTATTTCGCGCTGCTGAGCAATGCCAGCGACTACGCGATTTTGTTTGCCGATATGCCGCGAAATCCACGCTTTTTTAGTATTTCCGAGTAAACGCGAAAGGCGTTGAAAGCGGCGCGAAATGCAACGTTTCGCGAACCGAAGCATTCCTGAAAGGTGTGCGCCGCACCGGCCGTCGGCCAAATATTTCAAAATTTTTCAAAGCCGACATGCTCGCGTATATTGGCCAGCGCCTCGGCTTATCGGCCGCAATCGAGGCGGGGGGCGGCTTATCCGGCTGCTCGACACAAAAAACATCCGAGAGAAGGAAAGCAACGATGCCAGCGAGCAAAGCGAAGCTGTTGTTGGGGGTGGTTTTTTCTTCGCTGATTCTGACGGCCTGCAACGACGACGTGACATCGTCCGCTGCTGCGAGCGCCGACAACTCAGCCGATCCCGCCAGTCAGGTGGACAGGGCGTACAACGATCCGAACAGTTATTCGCCGAGCGCGAACGCGTCGCTCGACGCATCCGCCGCGATCGAAAAGGCCGCCGTCACGCATCACCAGATCACGCTGAACGGCAAGACGATCCGCTACACGGCCAAGGCCGGCCACCTCGTCGCGCGCAATCCGCAGACGGGCGCGCCCGAGGCGTCGTTCTTCTATGTCGCCTACACGGCCGACAACCAGCCCGCGGCGAAGCGGCCCGTCACGTTCCTGTACAACGGCGGTCCCGGCTCGGCGTCGGTGTGGCTGCACCTCGGCTCGTTCGGCCCGCGGCGGGTCCAGACGGGCGACCCGAACGCGAACGCGTCGACGTTCCCGTTCGTCGACAACCAGGAAAGCCTGCTCGACACGACCGACCTCGTGTTCGTCGACGCGATCGGCACCGGCTTTTCCGAAGCGATCGCGCCGAACACGAACCAGACGTTCTGGGGCGTCGACCAGGACGCCGGCGCGTTCCGCGATTTCGTGACGCGCTACCTGACCGTGAACCAGCGCAACGATTCGCCGAAATACCTGTTCGGCGAGTCGTACGGCACGCCGCGCACCGACGTGCTCGCGAACCTGCTCGAGACGGCCGGCGTGAAGCTTGACGGCATCGTGCTGCAGTCGTCGATCCTGAACTACAACACGAACTGCGACATGGCGAGCGACTATGTCGGCAACTCGAACAACGGGTCGAGCCCGGTGAGCTGCGCGGGCTTCGCGCCGTCCTACGGCACCGTCGGCGCGTATTACCAGCTCGACAATCCGAACCCGTCGAACCTGCCGCAGTATGCGGACCAGATGCGCGTGCTGACGGCCGGCAGCTACGCGCCCGCCGTGAACGCGTACCTGGCGAGCCATACGCCGCCGCCGCCGAGTCTCGTCACGACGATGGCGAATTCGACCGGCACGAAGCAGGCGCTGTGGAACGCGAACTTCAACGTGATCCCGACCTTCTTCGACAACAGCTTCCAGCTGTCGCTGATCCCGGGCACGCTGATCGGCCGCTACGACGCGCGCGTGAACGTGCCCGTGTCGAGCCCGCTGGCGGCGGACGGCGATCCGTCGAGCACGTTCATCACGAAGCCGTTCACCGACACGATCGGCAGCTACCTGCCGAACGAGCTGAAGTACACCGCGCAGTCGGCCTACTCGTTGAGCAGCAATGCGATCAACACGTGGGACTGGACGCACGACGGCCTCGCGATGCCCGACACGATCCCCGATCTGGCCGCGGCGCTGACGTTGAATCCGTCGTTGAAGGTGCTGTCGCTGAACGGGTATCACGACATCGCGACGCCGTTCTACCAGACCGAGCTCGACCTCGCGCGGCTCGGGACGCAACCGAACCTGACGATCAAGGACTATCAGGGCGGACACATGGTCTATCTCGACGATACGTCGCGTCCGCAGGAGAAAGCCGATCTCGTGACTTTCTACAACGCGGCCGCGCACTGATGCTGCGCCGGGCCGGCGACAGGCGCCCCCGGCGGCGCCTCGCCTGCCGTCGACGACCTCATTCCAGACTGGAGCCTGATATGAAGAATCGTTTCATCGTCGTTGCCGCGGCGCTCGCATGCGCCGCCGCTGCAGCATCCGTATCCGCGTTCGCGCAGGCGAGCGACGCCGCCGCACCGGCGCGTGCGCGCCAGGCGCAGCTCGGCGATCCGTACGTGCCGCCGGCCGCGCGCAAGCCGACCGCCGGCACGCAGACGACGGGCGCCGCGCTGCATGCGCAGGTGGTGCGCAAGCTCGCGCGGCAGTTCGACTCGGCCGATACGCAGAGCACGGGTTCGATCACCGAGGCGCAGGCGCGCGCGGCCGGGCTCGGTTATGTCGCGAACCACTTCCGGCAGATCGATTCGGGCGGCAGCGGCCGCGTGTCGTTCGCCGACGTGCAGCGCTACATGCAGGCACGCAGCACGAGCCAGCAGTAAGCGCGGCGCGTGGTGAACAAACGGGGGCGGAACCTGCTGCGCGGCGGGTTTCGCCCCCGTGCACATGGCGCGGCCGTCGCGTCATGCGCGCAGCGTACCTCGTCCGAATTCTCATTATCTGGACAACGCATTCAAATATTGGAGACGAGTGCGTGCGCTCCTACAATCCGAAGCACATCGACAGCTTCGGATCCACGCATCGCGCGGCGCCCGACGCACACGGAGACATATTCCATGAAGTTCGCCGGGCGCTTTACTCGGTGCATCGACCGCCGCCACGCCGCAGCACCGGACGCAGTTCCGGCGCCGCGCGAGCGGCTTCACCGATTCCGTTGAAGAAGCCCGCCCCATGACCAAGATGCCCGTATCCCTTGCCCTCGACGCCCGGCGTGCGACGCCGGACGATGGGTCGCTGACCGACAGCATCGGCGCGACCAGCACGCCGCTCGATCTCGCCGCGCAGCAGGCCGGCACGCAGACGCTGCTGCGCGGTCTCGCGATCCTCGAGGCGATCGCGAACGGCGCGCGCGACATGCGCGCGATCGGCGCCGCGCTCGGCACGACACGCAGCACGACGCACCGTCTCGTCAGCAGCCTCGTGCAGGCGCGCTACCTGCGCCAGGTGCAGGGCGGCTACCTGCTCGGCCCGAAGCTGATCGAGCTCGGCACGATCGCGCTCGAGCAGATGCCGCTCACCGCGGTGGCGCGGCCGCATCTCGAAGCGCTCGCTGAAGCGACGCTCGACACGATCCATCTCGGCGTGCGCGACGGCGACGACGTGCTGTACATCGACAAGATTCCCGGCACGCGCGGCCTCGAGATGCGCTCGCGCGTCGGCCACCGGATGCCGCTCGCATCGACGGGCATCGGCAAGGCGATGATGCTCGACCTCGATCCCGACCTGTGGCGCTCGCTGTTCGAGGCCGCGCGGCGCGCGCTGGCCGGCGTCAATTTCAAGCCCGACAACCGGCCGGAGACGAGTGCGTTCCTGCAGCGCATGGCCCACTACGCGGCCGGCGGCTATACGTTCGACCTCGAGGAGAACGAGGCGTCGATCCGCTGCGTGGCCGCGCCGATCCGCGACGCATCGGGTGCGATCGTCGCGGCCGTGTCGGTCGCGAGCACGATTCCGTACATGCCGCACGACCGGATGGACGAACTGATTCCACTCGTGCAGCGCGAAGCGCGAGCCATTTCCGCGGAACTGGGCTGGAGCCCGCCGCAGGGTACCCGCAGGATCAAACGATGACGACTTCGACCCGGGCCGTTCCGGTTGCCAGCTCCGCCACCCCGTCGCTGATCGCGCTCGACTGGGGCACGACGTCGCTGCGCGCGTATCTGTACGACGCGCACGGCGCGGTCATCGACACGCGCAGCCGCGCGGCGGGCGTCATGCATGTGCCGGGCGGCGGCGCGCGCGCGTTCGACGCGGTGTTCGAGGACGCCTGCGGCGACTGGCTCGACCGCACGCCCGGGCTGCCGGTGCTCGCCGCCGGGATGGTCGGCAGCGCGCAGGGCTGGCGCGAGGCGCCGTATGTTGCGGTGCCGGCCGGCGCCGACGCGCTCGCCGCGGGTCTCATTACAGTGACGACGTCGCGCGGCGCGACGGTATCGATCGTGCCGGGCGTGATCGCGACGGGCGAATTGCCCGACGTGATGCGCGGCGAAGAAACGCAGATATTCGGTGCGCTCGCGAGCGATCCCATGCTTGACGCCGATCGTTCAGGGCTACTGATCGGATTGCCGGGCACCCATGCGAAATGGGCGTGGGTGAAGGGCGGGCTGATCGAGCGCTTCCAGACCTTCATGACGGGCGAGCTGTTCGCGGTGCTGCGCGACCACACGATCCTCGGCCGCACGATGCGCGCGGGCGCGTCGCCCGATCGCGCGGCGTTCCTGCGCGGCGTGTCGGTCGCGCGCGGTGCGCAGCGCACGGGGCTGCTCGCGACGATTTTCAGCACGCGCACGCTCGGCCTGACCGACCGGCTCGCGCCCGATGCGCAGGGCGACTACCTGTCCGGCCTGCTGATCGGCCATGAACTCAATGCGCTCGACGCGATGCTCGCGGAGCGTGGCATCGCGCTCGCGGACCAGCCGCTGCTGCTGATCGGCGACGACGGTTTGTGCGCGCGCTATATCGATGCGCTTCGCGTATTCGGCCACATGCACGCGCGGGTCGTCGCGCATGCGACCGAGCGCGGCCTGTGGCGGATCGCGTCGCGCGCCGGGCTCGTGCGCGCGGACGGCGAACCCGTCTTCGCCGACCAATGAACCGATTGCAGAGGAACCCAGTCATGCCGTCCGACCTTACGTTGCCCGCGCCATACACGCCCCACGCCGCACTGATGCGCGCGTTCGACGCGTGCCCGCTGATCGCGATCCTGCGCGGGATCACGCCTGCCGAAGCGGCCGACCATGGGCATGCGCTGTACGAAGCCGGCTTCCGGATCGTCGAGGTGCCGCTCAACTCGCCGGATCCGTTCGACAGCATCGCGAAGCTGCGGCGCGCGCTGCCCGACGATGCGATCGTCGGCGCGGGCACCGTGCTGCGCGCCGAGTACGTCGATCGCGTGCAGGACGCGGGCGGCGCGCTGATCGTGATGCCGCACAGCGACGCGGCCGTGATACGCCGCGCACGCGAGCGCGGCCTCGCGAGCGCACCGGGCGTCGCGACGCCGACCGAAGCGTTCGCGGCGCTAGCGAACGGCGCCGACGTGCTGAAGATGTTCCCGGCCGAGCAGCTCGGCGTGACGGTCGTGAAGGCATGGCGTGCGGTGATCGACCGCGCGGTGCCGCTGATTCCGGTCGGCGGAATTTCGCCGGACAACATGCAGCCGTTCCTCGCGGCCGGCGCGAACGGCTTCGGGCTCGGCTCGGCGCTGTACCGGCCCGGCCAGCCGGCCGACGCGACCGCGGCGAACGCGCGCGCGTTCCAGGCCGGATTGCGCGTCGCGCGCGGCGGAGCCGCATGATGGGCCGCCTCGCGGGCAAGGTCGCGATGGTGACGGGCGCAGGCCGCGGAATCGGCGCCGCGATCGCCCGTGCGTTCGTGCGCGAAGGCGCGGCCGTCGCGCTCGTCGATCTCGACTTCCCGCAGGCGCAGCACACGGCCGCCGCGATCGCGCACGACCTCGACGGCGCACGCGTGCTGCCGCTGCAGGCGGACGTCGCGCGGCAGGATGCGGTGCGCGATGCGCTCGCGCAGACCGAAGCGGCATTCGGCCCGCTCGATGTGCTGGTGAACAACGCGGGCATCAACGTGTTCGCCGATCCGCTGACGATGACCGACGACGACTGGCGCCGCTGCTTCGCGGTTGACCTCGACGGCGTGTGGCACGGCTGCCGCGCGGCGCTGGAAGGCATGGTCGAGCGCGGCCGCGGCAGCATCGTGAACATCGCGTCGACGCATGCGTTCCGGATCATCCCGGGCTGCTTTCCGTACCCGGTCGCGAAACACGGCGTGCTGGGCCTCACGCGCGCGCTCGGCATCGAATACGCGGCGCGCAACGTGCGCGTGAACGCGATCGCGCCGGGCTACATCGAGACGCAGCTCACGCGCGACTGGTGGGACGCGCAGCCCGACCCGGCCGCCGCGCGCGCGGAGACGCTCGCGCTGCAGCCGATGAAGCGGATCGGCCGGCCCGACGAGGTCGCGATGACGGCCGTGTTCCTGGCGTCCGACGAGGCGCCGTTCATCAATGCCGCGTGCATCACCGTCGACGGCGGGCGCGCGGCGCTGTATCACGACTGACGCAACGATTCGAAAGACCGCACGTGCGACGGCCGCGCGCACGCTGCGTCGAAACCAACAAGCGGCTGCATCCTGTTCGATGAAAACAAGGAGACACTGGAGATGAAACGCAGAACGTTCGTAACGCTGGCCGCGGCTGCCGCGGTGGTGATGGGTAGCCCGGTTGCGCACGCGGCCGACCCGGTCAAGATCGGCTTTCTGGTGAAGCAGCCGGAAGAGCCGTGGTTCCAGGACGAGTGGAAGTTCGCCGAGATGGCGGCGAAGGAAAAGGGCTTCACGCTCGTGAAGATCGGCGCGCCGTCGGGCGAAAAGGTGATGAGCGCGATCGACAACCTGTCCGCGCAGAAGGCGCAGGGCTTCATCATCTGCACGCCCGACGTGAAGCTCGGGCCGGGCATCGTCGCGAAGGCGAAGTCGCACAACCTGAAGATGATGACGGTCGACGACCGCCTCGTCGACGGCGCGGGCAAGCCGATCGAAGCGGTGCCGCACATGGGGATCTCCGCGTACAACATCGGCAAGCAGGTCGGCGACGGCATCGCGGCCGAGATCAAGAAGCGCGGCTGGAACGTGAAGGAGGTCGGCGCGATCGACATCACCTACGAGCAGTTGCCGACCGCGCACGACCGCACGAGCGGCGCGACCGACGCGCTGGTGGCCGCCGGTTTTCCGAAGGCGAACGTGATCGCGGCGCCGCAGGCGAAGACCGACACCGAGAACGCGTTCAACGCGGCGAACATCGCGCTCACGAAGAACCCGCAGTTCAAGCACTGGGTCGCGTACGGCCTGAACGACGAGGCCGTGCTCGGCGCGGTGCGCGCGGCCGAAGGGCGCGGCTTCAAGTCGGACAACATGATCGGCATCGGCATCGGCGGTTCCGATTCGGCGCTGAACGAGTTCAAGAAGCCGCAGCCGACGGGCTTCTACGGCACCGTGATCATCAGCCCGAAGCGTCACGGCGAGGAAACCTCGGACCTGATGTACTCGTGGATCACGCAAGGCAAGGCACCGCCGGCGCTGACGCTGACGACGGGCATGCTCGCGACGCGCGACAACGTGTCGAAGGTGCGCGAGGAGATGGGGCTCGCGTCGAAGTAAGCGGCCCGCCGGCCGCCGCGGGCGATGCGGCGGCCGGCGGTCGATCGATTGGGAAGTGAGGAGACGACGTGTCAGCGGCACTGCGTTTTGACAATATCGGCAAGGTATTTCCCGGCGTGCGCGCACTCGACGGCATCTCGTTCGACGTGCATGCAGGCGAGGTGCATGGCCTGATGGGCGAGAACGGCGCGGGCAAGTCGACGCTGCTGAAGATTCTCGGCGGCGAATACCAGCCCGATGCGGGCAGCGTGCTGGTCGACGGCCAGCCCGTGCAGTTCGCGAGTGCGGCGGCGTCGATCGCGGCCGGCATCGCGGTGATTCACCAGGAGCTGCAGTACGTGCCCGACCTGACGGTCGCGGAAAACCTGCTGCTCGGCCGCCTGCCGAACGCGTTCGGCTGGGTGAGGAAGCGCGAGGCGAAGCGCTACGTGCGCGAGCGGCTCGCCGCGATGGGCGTCGATCTCGATCCCGACGCGAAACTCGGGCGGCTGTCGATCGCGCAGCGGCAGATGGTCGAGATCTGCAAGGCGCTGATGCGCAATGCGCGCGTGATCGCGCTCGACGAACCGACGAGTTCGCTGTCGCATCGCGAGACCGAGGTGCTGTTCAAGCTCGTCGACGACCTGCGCGCGCAGGGCCGCGCGCTGATCTACATCTCGCACCGGATGGACGAGATCTACCGTCTGTGCGATGCGTGCACGATCTTTCGCGACGGGCGCAAGATCGCGTCGCACGATGCGCTTGCCGACGTGCCGCGCGAGAGGCTCGTCGCCGAGATGGTCGGGCGCGAGATTTCGGACATCTACCATTACGCGCCGCGCGCGCTCGGCGACGTGCGGTTCTCCGCCGAAGGCGTCGACGGCCCGGCGCTGCGCGAACCCGCGAGCTTCTCGGTGCGCGCGGGCGAGATCGTCGGTTTCTTCGGGCTGGTCGGCGCGGGCCGCAGCGAACTGATGCGGCTCGTGTACGGCGCGGACCGCCGGCGCGCGGGCATGCTGACGCTCGACGGCGCGCGCATCGACGTGAAGCGCACCGGCGACGCGATCCGTCACGGCATCGTGCTGTGCCCCGAGGACCGCAAGGAAGAAGGGATCATCGCGATCGCGTCGGTTGCGGAGAACATCAACATCAGCTGCCGCCGCCATTCGCTGCGCGCAGGGCTGTTCATCGACCGCAAGACCGAAAGCGAAACGGCCGACCGCTTCATCCAGCGGCTGAAGATCAAGACGCCGAACCGGCGGCAGAAGATCCGCTTCCTGTCCGGCGGCAACCAGCAGAAGGCGATCCTGTCGCGCTGGCTCGCGGAGCCCGACCTGAAGGTCGTGATCCTCGACGAGCCGACGCGCGGGATCGACGTCGGCGCGAAGCACGAGATCTACGACGTGATCTACCGGCTCGCGGAGCGCGGCTGCGCGATCGTGATGGTGTCGTCGGAACTGCCGGAAGTGCTCGGCGTGTCCGATCGCATCGTCGTGATGCGCGAAGGCCGGATCGCGGGCGAGCTGCCGCGCGAACAGGCGAACGAGCATGCGGTGCTGAACCTCGCGCTGCCGCAGACGAGCGCCGCCCAGGCGGCCTGACGCGGCGCACGACATTCGAATCGACCAGGCGCGGCGTGGGCCGCGCGATGCAGGAGCAGGAGACACAATCATGCAAGTCAGGGAAAACCTCGCCGGCGCAGCCGTGAAGCAGTCGGCCGACGCGCTGGTACCGCAGCAAAGCGACCGGCAGAAGTGGTGGCAGCACCTCACCGAGTACAGCCTCATCGCGATCTTCGCGGTGATGTTCCTCACGATGTCGCTGACGGTCGATCACTTCTTCTCGATCGACAACATGCTCGGCCTCGCGCTGTCGATCTCGCAGATCGGCATGGTCGCGTGCACGATGATGTTCTGTCTCGCGTCGCGCGACTTCGATCTGTCGATCGGCTCGACCGTCGCGTTCTCGGGCGTGCTGTGCGCGATGGTGCTGAACGCGACCGACAACACGTTCGTCGCGATCATTGCGGCGGTCGCGGCCGGCGCCGCGATCGGCTTCGTGAACGGCGCGGTGATCGCGTACCTGCGCATCAACGCGTTGATCACCACGCTCGCGACGATGGAGATCGTGCGTGGGCTCGGCTTCATCGTGTCGAAGGGGCAGGCGGTCGGCGTGTCGTCGGACACGTTCATCGCGCTCGGCGGGCTGTCGCTGTTCGGCGTATCGCTGCCGATCTGGGTCACGCTGCTGTGCTTCATCGCGTTCGGCGTGCTGCTGAACCAGACCGTGTACGGCCGCAACACGCTCGCGATCGGCGGCAACCCCGAGGCGTCGCGGCTCGCGGGGATCAACGTCGAACGCACGCGCGTATACATCTTCCTGATCCAGGGCGCGGTGACTGCGCTCGCGGGCGTGATCCTCGCGTCGCGCATCACGTCGGGCCAGCCGAACGCCGCGCAGGGATTCGAGCTGAACGTGATCTCCGCTTGCGTGCTCGGCGGCGTGTCGCTGATGGGCGGCCGCGCGACGATCTCGGGCGTCGTGATCGGCGTGCTGATCATGGGCACCGTCGAGAACGTGATGAACCTGCTGAACATCGACGCGTTCTACCAGTACCTGGTGCGCGGCGCGATTCTGCTCGCGGCCGTGCTGCTCGACCAGCTGAAGAACCGCGGCGTACGCGACTGACCTGATTTCACGGAGACGAACCGCATGACCATCGACACTTCCGCGCACGACCCGCACGCCGCGAGCGATGCGCGCTTTGCGCGATACCCGAGCCTCGAGGATCGCGCGGTGCTGATCACGGGCGGCGCGACCGGCATCGGCGCGTCGTTCGTCGAGCACTTCGTGCGGCAGGGCGCGCGCGTCGCGTTCGTCGACCTCGATGCGGCCGCGGGCACCGCGCTGGCGGAAAGCCTCGCGCATGCGCCGCACGTACGCCACGCGCCGCTGTTCATCCAGTGCGACCTGACCGACATCGGCGCGCTGCGCCATGCGATCGACGCGATCCGCGCGCGCATCGGCGCGATCGCGGTGCTCGTGAACAACGCGGCGAACGACACGCGCCACGCGATCGGCGACGTGACGCCGGAGTCGTTCGACGCGGGTATCGCGGTGAACCTGCGCCACCAGTTCTTCGCCGCGCAGGCGGTGATCGACGACATGAAGCAGCAGGGCGGCGGAGCGATCGTCAATCTCGGCTCGATCAGCTGGATGCTGAAGAACGGCGGCTATCCCGTCTACGTGATGGCGAAGGCCGCGGTGCAGGGCCTGACGCGCGGCCTCGCGCGCGACCTCGGCCCGTTCGGCATCCGCGTGAACTCGCTGGTGCCCGGCTGGGTGATGACCGACAAGCAGCGCCGGCTGTGGCTCGACGACGCGGGCCGCGCGGCGATCAAGGCCGGCCAGTGTCTCGACGCCGAACTGCTGCCCGCCGACCTCGCGCGGATGGCGCTGTTCCTCGCGGCCGACGACAGCCGGATGATCACCGCGCAGGACGTGATCGTCGACGGCGGCTGGGCCTGACCGTTCGCACCGACCCGCATCGTTTCTTCGACGAAGGAAAGGAGCTCATCATGACCGCCACGTCCTCGCGCGCATCGTCGTCCACGAGCCAGTCGCGCCGTGCCCGCCTGGCCGCCGCCGCGCAGCCGGTCAGCCCCGGCCCGCAGACGGCCGCATTCGCGCAGGGCGTGGGTGCCGCGCATGCGGCGGCCGTCTCGCTGTCGAATGCGTCGCTGCGGCTCGACGTGCTGCCGCATCTGGGCGGCGGCATCGCGCGCTTCGACTGGCGCGGCGACAACGGTGCGCTGGTGCCGGTGTTTCGCCGCTGCGAGCATCCGGAGACGGCGACGGACCCGAACGAGCTCGCGTGTTATCCGCTGCTGCCTTACTCGAACCGGATCGGCGGCGCGCGCTTCGAATGCGACGGGCGCAAGGTCGCGGTGCCGCGCAACCGGCTCGACGAGCCGCTGCCGATCCACGGCGACGGCTGGCTCGCGCCGTGGCAGGTGGACGATGCGACCGACACGACGCTGCAACTGTCGCTCGATCGCGCGGGCGGCGCGCCGTATGCGTTCCGCGCGATCCAGTCGTTCGAACTCGACGACACGACGCTGTCGATCGCGCTGACGATCGAGAACGCGGGGCGCGCCCGGCTGCCGTTCGGGCTCGGCGTGCATCCGTTCCTCGTGCGCGACGCGGTGACCGAGCTGGCCGCGGCGGCCGGCGGGCTATGGTTGTCGGGCGCCGATTTCCTGCCGGTGCGGCACGTGAGCGTGCCGCCGGCCTGGCAGTTCGGCGTCGCGTATCCGCTGCCGGGCGCGCTCGTCAATCACGCGTTCACCGGCTGGGGCGGCCATGCGACGGTGAGCTGGCCGCGCCGCGGGCTGTCGCTGACGGTCGCGGCCGACGCCGACGCATACGTGCTCTATACGCCGCCCGGCGAGGATTTCTTCTGCTTCGAGCCGGTCGATCATCCGATCAATGCGGTGAACCTGCCGGGCGGCGCGGCCGCGCACGGAATGACGCTGCTCGCGCCGGGCGAGCGGCTCACGCGGCGTTTCGCGTTCACCGTCGGGCGCGCCGATGCGCGCGGCAACGCCGCGACTCGCGAGGCGCGCCGGAGACGCGGGTAAAATACGCGGTCTACCAACGGTTTGCCGCGAGTATCCGCCATGTCTTCCCCGCTTACTTTCATCGAATCGCTGCGCGCCGCGTGGCAGCGCACGAATTCGCTGCTGTGCGTCGGCCTCGATCCCGAGCCGTCGCGCTTTCCCGTGCAGTTCGACGGCCAGCCTGACGCGATCTTCGAATTCTGCCGGCAGATCGTCGACGCGACCGCGCAGTACGCGAGCGCGTTCAAGCCGCAGATCGCCTATTTCGCCGCGCATCGCGCGGAAGACCAGCTCGAACGGCTGATCGCGCACATCCACCTTCAGCATCCGGGCCTGCCCGTGATCCTCGACGCGAAGCGCGGCGACATCGGCAGCACGGCCGAGCAGTACGCGCGCGAAGCGTTCGAGCGCTATCGCGCGGACGCGGTCACGGTGAACCCGTACATGGGCTACGACTCGGTCGAGCCGTACTTCGAGCACGAAGGCAAGGGCGTGATCGTGCTGTGCCGCACGTCGAACCCGGGCGGCTCCGACCTGCAGTTCCTGGAAACGGGGGGCCGGCCGCTGTACCAGGTCGTCGCGGATCTCGCGGCGAACAAGTGGAACGCGAAGAACGGCCAGCTCGGCCTCGTGGTCGGCGCGACGTTCCCGAAGGAAATCGAGATCGTGCGCGGGATCGTCGGCGACATGCCGCTGCTGATCCCCGGCATCGGCGCGCAGGGCGGCGACGTGCAGGCGACCGTCAACGCCGGCCGCACGGCCGACGGCACGGGCATGATGATCAACTCGTCGCGCGCGATCCTGTACGCGAGCAACGGCGAGGATTTCGCCGAAGCCGCGGCGCTCGCCGCGCAGAAGACCCGCGATACGATCAACGCGCATCGCTGAAACGCTCCGGTCGCCCCTCCGGGCGGCCGACTTCGGCAGGCCCGCACCGGCGGGCCGGTGCCGCTTTCCCGCTCAACTTTCCCGCTTCGTCCGCCTGCCGGCTCAGCGTTCGCGCTCGTCGAGCAGTTTCAGCAGCCCGCGCAGCGCATGCACGGCCGCCTGCGTGCGGATCTGTTCGCGGTCGCCCTTGAACACGAGCGTTTCGACGTCGGTATGGAGCCGGTTGCTCCAGCCGAACGACACGGTGCCGACCGGCTTTTTCTCGCTGCCGCCCGCCGGGCCCGCGATGCCCGTGACGGACAGCGCGACCTGCGCGCGGCTGTTGCGCAGCGCGCCTTCGGCCATCGCGCGCGCGACGGGCTCGCTGACGGCGCCGTGCTTGTCGATCAGGTCGGGCGGCACGCCGATCATGTCGATCTTGGCCTGGTTCGAATACGTGACGAAGCCGCGCTCGAACCACTGGCTGCTGCCGGAGATGTCGGTGATCGCCGCGGCGATCATGCCGCCGGTGCAGGATTCGGCGGTGGCGAGCGTCAGGTGCTCGTCACGCAGCTTGTTGCCTGCGCGGATCGCAAGCTGGTGGACGACGGAATCGGTTGGCATGCGCGTCGGGAAACGGGAGTCGGGAAATCGGTCAGCCGACGACGGAGCGCCACAGGGCGATCACGAGCAGCGTCATGAACGCGGCGACCAGGTCGTCGATCATGATGCCGAGCCCGCCTTTCAGGCGACGGTCGAAATAGCGGATCGGCGGCGGCTTGAGCATGTCGAAGAAGCGGAACGCGACGAACGCCCACAACTGGCCAATGAAGGTCGCCGGCGTGACGAACAGCATCACGAGCCAGATCGCGACGATCTCGTCCCAGACGACGGCGCCCGGATCGGACGTGCCCATCTTCCTCGCGGTGAAACCGGTGATCCACGTGCCCGCCGCGAAGCCGGCCGCGATCAGCATCCACCATTCGGGTACCGTCAGGTAGCGGCTCAGCACGACGAACGTGAGCCAGCCGAACAGCGAACCGAACGTGCCGGGAATGATCGGCGCGAGCCCGCTGCCGAAGCCGAGCGACACGAGGTGCGCCGGGTGCGACAGCATGAAGCGCGCGCTCGCGCGCTTCGGCGCATTCCCGTTCGGTGCGGCGCCGGGTTCGGCCGCGGCGTGCGCGGGCGTCGGGTCAGTCTGCATGGAAGTGGTCGAAGCCGTGCAACGTGAGAGCCAGGGGCGCGCCGGCGGCGTCGCGCCACGCGATCGCGGGCCGCTCCGACGGCGCGGACAACGCGCGTATTGTACCGATTCGCGTGACCGGCACGCCGGCCGTCGCGCCGGCCGCTTCGACCGCCGCGCGGGCCGCGGCCGGGGCCGTGAAGCACAGCTCGTAGTCGTCGCCGCCCGCCAGCGTGCAGCGGCGCTGCACGTCGGGCGGCAGCGTCGCGAGCGCGGCCGAGCGCGGTACCGCGTCGGCGTCGATCTCGGCGCGCACGTTCGAGCGTGCCAGGATGTGCTGCAGGTCGCCGGCGAGGCCGTCGGAGATGTCAAGCGCCGCGTGCGCGACGCCCGCGAGCGCGAGGCCGAGCGCGACGCGCGGTTCGGGGCGCTCGAGCGCGTGCCGGAACGCGGCCGCTTCGTTCGCGCCGGCCGCCCATTCGCCGCGTGCGACGCCGAGGCCGGCGCGCGCGTCGCCGAGCGTGCCGGACACCCAGACGTCGTCGCCGTCGCGCGCGGCATCGCGCCGCAGCGCCGCGTCGGGCGCGACTTCGCCGAATACGGTCACGCACAGGTTCAGCGGCCCGCTTGTCGTGTCGCCGCCGACCAGCTCGCAGCCGAATCGCTCGGCGAGCGCGAACAGCCCGTTGCTGAACGCCTCGAGCCACGCCGCGTCGGCGCGCGGCAGCGCGCACGCGAGCGTGAACGCGCGCGGCTCGGCGCCCATCGCCGCGAGGTCGGACAGGTTGACCGCGAGCGTCTTGTGGCCGAGTGCGTCGGGCGCGACGTCGGGGAAGAAGTGGCGGCCCTCGACCAGCATGTCCGTCGAAATGGCCAGCAATTTCCCGGATCGAGGTGCGATCAGCGCGCAATCGTCGCCGATGCCGAGCGTCGACGCGCGTGCGCCCTGTGCCGCGCGGCGCGCGAAGAAGCGATCGATCAGCGAAAACTCGGAGAGGGCGGCTGGCACGGCGGGCGGATCCGATACGGTTCAGGGAACGGCATTGTACGAGGCGAACGGCGGCGTTCCTGCACCGTTCGGTTCATTTTTGTCGCGGCTGTCGCACCCGAATCGCCGGTCTGGCGGCCTTCGATTGGCGCTACAATGCCGTCGAACAGTTATTCTAATCCGCCCGTCACGAGACACATGTCCACCCAAGCCTCCTCCAAAGCCAAGCTCCGCGAAGCCGCCCTCGACTATCACGAATTCCCGACCCCCGGGAAGATCGCGATCGCTCCGACCAAGCAGATGATCAACCAGCGCGACCTCGCGCTCGCGTATTCGCCGGGCGTGGCGTACGCGTGCGAGGAGATCGTCGAGAATCCGCTCAACGCGGCGCGTTTCACCGCGCGCAGCAACCTGGTCGGCGTCGTCACAAACGGTACGGCGGTGCTCGGTCTCGGCAACATCGGCCCGCTCGCGTCGAAGCCGGTGATGGAAGGCAAGGCCGTGCTGTTCAAGAAGTTCGCCGGCATCGACGTGTTCGACATCGAGCTGAACGAGTCGGACCCGCACAAGCTCGTCGACGTGATCGCCGCGCTGGAGCCGACCTTCGGCGGGATCAACCTGGAAGACATCAAGGCGCCGGACTGCTTCATCGTCGAGCGCGAAGCGCGCAAGCGGATGAAGATCCCGGTGTTCCACGACGATCAGCACGGCACCGCGATCGTCGTGGCCGCGGCCGTCACGAACGGCCTGAAGGTCGTCGGCAAGGACATCAAGAAGGTGAAGCTCGTCGCGTCCGGCGCGGGCGCGGCCGCGCTTGCGTGCCTCGACCTGCTGGTCGACATCGGCCTGCCGATCGAGAACATCCTGGTGACCGACCTGGCCGGCGTGGTCTACAAGGGCCGCACCGAACTGATGGACCCGGACAAGGAGCGTTTCGCACGGGAAACCGAAGCGCGGACGCTGGCCGAAGTGATCGAAGGCGCGGACATCTTCCTCGGCCTGTCGGCCGCGGGCGTGCTGAAGCAGGAGATGGTGAAGGGCATGGCCGAGCGCCCGCTGATCCTCGCGCTCGCGAACCCGACGCCGGAAATCCTGCCGGAACTCGCGCTCGAAGTGCGCCCGGACGCGGTGCTGGCCACGGGCCGCACCGACTACCCGAACCAGGTCAACAACGTGCTGTGCTTCCCGTTCATCTTCCGCGGCGCGCTCGACGTCGGCGCGACGACGATCACGCGTGAAATGGAGATCGCGGCCGTCAATGCGATCGCCGAGCTCGCGCAGCAGGAACAGAGCGACATCGTCGCGACCGCGTACGGCATCCAGGACCTGTCGTTCGGCCCCGAATACCTGATTCCGAAGCCGTTCGATCCGCGCCTGATCGTGAAGATCGCGCCGGCCGTCGCGCAGGCCGCGATGGACGGCGGCGTCGCGACGCGTCCGATCGAGGACATGGAGGCGTACCGCGTCCATCTTCAGCAGTTCGTGTATCACAGCGGCACGACGATGAAGCCGATCTTCCAGATCGCGCGCAGCGCGCCGGCGGAGAAGAAGCGCGTCGTGTTCGCGGAAGGCGAAGAAGAGCGCGTGTTGCGCGCCGTTCAGATCATCGTCGACGAAAAGCTCGCGACGCCGATCCTGATCGGCCGGCCATCGGTGATCGAGCACCGTATCCAGCGCTACGGCCTGCGCCTGAATCCGGGTGTCGACTTCACGGTTGTCAACACCGAGCACGACGAGCGCTACCGCGACTTCTGGCAGTCGTACCACAAGCTGATGGCGCGCAAGGGCATCAGCGAGCAGCTCGCGCGCGTCGAGATGCGCCGCCGCACGACGCTGATCGGCGCGATGCTGGTGAAGCGGGGCGAAGCGGACGGGATGATCTGCGGCACGATCAGCACGACGCACCGCCACCTGCACTTCATCGACCAGGTGATCGGCAAGCGCGCCGGCTGCAGCGTCTATGCGGCAATGAACGGCCTCGTGCTGCCGGGCCGCCAGATCTTCCTCGTCGATACGCACGTCAACGTCGATCCGACCCCGGCGCAGCTTGCCGAGATCACGATCATGGCGGCTGAAGAAGTGCGCCGCTTCGGCATCGAGCCGAAGGTCGCGCTGCTGTCGCACTCGAATTTCGGCACGAGCAACGCGCCTTCGGCGCAGAAGATGCGCGATACGCTCGCGATCCTGCACGAAACCGCGCCTGACCTGAAGGTCGACGGCGAGATGCACGGCGACGTCGCGCTCGACGCGGCGCTGCGCAAGGAAATCCTGCCGGAATCGACGCTGGAAGGCGACGCGAACCTGCTGATCCTGCCGAACATCGACGCCGCGAACATCGCGTACAACCTGCTGAAGACGGCCGCCGGCAACAACATCGC
Source organism: Burkholderia sp. FW306-1C-G01B (assembly GCF_058781685.1). Classification (NCBI taxonomy): domain Bacteria; kingdom Pseudomonadati; phylum Pseudomonadota; class Betaproteobacteria; order Burkholderiales; family Burkholderiaceae; genus Burkholderia; species Burkholderia sp. FW306-1C-G01B. Next base: position 90,047 of record NZ_JBYSWZ010000013.1, read on the forward strand.
GATCGGGCCGATCCTGCTGGGTGCTGCCCAGCCGGTGCACGTGCTGACCGAATCGGCGACCGTTCGCCGCATCGTCAACATGGCGGCGCTGCTGGTCGCCGACGTGAACGCCGCGCGCTGAGCGAAAACGAACGCGCCAGGCCGGTCGAACCGGCGTGGCGCGTCGGGCGAAATTGTAAACAAAAGCAAAAAGAGGCGTGCCCGCAATGGGCACGCCGTCGGGCAGGGCGCAAACGCGCTTCCCTCAAAGCAACAGCAGCATCTCTCCACTCCGGGTAGCGAGCGTGGCAAGGAGGCAGGGTCTTGCCATACGAGAGATGCCGCCCGTATTTTATCTTATGTAAGATAAATGTAGTGTGATTTCGGTAAGAAATACGTCAATCCGCGCGTCGTCGGGCTTTCGATTCCCAAACGGACATTGATTCGCGCGGCCAATAACGCTACGCTAACGCCTTTGTTGGTCGTCAACTACTTGATTTAACAGCGGGAACCCTGGTTCATGGCACGCAAGTGGCTCCGCAACGGCGCGCTCGCGTCCGTCTTCGCGATGTTCGCGATGGGTATCGTCGGCACGCCGACGGGCAGTCTGGTTTCCGCCGCTTACGCACGGGAGGCCGTTTCGGCCGACGTGGCCGCCAGCGGGCTCGATACGATCCCGACCGCCCGTCTTCCGCGCGAGGCCGTGACCACGCTGGGCCTGATCGGCGCCGGCGGCCCCTATCCGTACGAGAAAGACGGCGTCGTGTTCGGCAACCGCGAGCGGATTTTGCCGAAGGCGAAGCGCGGCTACTACCATGAATACACGGTGCCGACGCCGCGTGCCCGCAATCGCGGCGCGCGCCGGATCGTCTGTGGCGGGCCATTGCGCCGGATCGACAACTGTTATTACACGGGCGACCACTACAACAGTTTTAAACGTATTGTTGAATGACTTCGGGACGAATGGCATGAGCGACTCCATCTACGCGCACGATTCGGCGGCGGCGGAACTGTTCGCGGCCGGCGACGGCAATCTGTTTCAGCGCGTGATTCAATTGAACGCGGCGGCACAGGCCGTCGGCGCGCCGGAGCAACAGGAAGCCGAGCCCGGGCTTTCATCGAACGAGGAGCCTATGAGCCTTTTCACGACCGTGCGACCCAATCTCGTGCAGTCGATCCGCGCGTTCCGCGTGCAGGATCTCGCCGACGAAGCCGGTCGGCTCGGCCAGCACTTCCTGTACGCGTATTGCGGCGCCGCGCAGTCGAAGCAGGAAGTGATGGAAACGATCGCGACGTCGTTCCTGTTCCCGAAGCATTTCGGGAAGAACTACGATGCGCTGTACGACTGCCTGACCGACCTCGTCGCGAAGGCCGGCGCGCAGCCCGGTTTCGTGATCGTCCTCGAAGGGCTGCCGATCGCGCAGAAGTTCGACAAGGAAGGGCGCGAGACGCTGCTCGACGTGTTCCGCGAGGCGGCCGAGTTCTGGGCCGAGCGCAAGGTCGCGTTCCGCGTGTTCTACTCGTTCGCATAAGCGCGAATCGGCCCGCGGCTCTGCGCGGCCGGCCCGGCGAGAAGCCCGCTTCGAGCGGGCTTTTTTACGTGTGCGCGGCGCATACAGGCCGGCGCGGCATGAACGCGGCAATCCGTGCCGCGTCATTCTTCAGGCGACCGTTGCCAAGCAAGGCGATCTTCTCCGGCATGGCGCAGGTCTTGGACGCGGCGCCGGTGACGCGCCCCGTGACGGGCAAGATCGACCTCTACGGCCTGGACCGGAGGCTGGGCAACCGGAAGCCCGCAAGACGTGCTGAGCCCGGTTCTCGATGCGTTGTCCGATTCGATGCCGCACGGATCGTCGAGCGACAAGCCGCGATAAGCCGTAGCGTGGAAACGCGCCGCATTTCTGCCGTGACGCCGGCCGCATATCGCGCCGCGGCAGGGTGACGTGTGGGCCGGGACCTGTCGTGCCGCCTCGCGGCGGCACGCCCGTCTCGTCACCATCCGCCCCAGCGCGCGGCCAATGCCGCGAGCACGGCCGCGCCGGCCGTCTCGGTGCGCAGCACGCGGGGCCCAAGCGACAGCGCGGTGAAGCCGCGCGCGCGGGCCGCGTTTTCCTCGTCGGGCGACAGTCCGCCTTCGGGGCCGATCAGCAGCGTGACGGGCGCTCCGGGCGGCATGTCGGGCAGCGACGCAAACGGGATGCTCGCGCGCGGCGACAGCAGCAGCCGCAGTTCGCCGTCGGCCGGCGCGGCCGGCAACGTATCGAGCCACGCGTTGAAGCCGAGTACCGGCGCGACCCCGGGCAAGCGGTTGCGCCCGCACTGTTCGCACGACGCGCGCACGACGCCGCGCCAGTGCGCGACGCGCTTGTCCGCGCGTTCGCCGGCGAGCTTCACGACGCCGCGCGCGGTCGACAGCGGCACGATCGCCGCGACGCCGAGCTCGACGGCCTTCTCGATCACCCAGTCCATCTTGTCGCCGCCGGCGATCCCTTGCGCGAGCGTCACGCGATAGGGCGGCTCGGCCTCGGCCGGTTCGAACGCATCGATCTGCGCGAGCGCGCTGCGCTTGTCGATCTCGACGAGCCGCGCGCGGTATTGGCCGCCCGTGCCGTCGAACAGCGCGAGCACGTCGCCGGGCTGCAGGCGCAGCACCTGAGCGTGGCGCGCGACGTCGGCCGGCAGCGCGAGCGTGGCGTCGGCGCGCAGTGCCGCATCGACGAAAAAGCGCGGCACGGCCGCGGTGGTGGTGGCTTCGTTCATGCGTGTGGCGGTTTCGGTCATGCGTCGAGGCGGCGCGCGAGCGCCCAGCGGTAGCCGTCGAGATCCTCGATCTGCGCGAACCGGTCGCCCCAGAACTGGTCCTGCGGCGCGCTCAGCGATTTCGCGCCCGCGTCCAGCGCGCGCTGCCAGGTTGCGTCGACATCATCGACGTACAGATAGAACGACTGCGGCGCGGTGGCGTGCGCGCTTTTCGGCGTGAGCGCGATCGAGCCGAATGCGCCTTCGGGTGCGAACATCACGATCAGCCGGCCGTGATAGGCCATCTCGACGTGCATGATCGCGCCGTCCTCGTCGTGCACGTCGCGCAGCTCGAAGCCGAATGCGGCCTTGAAGAAATCGATGGCCGCGCGCGCGTTGCGTACGGCCAGATAGGGCGTCAACCAAGGCACGTTGGCCGGACGTGGATCGGTCATCGGTAGTTCTCCTGCGTGGGGGAAAGCGGAACGGCTCGGCCGCCCGGACGTTCAGCGGCGAGCGCCCAGTGTATCGCGCAGCGCGTGCGGCAGGGCAAAGAGGGACGCATGCAGCCGCGCGTCGTAGTAGCGCAAGCCCTGGACGTGGCGCGCGGCGAGCCGTTCGTCGATGTCGTGCGCGAACAGCGCGGCCGCATCGAGCGTGTCGCTCGCGATCGCCATCAGCCACTGCGAGCCGTACAGCGGCACGTGCGCGGACAGCGGATCGACGACCGCGAAGCTCGCGCGCAGGTCGTCGATCAGCGCGGCGATGCGCGCGGCGTGGAACACCGGCGAGCCGAGATGCATCGAGATCGCGCCGCACGGCGTGAGAATCCGCTTGAGCCGTGCGTAGAACGCGCGCGTATAGAGGCCGGCCGCCGGCGAGTCGGGCGGCGTGAGGTCGAACACGACGAGATCGAAATGCTCGACGGTCGACTCGACGAAATGCGCGGCGTCGCCGATCACGACCTCGACGCGCGGGTCGTCGAGCGCGCCCTGGTGCACGTCGTCGAGATAACGACGCGCCATCCCGACCACCTCGTCGTCGAGCTCGGCGATCACGATCCGCTCGATGCACGCGTGCTTGAGCAACTGGCGCGCCGCGCCGCCGTCGCCACCGCCGAGCACGAGCGCCTTCTTCGGCGACGGATGCGCGAGCGCGGCCGGGTGCGTCATGCACTCGTGATAGACGTACTCGTCGCCGACCGACGTCATCGGCTGGCCGTCCAGCGTAAACAGCCGGCCGAGCTGCGGGGTTTCCCAGACTTCGATCTGCTGGTGCGGGGACTCGACGCGCGCGAGCCGCCGAGCATTCGGGAAGCCGTAGGTGGCGTCGGGCGCAGGGTGAAAGAGTAGCGTGGTGCTCACGGGCGGGCCGCTAAGGGCAGTCGGTTCTGACGTCTGAATTATAGGAGGCGCGCGGTTTGACGGAAAACCGTGCCGGAACACCGCGCGCCGACAAGGGAAATGTCGGCCCATCTGTTAAAATGACGAGCTTTGCAGCCCCGTCCGTAGGCTCCGTCCGCTTCGCGTCCGTCAGGCGCCGCACCGCGCGCCGGGAACGATTGACGCTCGAGCTTCCGGATGCCGCCGTGCCCCCGTTTCCTCGACTCGTTCTCCGGACTCGACATGACGACTTCGTCTCCCGCCTCCACCACCCTGATGGCCAACGCGATCCGTGCGCTCGCGATGGACGCCGTCCAGCAAGCGAACTCCGGCCACCCCGGCATGCCGATGGGCATGGCCGAAATCGGCGTCGCGCTCTGGTCGCGCCATCTGAAGCACAACCCGACGAACCCGCACTGGGCAGACCGCGACCGCTTCGTGCTGTCGAACGGCCATGGCTCGATGCTGCTGTACTCGCTGCTGCACCTGACCGGCTACGACCTGCCGATCGAAGAGCTGAAGAACTTCCGCCAACTGCACTCGAAGACGCCGGGCCACCCGGAATACGGGATCACGCCGGGTGTCGAGACGACCACCGGCCCGCTCGGCCAGGGTCTCGCGAACGCGGTCGGCATGGCGCTCGGCGAAGCGCTGATGGCCGACGAGTTCAACCGCGACGGCGCGAAGATCGTCGATCACCACACGTACGTGTTCCTCGGCGACGGCTGCCTGATGGAAGGCATCTCGCACGAAGCCTGCTCGCTCGCGGGCACGCTGAAGCTGAACAAGCTGATCGCGCTGTACGACGACAACGGCATCTCGATCGACGGCGACGTCGTGAACTGGTTCCACGACGACACGCCGAAGCGCTTCGAAGCGTACGGCTGGAACGTGATCCCGAATGTGAACGGCCATGACGTCGACGCGGTCGACGCGGCGATCGCGAAGGCGAAGCTGTCGGACAAGCCGACGCTGATCTGCTGCAAGACGGTGATCGGCAAGGGCGCGGCGACCAAGGCCGGCGGCCACGACGTGCATGGAGCTGCGCTCGGCGCGGAAGAAATCGCGAAGACGCGCGAAGCGCTCGGCTGGAAGTGGGAGCCGTTCGTGATTCCGCAGGAAGTCTATGCGGCATGGGACGCGAAGGAAGCCGGCAAGCGTGCCGAGACCGACTGGGACGCGACGTTCGCGCAATATCGCGCGAAGTTCCCGGCAGAAGCCGCCGAATTCGAGCGCCGGATGGCTAACCAGCTGCCGGCCGACTGGGCGCAGAAGGCTGCGGCGATCATCGCCGGCGCGAACGAGCGCGCCGAGACGGTCGCGACCCGCAAGGCGTCGCAGCAGGCGATCGAAGGTCTGGCCGCCGCGCTGCCCGAACTGCTCGGCGGCTCGGCCGACCTGACCGGCTCGAACCTGACCAACTGGAAGGCCTCGAGGGCGGTCCGCGCGAATCCGGAAGGCGCGGGCGTCGTGCTGGGCAACCATATCAACTACGGCGTGCGCGAATTCGGCATGAGCGCCGCGATCAACGGCCTCGCGCTGCACGGCGGCCACAAGCCGTTCGGCGGCACGTTCCTGACGTTCTCCGACTACAGCCGCAACGCGCTGCGCGTGGCCGCGCTGATGAAGGTGCCGTCGATCTTCGTGTTCACGCACGATTCGATCGGCCTCGGCGAAGACGGCCCGACGCACCAGTCGATCGAGCACGTGTCGAGCCTGCGCCTGATCCCGAACCACGACGTGTGGCGTCCGGCCGACACGGTCGAGACGGCCGTTGCCTGGACGCACGCGGTTGCCGCGGATCGTCCGTCGAGCCTGATCTTCAGCCGCCAGAACCTCGCGTTCAACCCGCGTACCGACGCGCAGATCGCCAACATCGAGAAGGGCGGCTACGTACTGAAGGACTGGGACGAAGAAGTCGTCGCGCGCAAGATCATCCTGATCGCGACGGGTTCGGAAGTCGAGCTCGCGATGAAGGCCGTCGAGCCGCTCGCGCAGCAGGGCATCGCGGCGCGCGTCGTGTCGATGCCGTCGACCAACGTGTTCGATCGCCAGGACGCCGAATACCGCGAACGCGTGCTGCCGCACGGCGTGCGCCGCGTCGCGATCGAAGCCGGCGTAACGTCCTTCTGGCACAAGTACGTCGGCCTCGAAGGCGGCGTCGTCGGGATCGACACGTTCGGCGAATCGGCGCCGGCCGGCGTGCTGTTCAAGTACTTCGGCTTCACCGTCGAGCACGTCGTCGAGACCGCGAAGGCCGTGCTGGCCTAAAAGCATTCGCGACGCGCGCCACCCGTTGCGCGCGTCGCACCGTGAAGCTGCACGAAACGAATTTTTTCAGCCATCAGGAGATAGACCATGACGATTCGCGTCGCAATCAACGGCTACGGCCGTATCGGCCGCAACACGCTGCGCGCGTTTTATGAAAACGGCAAGAAGCACGATCTCGAGATCGTCGCGATCAACGACCTGGGCGATGCGAAGACCAACGCGCACCTGACCCAGTACGACACCGCGCACGGCAAGTTCCCGGGCGAAGTGTCGGTCGACGGCGACTACCTCGTCGTGAACGGCGACAAGATCCGCGTGCTGGCGAACCGCAACCCGGCCGAACTGCCGTGGGGCGAGCTCGGCGTCGACGTCGTGATGGAGTGCACGGGCTTCTTCACGACCAAGGAAAAGGCGAGCGCGCACCTGAAGGGCGGCGCGAAGAAGGTGATCATCTCGGCGCCGGGCGGCAAGGACGTCGACGCGACGATCGTCTACGGCGTGAACCACGACGTGCTGAAGGCCGAGCACACGGTCATCTCGAACGCATCGTGCACGACGAACTGCCTCGCGCCGCTCGTCAAGCCGCTGAACGACAAGATCGGCCTCGAAACGGGCCTGATGACGACGATCCACGCATACACGAACGACCAGGTGCTGACGGACGTCTACCACGAAGACCTGCGCCGCGCGCGTTCGGCCACGCACAGCCAGATCCCGACGAAGACGGGCGCTGCTTCGGCCGTCGGCCTCGTGCTGCCGGAACTGAACGGCAAGCTCGACGGTTACGCGATCCGCGTCCCGACGATCAACGTGTCGATCGTCGACCTGTCGTTCATCGCCAAGCGCGACACGACGGTCGAGGAAGTCAACGCGATCATGAAGGAAGCGTCGGAAGGCGCGCTGAAGGGCATCCTCGGCTACAACGACGCACCGCTGGTGTCGATCGACTTCAACCACAACCCGGCTTCGTCGACGTTCGACGCGACGCTGACCAAGGTGTCGGGCCGCCTCGTCAAGGTGTCGAGCTGGTACGACAACGAGTGGGGTTTCTCGAACCGCATGCTGGATACGGCTGTCGCGTTCGCGAACGCGAAGTAATCCCGCACGTTGCGCGGCCGCGGCAACGCGGCACGCGCGGCGAACGAGCCCGGCCCGGTTTTCCGGCCGGGCTTTTTCATTGCCCCGACTTCGTCATCGCCTGTCTGCCGTCACCTGCTTGAGCGCGTCGACGAACGCACGCTTAAGCGGGCTGTCGAGGTCGGTCCACGCGAGGCCGATGCCGCTTCGGTGGCCGGCCAGGTCGAGCGGCCGCGCGAGCACGTCCGGCGGCAGCGCGCTGGCGGCCTCTGCCGGGATCAGCCCGATGCCCATCCCCGCCGCGACGAGCGCGAGCATCGTCGTGAATTCCCCGAACTCCTGCGCGATTTCGAGCGTCGTGCCCGCGCGGCTCAACGCGAGCAGCATGTCGTCGTGAAAGCCGGGCGCGTAGCGGCGCGCGAGCACGAACGCGGGCTGGCCGCGCAGTGCGGCCGGCGGGATCGTGTCGTGCGCGGCGAGCGGATGGTCGAGCGGCAGCGCGACGACGAAGCCTTCTTCCAGCACCACGCGCGTGTCGATGCCCGCATACGCGGCCGGCAGCCGGATCATCCCGAAATCGATCCGCCGGTCGCGCAGCGCGGCGATCTGGTCGGGCGTCGGCAGGTCCTTCAGTTCGAGCGCGATCAGCGGATAGCGCTCGCGCATCGTGCGCAGCACGGCCGGCAGCAGTGCGGGCAGCACCGACGACACGAACGCGATCCTCAGCGTGCCGATCTCGCCGCGGCTCGACAGCCGCGCCATCTGTTCCGCACGCGCGGCCTGTTGCAGCGTCGCGCGCGCTTCCGGCAGGAACACGCGCCCCGTGTCGCTCAGTTCGACCTTGTGGCGGTCGCGCTCGAACAGCCGCGCACCGAGCTCTTCCTCGAGCGCCTTGATCTGCATGCTCAGCGCGGGCTGCACGATGAACAGGCGCTGCGCCGCGCGCCCGAAATGCAGCTCTTCCGCGAGCGTGACGAAGGCGCGCAATTGCTTGAGTTCCATGGGCGGCGGGCAGGAGAGGGCGGTAATCAGATTTCATGATAACCGGATCAAAAAAGACCATTGGCGCGGCATCGGGCAGGCAGCCGAAGATACCGTCAACGCGAGACCGGCCGCGACGGGCAGCCGGCTCCACTGGCACGAGGACACATGCATGACCAACGCGCTTGACCGGTTCCGTCTCGACGGCCGCCGCGCACTGATCACGGGTTCCGGACGCGGGATCGGGCTGACGCTCGCCCGCGGGCTCGCGGAAGCCGGCGCGGCGATCGTCATCAACGATCGTAATGAGGAGAAGGCTGCGACGCTCGCGAGCCGTTTCCGCGACGAAGGCTTCGCGGCCGACCATGCGGTGTTCGACGTCGCCGAGCATGCGCAGGTGCGCGCGGCGATCGACGACTTCGAGGCGCGCGTCGGTGCGATCGACATCCTCGTGAACAACGCGGGCATCCAGCGCCGCGCGCCGCTCGACGCATTCGAGCCCGACGACTGGCATGCGCTGATGCGCGTGAATCTCGACGGCGTGTTCAACGTCGCGCAGGCCGTCGCGCGTCACATGATCGCGCGCGGCCACGGGAAGATCATCAACATCTGCTCGGTGCAGAGCGAACTCGCGCGGCCGACGATCGCGCCGTACGCGGCGTCGAAGGGCGCGGTGCGGATGCTGACGAAAGGGATGTGCGCCGACTGGGCGCGCCACGGCATCCAGGCCAATGGCCTCGCGCCCGGCTATTTCGAAACGGAGCTGAATCGCGCGCTGGTCGACGACGCGGCGTTCTCGGACTGGCTGTGCAAGCGCACGCCGGCCGGCCGCTGGGGGCGCGTCGACGAGCTGTGCGGCGCGGCGATTTTCCTTGCGTCGGCCGCATCCGATTTCGTGAACGGCCAGACGCTGTTCGTCGATGGCGGCCTGACCAGCGCCGTATAGGGAGGAAGGTCATGCGTATGCGTTGCATGTGTGTCGTGATCCACGGGCCGAACGACCTGCGGGTCGAAGAACAGGACGCGGGCGAAATCGGCCCGGGCCAGGTGCGCGTCGATGTCGCGATGGGCGGCATCTGCGGGTCCGACCTGCATTACTTTCGGCACGGCGGCTTCGGCGCGATCCGGCTGCAGCAGCCGATGGTGCTCGGCCACGAGGTTGCCGGCACGGTCGCGGAGGTCGCGCCGGACGTGACGTCGGTGAAGGTCGGCGATCGCGTCGCGGTCAACCCGAGCCGGCCGTGCGGTGCGTGCCGCTACTGCCTCGAAGGCTTGCCGAACCAGTGTCTGGACATGCGCTTCTACGGCAGCGCGATGCGGATGCCGCACGTGCAGGGCGCGTTTCGCAACGCGCTCGTGTGCGACGCGGCGCAGTGCGTGAAGGTCGCCGATCATGTGCCGCTGTCGCTCGCGGCGCTCGCCGAGCCGTTCGCGGTCGGGCTGCATGCGGTGTCGCGCGCGGGCCCGCTGATCGGCAAGCGCGTGCTCGTGTCGGGCTGCGGGCCGATCGGCGTGCTGGCGGTCGCGGCGGCGCGCGCGCACGGCGCGGCGGAGATCGTCGCGACCGACGTCGTCGAAGCGCCGCTGGAAGTGGCCCGCGCGCTCGGCGCCGACCATACGATCAACGCGGCGGCCGATGCCGGATGGGTCGCGCGCTACGGCGCCGACAAGGGCACGTTCGACGTGATGATCGAGTGTTCGGGCAATGCGCGCGCGCTGCGCGACGGGCTGGACGTGATGCGTCCGCGCGGCGTCGTCGTGCAGCTCGGGCTCGGCGGCGATGTCAGCCTGCCGCAGAACGTCGTGGTCGCGAAGGAGTTGTCGATCTGCGGATCGTTCCGCTTCCATGCGGAATTCGCGCTCGCGGTGCAGCTGATCAACGCGGCGCGCGTCGACCTGCAGCCGGCCATCACGCGCGTGTTCCCGATGCGCGACGCGAACCTCGCGTTCGAACTGGCCGGCGACTGGCAGCGCGCGATGAAGGTGCTGATCGATTTCGCGGGCGAGGCCGCGTGATCGTCCGGCGCCAGCGCGCGCCTTTTTCGTGATCGACGCGAATCCGATCGCTGCGGTGTGATGCTCGTGCGGCGCGCGCCGCACGGCCGTCAGGCGCCCGGCGTCGGGAAGAAGATGCCCGCGCGCTGCGCGGCGTTCGCGATGTGCGTTTCGATCGCGCTGCCCGCGGCGGCCGCATCGCGCGCGATCAGCGCATCGACGATCGCGCGGTGCTCGTGCCACGTCGACAGCAGCAGCTCGCGCCGGTAGAACGGCATGCGCTGGCTTTCCTTCATGATGTCCGCGCTGCCGCGCAGGATCGATTCGATCGCCGCGTTGCCGGCGAGATGGACGATCCGCATATGGAAGTCGAAGTCGAGCTGCGACGCCTCGTCGAGCGCGTTTTCGGTCAGCGCGACGTGCAGGTCGGCGAGATTGTCTTCGAACCACGCGATGTCGTCGTCGCTGACCACGCGCGCGGCCATCCGCGCGGCGAACCCTTCGAGCGCGTAGCGCATCTGGTAGGTATCGGGCGGCGACGACTGCTCGGCAAACTGCCAGGCATGCGCGGCCGTTGCCTGCGCGCTTTCGACGTACACGCCCTTGCCCGCGCGGATGCGCAGCATCCCGAGCGCCTCGAGCGTCGACAGCGCCTCGCGCAGCGACGCACGGCTGATCTCCAGCTCCTCGGAGAGCTGACGCTGGGCCGGCAGCAGGCTGCCGACCGGATAAACGCCTGCCTCGATCCGGTCGCGGATCGTCGCGATGGCGGCGTCGGTCACGGTATGCGGAACATTTTTCATGATGTGAACGATGGCCGGTCTGACCGGCATTGTAATCCGCACGGGCGCAGTGCATGACCGCACTACGGGAAAGCCACGATCAGGCCCGCTTTCGGGGCCGCCGGACGTATGCGAAGGGGGGCGGGAAATCCCTATTTTGTCCGTCCTTGACGTCACTATATCGGCTTCCTACTATCCACCATAACATCACTGGTCTTACCAGTATGAACAGACGAAACTGCAACCGTTGGATCGGGAGAGCGCCGTGTCGAAATTCCTCAATTCGCTGTTTGGCCGGGTAGTCGTCGCATTGATCCTGGGGGTCGCGCTCGGCGCGTTCTTCCCGCATTTCGCCGAGTCGCTGCGACCGCTCGGCGACGGCTTCCTGAAGCTCATCAAGATGGTCATCGGCCCAATCGTGTTCTGCGTCGTGGTCAGCGGGATGGCCAACGCGGGCGACCTGAAGAAGGTCGGCCGGGTCGGCCTGAAGGCCGTCATCTACTTCGAGATCATGACGACGCTCGCGCTCGGCATCGGCCTCGTGCTCGCGTGGGTCACGCGCCCGGGCGTCGGGATGAACATCGACCTGCATTCGCTCGACGCGTCGTCGCTCGCGTCGTACGCGAAGAACGCCGAAAGCCTGAAGGACACCGCCGGCTACCTGATGAAGATCATCCCCGACACCGCGATCGACGCGTTCGCGAAGGGCGACATCCTGCAGATCCTCGTGTTCGCGGTGCTGTTCGGCTCCGCGCTGTCGCTGCTCGGCGACAAGGCGCAGCGCGTCAACTCGCTGATCGAGGAACTGTCGCACGTGTTCTTCCGGATCATCGGCTTCATCATCAAGCTCGCGCCGCTCGGCGTGCTCGGCGCGATCGCATTCACGACCGGCAAATACGGCGTCTCGTCGCTCAAGCAGCTCGGCTACCTTGTCGCGGTGTTTTACCTGAGCTGCTTCGTGTTCGTCACGGTCGTGCTCGGCATCGTGATGCGGCTCGCGGGCTTCTCGGTGTTCAAGCTGATCCGCTACCTGCGCGAGGAACTGTCGATCGTGCTCGGCACGGCGTCGTCGGATGCGGTGCTGCCGCAGGTGATGCGCAAGCTCGAATACATGGGTGTCAAGGATTCGACGGTCGGCCTCGTGATCCCGACCGGCTATTCGTTCAACCTCGACGGCTTCTCGATCTACCTGACGCTCGCCGTGCTGTTCATCGCGCAGGCCACCAACACGCCGCTGTCGACGCATGATCTGATCGTGGTGCTGCTCGTGTCGCTCGTCACGTCGAAGGGGGCGCACGGGATTCCCGGTTCGGCGATCGTGATCCTCGCGGCGACGCTGTCGGCGATCCCGGCGATTCCGGTGCTCGGCCTCGTGCTGATCCTGCCGGTCGACTGGTTCGTCGGCATCGCCCGCGCGCTGACCAACCTGATCGGCAACTGCGTCGCGACGGTCGTCGTCGCGGTGTGGGAGAACGATATCGACAAGGTCCGCGCGAAGCGCGTGCTGAACCGCGAGCTGCGCTACGTGCCGGCCGAAGAGGAAGGCAACGCGGCGCCGGTCGCCGGCGACCAGGCCCACGCGCTCTGAGCGCGGCTTGTCGCGCGGGGCGGCTTTGCCCAGGTAGTCCCGCACGATCGATTTACATGCGGCCGGCGCCTCGATGCGCCGGAACTTGATCAGAAATTGCTTTGCATGGGACGGGAGTAAGCGCCAAAGCGCCAGCTCCCATCGACCGCGAAGCATGGGATGGGAGTAAGCGCTAAAGCGCTAACTCCCATCGACAGGAGACAACATGGCAGCTCCCATCCTCGATCCGAACGCGCCGGCCTTCACGCGGCGCTACATGAACCTCGCCGACCCGCGCCTCGGCGCGCAGGCATTGTTTGCGAGCGACGAATTCTTCGCGCCGAAAGAGCGCATGCTGAACCCCGAGCCGGCCGTGTTCATCCCCGGCAAGTACGACGACCACGGCAAGTGGATGGACGGCTGGGAAACGCGCCGCAAGCGCACGACGGGCCACGACTTCTGCGTGGTGCGGCTCGCGCGGCCGGGCGTGATTTTCGGCGTCGATCTCGATACGAGCCACTTCACCGGCAATTTCCCGCCGGCCGCGTCGATCGAGGCGTGCGTTGCCGACGGCGACACGCCGCCCGACGATGCCGAATGGCGCACGATCGTCCCCGCGACGACGCTGCAGGGCAATTCGCATCACTACGTGAGCGTCGACGACACGCAGCCGGTCACGCACCTGCGCGTGAACCTGTATCCGGACGGCGGGCTCGCGCGGCTGCGCGTGTACGGCCAGCCGCAGCGCGACTGGCGCCATGTGCCGGCCGGCGAACTCGTCGATCTCGCCGCGATCGAGAACGGCGGTTATCTGGTGGCCGCGAACAACCAGCACTTCGGCCCGGCATCGCAGATGCTGATGCCGGGGCGCGGCGCGAACATGGGCGACGGCTGGGAAACGCGGCGCCGCCGCGAGCCCGGCAACGACTGGGCGATCGTCGCGCTCGCGCGGCCGGGCATCATCCGGCGCGTCGAGGTCGATACGGCGTTCTTCAAGGGCAACTTCCCCGACCGCTGCTCGCTGCAGGCCGCGCGGGTCGCGGGCGGCACCGACGATTCGCTGGTTACGCAGGCGATGTTCTGGGCCGAATTGCTCGGCGAGCAGAAGCTGTCGATGGACCACGTGCATACGTTCGACCAGCTCGCGGCGCTCGGCCCCGTCACGCACGTGCGTTTCAACATCTTCCCGGACGGCGGCGTGTCGCGCCTGCGTCTGTGGGGCGAGCCGGCTTGAAGGAGGGCGACGGCATGAGCGGACCCCATATCCTGCGCGTCGAGCGCCTGACCCGCGAAGCGTTCGCGCCGTTCGGCGACGTGATCGCGCTCGAGGGCGCGCGGCATTTCCCGATCAACGGCGGCACGACCGAGCGCTTCCACGATCTCGCGACGATCGACGTCTGCGCGGACGGCGGCCGGCCGCTCGTCAGCGTGTTTCGCGCGCAGCCGCGCGCGCTGCCGGTCGCGGTCACGCTGATGGAGCGCCATCCGCACGGCAGCCAGGCGTTCATCCCGCTCGCAGCCGTGTCGCGCTACGCGATCGTCGTCGCGCCGGCCGGCGAATTCCGGCCCGACGCGATGCGCGCGTTCCTGGCCGAAGGCTGGCAGGGCGTGAACTATGCGAAGGGCGTCTGGCACCATCCGCTGCTCGCGCTCGACGCGGTCAGCGATTTCGTGATCGTCGATCGCGGCGGGCCGCAGCCGAACTGCGACGAGATCCCGCTCGACCGTGCGTGGGCGCTCGAGTTCGAGCCGGCCTGCACGGGCACGGCCTGACGCGGCGCGCGGCAGGCGTCCGGTTCCCGGCGCCGGCTTCGCGCGCGCCGAAGGGCTTTCGTAAGATTTTCGAGCCGGCACGCGCGCGGCGCGGGGCACGATCCCGAAAAGAACACGGCCCGGGCGGCGAGATGCCGGCCGGGCCGTGCTTCGTGCGCGGGTGGCGCGATTCAGTGCTTGCGGTGCGGGCAGTTCTCGGTCGTGCAGGAACCGTACATCGCCAGCGAGTGCTCCTGGAGCCGGAAGCCGCGCTCCTTTGCGATCGCCTGCTGGCGGCCTTCGATCTCGGCGTCGAAGAATTCCTCGACGCGGCCGCAATCGAGGCACACGAGGTGGTCGTGGTGCGAGCCTTCGTTCAGTTCGAACACGGCCTTGCCAGATTCGAAGTTGCTGCGCGTGAGCAGGCCGGCCTGCTCGAACTGCGTCAGCACGCGGTAGACGGTGGCCAGCCCGATGTCGAGCTGCTCGTTGAGCAGGTTGCGGTAGACGTCTTCGGCCGTCAGGTGGCGTACGGGGCTTTGCTGGAAGATCTCGAGAATCTTGAGGCGCGGTAGGGTGGCCTTTAGCCCGATATTCTTGAGATCCGTCGGATTGGTCATGGCTAGGCATCCCTAGAGTACAATGCAGGGCTTCAATGTTACCGGCTTTTCGCCGTTCCAGATACACGCGCGGCCTGCGACGCAGGCCAGCACGGTGAAGGAAATGATCCCAGAAACGCTTTCGCACTTTCAGAGGAGTCGCATGCGGAGTGCCATCATCGCTGCCGCCGCCGTTGCGGCGCTGGCTGGTTGTTCGTCGTACGACAGCGTGACGCAGCGCATCGCGCAGAGCATCACGCCCTATCGGATCACCGTCGTGCAGGGCAACTTCGTGTCGCAGGAGAAGGCCGCACAACTGCAGGTCGGCATGACGCGCGAGCAGGTGCGCGCATTGCTCGGCACGCCGCTGCTGGCGGACATGTTCCACGCCGACCGCTGGGATTACCTCTTCTACTTCAAGCGCGGCTCGACGGCGATCGTCCAGCAGCGCGATCTCGTCGTGACCTTCTCGGGCGATCGCCTCGCGGGCTGGACCGGCGCCGAGAACCTGCCGTCCGAGCTCGACCTGCTGGCCGATATCGACGGCGATCGCGGCGGCAAGAAGGCGAAGGCGGCCGCGGCGGCGAAGGCCGCTTCCGAGGCGGCTGCCGCGCGCGCTGCACAAGCGGCGAGCGCGTCGGCGCCGGAGGCTGTCGCCAGCCCGTCCGCCGTGCCGGCGTCCGGCGCGGTGGTCGACCAGGATGCGAACGCGCAGGCCGCACGCGCGGCGAACCGCGCGACCAACCAGGTATCGGGTCAGGGCTCGAGCGCGCGCCGCTTCGCGCCGGCCGCGCAGGCTTCCGGCGGTGCGCCGGTGCCGGGCGGCCAGCCGCCGGGCGCGGTGCCGGCGATCCAGCCGCAGTTCCAGTTCCATCGTCCGCCGCAGCCGAACGCGTCGAGCGAGGCGTCGCCGCCGGTCGGCCCGCAAGGCTCGGACACGCTGCAGAACCAGCCGCTCACCGCGCCGGTCCAGTCGCAGTAAGCGGCCGGCGTGCGGAAACGGGGCGGCTTGCGCCGCCCGCCTTTAGACCTGTCGTGTAGAAAGCCATGAAGATTGCGATTGCCGGCGCATCGGGCCGAATGGGCCGGATGCTGATCGAAGCCGTTCTCAACGATCCCGACGCAAAGCTCGTCGGCGCGCTCGACCGCGCCGATTCGCCGTTCCTCGGCCAGGACGCCGGCGCGTTCCTCGGCAAGGAAACCGGGATCAAGCTGACCGACGACCTCGACGCCGTGTTCGCGCAGGCCGACTATCTGATCGATTTCACGCGCCCGGAAGGCACGATCGCGCACGTCGAGGCCGCGCTGCGCCACGACGTGAAGCTCGTGATCGGCACGACCGGCTTCACCGCCGAGCAGAAGGCCGAACTGCAGGCCGCTGCGGGCAAGATCGGCATCGTGTTCGCAGCGAACATGAGCGTCGGCGTGAACGTCACGCTGAAGCTGCTCGAATTCGCGGCCAAGCATTTCTCGCACGGCTACGACATCGAGATCATCGAGGCGCACCACCGCCACAAGGTCGACGCGCCGTCGGGCACCGCGCTGATGATGGGCGAAGCCGTCGCCGGCGCGCTCGGGCGCTCGCTCGACGATTGCGCGGTGTACGGCCGCCACGGCGTGACGGGCGAACGCGATCCGTCGTCGATCGGCTTTGCCGCGGTGCGCGGCGGCGACATCGTCGGCGATCACACCGTGCTGTTCGCCGGGATCGGCGAGCGCATCGAGATCACGCACAAGTCGTCGAGCCGCGTGTCGTACGCGCAGGGCGCGCTGCGCGCGGTCCGCTTCCTGTCGGCGCGCGGCGCCGGCCTGTTCGACATGCAGGACGTGCTCGGCCTGCGCTGACACCCAACGGGGAAACTCCGATGGCGATTCCCACCGGCGTTGTCCACTACCTCGAAAGCGGCGATGCGATCACGCATGCCGTTGCCTATGTGCTGCTGGCGATGTCCGTCGCCAGCTGGTGTTTCCTCTTCATGAAAGCCTGGCTGCTGGTCCGCGCGAAGCGGCAGGGGCCGCGCGCGCTCGCCGCGTTCTGGCGAGCGCCGTCACTCGACGCGGGCATCGCCGTGCTCGCCGGCGCCGATCGCGAGCGCGTGTTCGTGCCGCTCGCCGAAGCCGCGCGCGATGCGGCCGACGATCACGATCCGGCTGCGCTGGCCGCGCGCGTCGAGCGCGGCGAACGCGTGCTGCGCGCGTTGCGCCACGCGATGCTGCGCTCGCAGCGGCGTCTCGAATTCGGCCAGGTGCTGCTCGCGTCGATCGGCAGCACCGCGCCGTTCGTCGGGCTGCTCGGCACCGTGTGGGGCATCTACCACGCGCTCGGCAGCATCGCCGCGAGCGGGCAGGCACAGATCGAGAACGTCGCGGGGCCGGTCGGCGAGGCGCTGATCATGACCGCGTTCGGGCTCGTCGTCGCGATTCCGGCCGTGCTGGCCTACAACATTCTCGGGCGGCTCGTGCGGCAGCTCGCCGAGGAACTCGACGGCTTCGCGCGCGACCTGCACGTGTTCGTGTGCGCGCAGGGCGCCTGACGCGCCGGCCCGGGAGGAACGACCATGGCATTCGGCGGACTCGAGCACCACAAGACCTCCGCGCCGATGGCGGAGATCAACATGACGCCGCTGATCGACGTGATGCTGGTGCTGCTCGTCATCTTCATCATTACCGCACCGCTGATGACACACGCGATCCGGCTCGACCTGCCGAAGGTCGCGGCCAGCGTCGCGCGCGACACGCCGCAATCCGTCACGCTGTCGATCGACGACGCGGGCAAGCTGTACTGGGACGACGCACCGGTTGCGCTCGACGCGCTGCCCGCGCGCTTCCGGGCCGCCGCCGCGGGCGGCGCACCGCCCGAGCTGCGGCTGCGTGCGTCGCGCGCGACGCGCTACGACGTGATCGCGCAGGTGATGGGTGCCGCGCAGGCCGCGGGCCTCGCGCGGATCGGCTTCGTGACCGACGTGCCGCCGCAGGCGGGCGGTTCCGCCGCGCCGTCTGCCGTGCCGGCGAACCGCTGAGCGGATCTTCCGGCCGGTCCACGCCCGCCGCGGGATCGGCCGACCGCCGCGAGACCGGCCGAATGAACCGGCGCGGGCGGTATAATCGTCGTTTTTCCCGGTTGGCAGGCTTTTTCAAGGTAACCCGGAATTTTCCAGGTTACCCGGGCATGCTGCGGGTTACCCGGAAAATACCCGGAAACCGTGAACAGGTTCGGCAACAGCGAACCTGCAGGTCCGCCGGGCAAGCACGAATTTCGATCCACTCCTGCGCGCGAGCCGTCGCGCCGCTTAAAGCCTAGTCCGAACCACACCATGCACGAGAGATACGTACCCGCCGACGTCGAAGCCGCCGCCCAGGGCGACTGGCGCGCAGCCGATGCCTACAAGACGAAGGAAGATTCGCAGAAGCCGAAGTTCTACTGCGTGTCGATGCTGCCGTACCCGTCCGGCAAGCTGCACATGGGTCACGTGCGCAACTACACGATCAACGACGTGATGTACCGCTATCTGCGGATGAACGGCTACAACACGCTGATGCCGATGGGCTGGGATGCGTTCGGGATGCCGGCCGAAAACGCCGCGATGGCGAACGGCGTGCCGCCCGCGAAGTGGACCTACGACAACATCGACTACATGAAGGGCCAGATGCAGTCGATGGGCCTCGCGATCGACTGGTCGCGCGAGATCGCAACGTGCAAGCCCGACTACTACAAGTGGAACCAGTGGCTGTTCCTGAAGATGCTCGAGAAGGGCATCGCGTACAAGAAGACGGGCACCGTGAACTGGGACCCGGTCGACCAGACCGTGCTCGCGAACGAGCAGGTGATCGACGGCCGCGGCTGGCGTTCGGGCGCGCTCGTCGAGAAGCGCGAGATCCCGATGTACTACCTGCGGATCACGCAGTACGCGGATGAGCTGCTGAACGATCTCGACGGCCTCGGCTGGCCCGAGCGCGTGAAGATCATGCAGCAGAACTGGATCGGCAAGAGCTTCGGCGTGAACTTCGGCTTCCCGTACGAACTCGACGGCGAGAAGAAGCTGTTGCGCGTGTTCACGACGCGCGCCGACACGATCATGGGCGTCACGTTCTGCGCGGTCGCGGCCGAGCACCCGCTCGCCACGCGCCTTGCACAGGACAAGCCCGAACTGCTGGCGTTCATCGACGAATGCAAGCGCGGCGGCGTCGCCGAGGCCGACGTCGCGACGATGGAGAAGAAGGGCGTCGCGACGGGCTTCTCGGTCACGCATCCGCTGACGGGCGAGCCCGTCGAGGTGTGGATCGGCAACTACGTGCTGATGAGCTATGGCGAAGGCGCGGTGATGGGTGTGCCCGCGCACGACGAGCGCGACTTCGCGTTCGCGAAGAAATACGACCTGCCGATCAAGCAGGTGATCGCGGCCGAAGGCCAGACGTACTCGCTCGACGCGTGGCAGGAGTGGTACGGCGACAAGGAAGTCGCAGCCTGCGTCAACAGCGGCAAGTACGACGGCCTCGGATACGGCGCGGCCGTCGACGCGATCGCGGCCGACCTGAAGGCCGGCGGCTTCGGCGACAAGCAGGTCACGTGGCGCCTGCGCGACTGGGGCGTATCGCGCCAGCGCTACTGGGGCACGCCGATCCCGATCATCCACTGCCCGTCGTGCGGCGACGTGCCGGTGCCGGAGAAGGATCTGCCCGTCGTGCTGCCGGAAGACCTCGTGCCGGACGGCTCGGGCAACCCGCTCGCGAAGTCGGAAGCGTTCCTGAACTGCACGTGCCCGAAGTGCGGCGCGGCCGCGAAGCGCGAAACCGACACGATGGACACCTTCGTCGATTCGTCGTGGTACTTCTCGCGCTACACGGCGCCGGACGCCGAGACGATGGTCGACGCGCGCACCGACTACTGGATGCCGATGGATCAGTACATCGGCGGCATCGAGCACGCGATCCTGCACCTGCTGTATTCGCGCTTCTGGACCAAGGTGATGCGCGACCTCGGCCTCGTGAAGTTCGGCGAGCCGGCGAAGAACCTGCTCACGCAGGGGATGGTGCTGAACGAGACGTTCTACCGCGAGGACGCAGCGGGCAAGAAGACCTGGTACAACCCGGCCGACGTGACGGTCACGCACGACGACAAGGGCCGCCCGGTCGGCGCGACGCTGAACACGGACGGCCAGCCGGTCGTGCTCGGCGGCATCGAGAAGATGTCGAAGTCGAAGAACAACGGCGTCGATCCGCAGGTGCTGATCGACCTGTACGGCGCCGATACCGCGCGCCTGTTCACGATGTTCGCCGCACCGCCCGAGCAGCAGCTCGAGTGGTCGGGCGCCGGCGTCGAGGGCGCGAGCCGCTTCCTGCGCCGCGTGTGGAGCTTCGGTTACGCGAACCGCGAAGCCCTCGCCGCGCGCGCGGGCTTCGATGCGGCCGCGCTCGGCGAAGCCGACAAGGCGCTGCGCCGCGAGATCTACAGCGTGCTGAAGCAGGCCGATTTCGACTACCAGCGCCTGCAGTACAACACGGTCGTATCGGCCGCGATGAAGATGCTGAACGCGGTCGACGGCGCGAAGGGCGCGACGCCCGGCGTGCTGCGCGAAACGTACGGCGTGCTGCTGCGCGTGCTGTACCCGGTCGTGCCGCACGTCACGTTCGAGCTGTGGAAGGCGCTCGGCTACGCGGACGAATTCGGCCCGCTGCTCGATGCACCGTGGCCGAAGGTCGACGAAGCCGCGCTCGAGCAGGCCGAGATCGAACTCGTGCTGCAGGTGAACGGCAAGGTGCGCGGCGCGTTGAAGGTCGCGAAGGACGCGAGCCGCGAGGCGATCGAAGCCGCGGCGGTGGCCGACGACGCGTTCGCGAAGTTCAGCGACGGCAAGCCGGCGAAGAAGATCGTCGTCGTGCCGGGCCGCCTCGTGAACATCGTCGTCTGACGGCCGCCGGCCGTCGGACGTACCCAGAAGGAGCGAAGGTGATCCGCAGATCGTTTTTGATGCTCGTCGGCAGCGCGGTTGCGCTGTCGGCATGCGGCTTCCAGTTGCGGGGCCAGCAGGACTATGCGTTCAAGCACCTGCTGGTGGCCGGCGCGCCGGCGCCCGTCGAGGCGCGGCTGACGCGCCTCGTCGAGGCCGGCAGCGACACGAAGATCGTCAAGTCGGCGGACGACGCCGACGCCGTGCTGCGCATGTGGGAGTCGCGTGGCCAGAACACGCTGACGCTCAACAAGTACGGCTCGGCGCAGGAGTACGCGCTGTTCTATACGCTGAACTACACGCTGACGAGCAAGGACGGCACCGTGCTGATCCCGCCGAGCGCGATCGCGCTGAACCGCGCGATGACGTACAGCGACCAGTACACGAACGCGAAGGCGCAGGAAGCCGACATCCTGTACGGCGACATGCAGAACGATGCGGTCGACCAGTTGATGCGGCGTCTCGCGATCGTCCACTCGCTGACGCCGGCGCCGGAGGACGTGGTGCCGGGCGTCGCGCCGCGCGCGCCGCTGCCGCCGCCGCCGCTCTGATCGACGGCGCACGCACCGATGCAATTGCGACTTGATGCGCTGGAGCCGCACCTCGCGAAGGGGTTGGCCGGGCTCTATACCGTCTACGGCGACGAGCCGCTGCTCGCGCAGGAAGCATGCGACCGCATTCGTGCGGCCGCGCGCGCGGCCGGCTTCACCGAGCGTTCGGTGCATACGGTCGAGCGCGGCTTCGACTGGAGCGTGCTGCTCGGCGCGACCCAGGCGATGTCGCTGTTCGGCGAGCGCCAGCTGATCGAGCTGCGCATTCCGTCGGGCAAGCCCGGCAAGGAAGGCGCCGACGCGCTGAAGACGCTCGCGGCCACCGCCAATCCCGATGCGCTGATGCTCGTCACGCTGCCGCGTCTCGATGCGGCCACGCAGAAATCCGCGTGGTTTACCGCGCTACAGAACGGCGGCGTCGCGCTGAAGATCGATCCGGTCGACCGCGCGCAACTGCCGAACTGGATCGGCCAGCGCCTGTCGATGCAGGGCCAGCGCGTCGCGGCCGGCGACGACGGGCGGCGCGCGCTGCAGTTCATCGCGGAGCGCGTCGAGGGCAACCTGCTCGCCGCGCACCAGGAAATCCAGAAGCTCGGGCTGCTGTATCCGCAGGGCGCGCTGTCGTTCGAGCAGGTGCACGATGCGGTGCTGAACGTCGCGCGCTACGACGTGTTCAAGCTGAACGAAGCGATGCTCGCCGGCGACGCCGCACGGCTCGCGCGGATGATCGACGGGCTGAAGGGCGAGGGCGAGGCGATTGTGCTCGTGATGTGGGCCGTCGTCGAGGAGTTGCGAACGCTGCTGCGGATCAAGCGCGGCGCGACGGCCGGCAAGCCGCTGGCGACGCTGCTGCGCGAGAACCGCGTGTGGGGCCCGCGCGAACGGCTGATCGGCCCCGCGCTGAACCGCGTGTCGGAACCCGTGCTCGAGAAGGCGCTCGCGTTCGCCGCGCAGCTCGACCGGCAGGTCAAGGGGCTCACGGCCGTCGTGCCGGGCCGCCGCACGCAGGACCAACCGCCGCCCGATCCGTGGGACGGGCTGTTCCAGCTCGCGATGACGGTCGCGGGCGCGCGCGGCGAGCGACCGCCGACCGCGGGTCGCGTGCGACGCTGAGTCCCGTTCGGGCCTTCAGCGCGCGCTGCGCAACCCGCTTACAATGCTTCGAAAGCCGGGGCGACCATCCGCGGCGCGGCCTTCCGGCCGCCGCGCCCCATGGATGGCCACCCGCGGATGGCCGCCCCGCGGATGGCCGCCCGCGGATGGCCGCCCCCCTCGCTTCCCCACGAATTCATGCCGCCCAGCGCGGCTTGCTTCTCGAGTCACACGATGGATATCGATCAGTACATGACCGACCTGGGCCGTCGCGCCCGGCACGCTTCCCGCGCGATGGCGCGCGCCAGCACGGCCGCGAAGAACGCGGCGCTCGACGCCGTGGCCCGCGCGATCGAACGCGACGCGCAGACGCTGAAGGACGCGAATGCGCGCGACGTCGCCCGCGCCCGTGAAAAAGGGCTCGATGCGGCGTTCGTCGACCGCCTGACGCTGTCGGACAAGGCGTTGAATACGATGGTCGAAGGCCTGCGCCAGGTTGCGTCGCTGGCCGATCCGATCGGCGAGATCGGCAACCTCAAGTACCGCCCGAGCGGGATCCAGGTTGGCCAGATGCGTGTGCCGCTCGGCGTGATCGGCATCATCTACGAATCGCGCCCGAACGTGACGATCGATGCGGCCGCGCTGTGCCTGAAGTCGGGCAATGCGACGATCCTGCGCGGCGGCTCCGAAGCGCTCGAATCGAACACGGCGCTCGCGAAGCTGATCGGCGAAGGGCTCGCGGCGGCCGGCTTGCCGCAGGACGCGGTGCAGGTCGTCGCGACGGCCGATCGCGCTGCGGTCGGCAAGCTGATCACGATGACCGAATACGTCGACGTGATCGTGCCGCGCGGCGGCAAGAGCCTGATCGAGCGCCTGATCAACGAGGCGCGCGTGCCGATGATCAAGCACCTCGACGGCGTCTGTCACGTGTACGTCGACGATCGCGCCGATCTCGACAAGGCGCTGACCGTCTGCGACAACGCGAAGACGCACCGCTACGGCACCTGCAACACGATGGAGACGCTGCTCGTCGCGAGCGGCATCGCGGAGAAGCTGCTGCCGCCGCTCGGCAGGCTGTATCGCGACAAGCAGGTCGAGCTGCGCGTCGATGCGGCCGCGCGCGCGGTGCTCGCCGACGCGGGCGTCGGCCCGCTCGTCGACGCGACCGAGGAAGACTGGCACACCGAATATCTCGCGCCGGTGCTCGCGATCAAGGTGGTCGACGGCCTCGACGCCGCAATCGAGCACATCAACCAATACGGCTCGCATCACACGGATGCGATCGTCACCGAGGATCACGACCGCGCGATGCGTTTCCTGCGCGAGGTCGATTCGGCGAGCGTGATGGTCAACGCGTCGACGCGCTTCGCGGACGGCTTCGAATTCGGTCTCGGCGCGGAAATCGGCATCTCGAACGACAAGCTGCACGCACGCGGCCCCGTGGGCCTGGAAGGGCTGACGTCGCTGAAGTACGTCGTGCTCGGACACGGCGAAGGCCGCCAGTAAAGCGAGGCGCACAACCGATGGCAATGCTCTGGATCAAGACGTTCCATATCGTTCTGATCGCCGCGTGGTTCGCGGGGCTGTTCTACCTACCGCGCATCTACGTGAACCTGGCCATGGAAACCGATCCGGCCGCGGTGCGACGCCTGCTGCTGATGGCGCGCAAGCTGTTCCGCTTCATGACGATGATCGCGGTGCCGGCGCTGGCCTGCGGGCTGTGGCTCTGGCTCGCGATCGGCATCGGCCAGGGGCAGGGCTGGATCCATGCGAAGGTGACGGTCGTGCTGCTGCTCATCGTCTATCACGCATACTGCGGGCACCTGCTGCGGGTGTTCGAGCGCGGCGAGAACCGCCGCACCGACAAGTGGTACCGCGTGTTCAACGAGCTGCCGGTGCTCGGCATGCTCGCGGCGGTCGCTCTGGTCGTGATCAAGCCGTTTTGAGCGGTGCGGCCGGCGAGGCTGCCGGCCCGATCCATGCGCAACGGCGCCCCTTGGGGTGCCGTTGTTCGTTTACGCACTGTTTCCGTGTGGCGCCTGTTCAATCCTTCGCGCCGTCGTCGATCCGCCGGCGCGTGATCGCTTCCTTCGCGCGGCCGACCCGTTCCATCAGCGCGGGGCCGCGCGACAGCGCGACGCCGACCGCGAGGATGTCGCCGATCGCGAGATGCGACATCCGCGACGTCATCGGCGAGAACACGTCCGTTTCCTCGGCGACGTTCGACGCGAGGCTCACCGTCGCGAGCTTCGCGAGCGGCGAATGGCTCTGCGTGATCGCGACGACTTTCGCGCCGCACGCGAGCGCGGAGCGCGCAGCGTCGACGATGTCGCGCGTGCGGCCGGTGTTCGAGATCGCGACGACGACGTCGTGCGGCCCGAGCAGCGCCGACGACATCGAGAACGTGTGCGGATCCGAATACGCGACGCTCGGCACGCCGAGCCGGAAGAACTTGTGCTGGATGTCCTGCGCGGCGATGCCCGAGCCGCCGGCGCCGTAGAACTCGATGCGCGACGCGTTCGACAGAAGCGCGATCGCATCGGCGACGCTGCCCGCGGACAGGCTGTTGCGAACCTCGATCAGCGCGCCGATCGTGCGGTCGAACACCTTGCCGATGATGCCGGGCGCCGGTTCGTCGGGCTCGACGTCGCGATACACCGACGACACGCCCGGCGCGACGCTCTGCGCGAGCCGGATCTTGAATTCGCGAAAGCCGCTGCAGCCGAGCGCCTGGCAGAAGCGCGCGATCGTCGGCTGGCTGACGCCCGCGCGCGTCGACAGCTCGGTCATCGCGAGGTCGAGCACCTCGCGCGGCGCGGCGAGGATGTAGTCGGCGAGCTTGCGCTCGGACGGGCGCAGCTCGGCGCGGATCGCTTCAATGCGAGGCAGCATGGGGCAGTGGCTGGAAATCGGGTTCGGATGAGCGAGTGTATCGCAATCGAATTGTAGAAAATCTACATGAAAATGCTAGCGTTATTGCAGTGCTTGCGGCGCGATGACGGTGGGGGTAATTAGGGTTTTTACTGATTAAAGCCATGCTGGTGGCGGGAACGAGGGTTGCGCGCGAATCGATCTGCATTGCATGCTTGTAGTTTTTCTACTAGACTGGCTTCGTTCAGTCGATGCATTCGACCGTCCCCACGATTCCAACCGCCGGTGTCGGCCGGCATACAGGAGCGCCCAGCATGACGTCGCTGCACCCCACTCTGGCGAAGGTCACCGAACGCGTGATCGCCCGCAGCCAATCGACCCGTTCCGCCTATCTGCACCGCATCGACGGCGCGCAGGGCAAGTTCCCGGCGCGCGGCGCGCTGTCCTGCGCGAACCTCGCGCACGGCTTCGCGGGCCTCGAGGGCAGCGACAAGTTCGCGATCAAGACCATCCGCGAGCCGAACATCGGCATCGTGTCCTCGTACAACGAGATGCTGTCCGCGCACGCGCCGTACAAGGATTTCCCCGACATCATCAAGGCCGCCGCGCGCGAGAACGGCGGTGTCGCGCAGTTCGCGGGCGGCGTGCCGGCGATGTGCGACGGCGTCACGCAGGGCAACCCGGGGATGGAGCTGTCGCTGTTCTCGCGCGAGGCGATCGCGATGGGCACGGCGATCGCGCTCACGCACAACATGTTCGACGCGGCGCTCTGCCTCGGCATCTGCGACAAGATCGTGCCGGGCCTCCTGATCGGCGCGCTGCAGTTCGGCCACCTGCCGACCATCTTCGTGCCGGCCGGCCCGATGACGAGCGGCCTGTCGAACGACGACAAGGCGAAGATCCGCCAGCAGTTCGCGACCGGCCAGGTCGGCCGCGACGCGCTGCTCGAAGCCGAATCGGCCGCATATCACGGCCACGGCACCTGCACGTTCTACGGCACCGCGAACAGCAACCAGATGCTGATGGAGCTGATGGGCCTGCACCTGCCGGGTTCGGCGTTCGTCCATCCGCACACGCCGCTGCGCACCGCGCTGACGGCCGAGGCCGCGCGCCGCGTGCTCGACCTGACCGTCGAGCGCGGCCGCTACACGCCGATCGGCCATGTGATCGACGAGAAGGCGATCGTCAACGGGATCGTCGCGCTGCTCGCGACGGGCGGCTCGACCAACCATACGCTGCACCTCGTCGCGATCGCGCGCGCGGCCGGCATCCTGATCGACTGGAACGATTTCGACGAACTGTCGGCCGTCGTGCCGCTGCTCGCGAAGATCTACCCGAACGGCAAGGCCGACGTGAACCACTTCCACGCGGCGGGCGGCGTCGCGTTCCTGGTGCGCAACTTGCTCGAAGGCGGGCTGCTGCACGAGGACGTGACGACGGTTGCCGGCCGTGGGCTGTCGCACTATACGAAGGAGCCGAAGCTGATCGACGGCAAGCTCACGTGGGTCGACGGCGCGGCCGAGAGCCACGACACGAAGGTGCTGCGCGGCATCCGCGACCCGTTCCAGCCGGACGGCGGCCTGCGCCTGATGCAGGGTCGGCTCGGCCGCGGCGTGATCAAGATTTCGGCGGTCGCGCCCGAGCACCGCAAGGTGACGGCACCCGCGATCGTGTTCGATTCGCAGGAAGCCGTGCAGGAAGCATTCGATCGCGGCGAGCTGAAGCGCGATTTCGTCGCGGTCGTGCGCTTCCAGGGTGCGCGCGCGAACGGGATGCCCGAGCTGCACCGTTTGACGCCGCTGCTCGGCGTGCTGCAGGATCAGGGCTTCCACGTCGCGCTGGTGACCGACGGCCGCATGTCGGGCGCGTCGGGCAAGGTGCCGGCCGTGATCCACGTGTCGCCGGAAGCGCTGCTGGCCGGCCCGCTCGGCAAGGTGAAGACGGGCGACACGCTCGTGATCGACGCGGAAGCCGGCGTGCTCGACATCGAGGTCGACGACGCCGAGTGGCACGCGCGCCCGGTCGCGCAGCCGCTGCACCAGGCCGAGAACGAGGTCGGTTTCGGGCGCGAACTGTTCGGCGTGTTCCGCGCGGCCGCGGCGCCGGCCGAGCAGGGCGCATCGGTTTTCGGGACGCTGGTCGGCGAAGCGGCCGTCCGCGTCGACGCATGAATTTCAAGGAGCGAATTTGATGAAGACGATTGCTGAAATCGTGAAGCTGGGCCCGGTCATTCCGGTGCTCGCATTCGACTCGGTCGAGCAGGGCGAGCACGTGTCGCGCGCGTTGCACGCGGGCGGCGTGAAGGTGCTCGAGATCACGCTGCGCACGCCGGCCGGCCTGGAGGCGATCCAGCGCGCGAGCCAGCTCGCGGACGACATCGTCGTCGGCGTCGGCACGATCACGAAGCCCGAGCACTGCGCGCAGGCGAAGCGCGCGGGCGCGAAGTTCGGCGTGTCGCCGGGCCTGACGAAGGACCTGCACCTCGCGTCGCTCGACGCGGGCCTGCCGCTGCTGCCGGGCGTGATGACGCCGAGCGACATCATCCAGGCGCTCGAATTCGGCTACGAGATCGTGAAGTTCTTCCCCGCGCAGCAGGCGGGCGGCGTGCCGATGCTGCAGGCGTTCCACGGCCCGTTCCCGGCGCTGAAGTTCTGCCCGACGGGCGGCATCACGGTCGACACCGCGCCGAATTTCCTGAAGCTGCCGAACGTCGTGTGCGTCGGCGGCTCGTGGCTCACGCCGAAGGCGGCGCTCGCCGCGCAGGACTGGGCCGAAGTCACGCGCCTCGCGCAAGCTGCGAGCCAGCTGCCCCGTTAAGATTTGTACGGAATGACGGTTTGACCCTCGGAAGACAAGCGCTTAGTGCTTGTTTTACCGAGGGTTTTTGCTGATGGAACCGGTTCTATCCGCGAACCGCAAAGATAAGTAAAATTCAGCGTCCTGACGGTGGGGGTCTCCCCGCTGTTTCGGAGACCTGCATAGCCGGGCATACTCGCAACGATCCGCCCGGTTCGAATAATCCCAAGGAGGAGTCCACATGGGGGCTGTCCAAGGCAGCATGCTGCTCATCTATACCGTGATCGCGATCGTGGCGTTGATCGTGATGATCGCGCGGTTCAAGATCTATCCGTTCCTGGTGCTCATCATCGTGTCGCTCGGCCTCGGCCTGGTGGTCGGGATGCCGATGGACAAGATCGTCAAGTCGTTCGAGAC
Source organism: Burkholderia sp. FW306-1C-G01B (assembly GCF_058781685.1). Classification (NCBI taxonomy): domain Bacteria; kingdom Pseudomonadati; phylum Pseudomonadota; class Betaproteobacteria; order Burkholderiales; family Burkholderiaceae; genus Burkholderia; species Burkholderia sp. FW306-1C-G01B. The sequence goes on from NZ_JBYSWZ010000013.1 coordinate 118,846, forward strand.
GGGCAACGGCAATACGCTCGGCCACATCGCGATCGTCGTCGGCCTCGGCACGATGCTCGGCAAGATGATGGCCGAATCGGGCGGCGCCGAACGGATCGCGACCACGCTGATCGACTGGTTCGGTGAAAAGAACATCCACTGGGCGATGATGTTCGTCGCGATCATCGTCGGCCTGCCGGTGTTCTTCGAAGTCGGCTTCGTGCTGCTGATCCCGATCGCGTTCAACGTCGCGAAGCGCACCGGCAAGTCGCTGCTCGTCGTCGGCCTGCCGATGGTGGCCGGCCTGTCGGTCGTGCACGGGCTGATCCCGCCGCACCCGGCCGCGCTGCTCGCGGTCCAGCAGTACGGCGCCGATATCGGCAAGACGATCGCATTCGGCCTGATCGTCGGCGTGCCGACCGCGATCGTCGCGGGCCCGCTGTTCGCGCTGACGATCTCGAAGTTCGTGAAGCTGCCGGAGAACAACCCGCTCGCCGCGCAATTCGTCGAGTCGCACACCGAAGGCAAGAAGCGCGAGCTGCCGGGCTTCGGCATCACGCTGTTCACGATCCTGCTGCCGGTGATCCTGATGCTGGTCGGCAGCTGGGCCGACCTGGTCTTCGCGCCGAAGACGCTGCCGAACAACCTGCTGCGCTTCGCCGGCAACTCGGACGTCGCGCTGCTGATCGCCGTGCTCGTGAGCTTCTTCACGTTCGGCAAGCTGCAGGGCTTCAACCGCGACCAGATCCAGAAGTTCTGCGGCGAGTGCCTGGCACCGATCGCCGGGATCACGCTGATCGTCGGCGCGGGCGGCGGCTTTGGCGGTATCCTGCGTGATAGCGGGATCTCGCAGCAGATCGTCGCAACCGCCACGCAGGCGCACCTGTCGCCGCTGCTGCTCGGCTGGTTCGTCGCCGCGCTGATTCGTCTGGCCACGGGCTCGGCGACGGTCGCGATGACGACCGCCTGCGGCATCGTCGCACCGATCGCGGCGGCATCGGGGGCGGCGGTCCGTCCGGAACTGCTGGTGCTCGCGACGGGCTCGGGCTCGCTGATCTTCTCGCACGTGAACGACGGCGGCTTCTGGCTGATCAAGGAATATTTCGGGATGACGGTCGGCCAGACGTTCAAGACCTGGACGCTGCTCGAAACGATCATCTCGGTGCTCGGCCTGAGCTTCACGCTGCTGCTGAGCATGGTTTTGTAACAAGGGGTAGTCAATGATTCTGATCGCAATGGGCGTGTCGGGCGCGGGCAAGTCGCGAATCGGCGAAATGCTGGCGGAACGCCTGTCGTGCAGCTATACCGACGGCGACGCGTTTCACAGCGCGGCGAACAAGGAAAAGATGCACCACGGCATTCCGCTCACCGACGACGACCGCTGGCCGTGGCTGCGCTCGATCCGCGAGGCCATCGAGGAAAAGCAGCGCGCGGGCGAGACGGCCGTGTTCACGTGCTCGTCGCTGAAGCGTTCGTACCGCGACGTGCTGCGCGGCACCGACACCGACGTGCGGTTCGTGTATCTGCAGGGTTCGTTCGACGTATTGCGCGAGCGCCTGAAGACCCGCACCGGCCATTTCTTCGATCCGTCGCTGCTGAAGAGCCAGCTCGACACGCTCGAGGAGCCGGGCCCGGACGAAGCGATCGTGGTCAGCATCGAGCTGACGCCCGAACAGATCGTCGATCAGGTGATGGTGAAGATCGGTCTCGCGCAGCAGCACTGAGCGCGATTCGCGGCAATCGTGATGAAAAAGGCGCCCTTCGGGGCGCTTTTTCGTTGGCGGCGCGCCAGCCGGTCAGGCCGCGTGCGCGCGCTTCGCGATGCCGTCGAGCAGCACGTCGAGCATCGTGTCGTGCACGATCTCCGGATCGAGCTGCGCATAGAGCGGGGCGGCCGACCTGACGAGCGGATGCTCGGTGTCCGACAGCGCGTTCATTTCCTCCAGCTCCACGTCGTTCGCGGGCCGCGTGAGGCCGCCGGCCTCGGCGGCGGCGAGCCCGATCACGCTCGCATACCAGCCGACGCACACCGACGGCAGCGCCGCGCGCGGAATGCCGGCGTCGGCCAGCGCGCGGTGCACGGCCTCGATGTGCGCGAGATCGGCCGGCCCCGTGCTCATGTGGCGCTGCAGCAGCGCGAACGCGGCCGGGTGGCGCAGCGCGAGCGTGCGGTACTGGCGCGCGAGATCGCGCAGCCGTTCGCGCCACGGCTGAGCATCGTCGACCGGCACGAGCGAGCGCGACAACGCGTTCGCGATCGCGCGGCTCAGGCCGTCCTTCGACTTGAAGTGATACAGCACGCTCATCGGGTCGCAGCCGACCGACTGCGCGAGCTTGCGTACGCTGAACGCGGCTTCGCCGACGTCTTCGAGCAGCGCGAGCGCGGCCGCGACGATCGCGTCCTTGTCGAGGCCGCGCGGGCCCTGGGCGGGTTTGTCTTTCATCGATCGGACTGGGCAGCCGGCGCAGACCCGGCTGTAAACTTGACGAAAGCTTATTCTACACTGTAGAATTATTTCTGCGGTGTAGAAATTGGGTGTCCCGGCACTGATCAATGCGTGCTTTCGCACGGTCCGGGACCCAGGCGGCACGAACGTGTCCGCCGTCAACACGGGCCATCGCGCCCTTTATCTCGTTGACACCCAAGTGGAACCGGCTGCCCCACCCGCGAAGCCAGAAGGCTCATCGACAGGCGGCCCTACCATGCAAGTGCAATCATGACCTCCAATCACAAACCCCTGATCCAGGGCGAATCGCGTTTCGAGCAAACGCAACTGAACATCGAAAAAGACAACTGGAACTGGTGCGACCCGGCCCGTTACGACGGCGAGCGCCCGGCCAACTGGTACGAGGCGTCGCTGTCGCGCCACGCGAACGGCGCGCCGCTCGCGCACGACGTCGTGTGCGACGTGCTCGTGATCGGCGCGGGCCTGCTCGGCGCATCGGCCGCGCTGCATCTCGCGGAAGCGGGCGTCGACACGATCCTCGTCGACAAGCATCACGTCGGCTCGGCCGCATCGGGCCGCAACGGCGGGCAGTTGACGCCGGGCCTCGCGCGCTGGGAAGCGGCCGACATGATCGACCACCTGTCATACGACGATGCGAAGCGGCTGTGGCGCTTCGCGTCGACCGAATCGATGGACCTGATCGATGCGATCGGCGCGCGTTACGCGCTCGATCTCGACCGCAAGCGCGGCCACGCGACGGCGGCGGTCCACCCGGGCCACATGAGCGCGCTGCTCGACGGCGCGGACGCCCGCCGCCATCTCGGCGACGCGGGCGTGACGCTCGTCGGCCGCCATCAACTGCACGACGAATACGTGCGCTCGGGGCTGTACCACGGCGCGGCGATCGACGCGATCGGCGGGCAGATCCATCCGCTCGCGCTCGTGCGCGGCCTCGTGCACGGCTTCCGGCTGAACGGCGGCGCGCTGTTCGAGGGTACCGAGGTGCTCGAGCTCGACGAGACGCCTGCGGGCGTCGTCGCGACGACGCCGGGCGGCACGATCACCGCGCGCCGCGGCGTCGTGCTCGCGCTGCATAACACGACGTTCCGGCTGTTCGACGACGGCAGCACGACGACCGTGCCGTTCTTCACGTACGTGAGCGTGACGGCGCCGCTCGACGTCGATGTCGCGACGCTGATGCCGGCCGGCATGCCCGTGTACGACACGCAGTTCCAGATCGACTACTACCGGCCGGTGCGCGGCAACCGGCTGCTGTTCGGCGGGCAGGGCACCGGCAGCTGCTGGGCGCAGCCCGACGTCAACGCGTATCTGTTGACGCGGCTGAACACGGTGTTTCCGCAGGCCGACGGCAGCTTCGCGCTCGACTACTGCTGGAGCGGCGTCAGCGACTTCACGCTGAATGGCGCCACCGACAGCCGCAAGACCGACAGCCGCGTGCCGATGTACATGGTGCAGGGCTGGAGCGGCCACGGCGTTGCGCAGACGGTGCGGATCGGCAAGGCGATCTGCGACGATTTCGTCGGCCGCAACGACGATTTCTCGATGCTGACCGGCATCGACCATCGCGAGATTCCGCTCGGCCGGCAGTTGTCGCCGATCGCGATTCCGGCCGCGAAAGCAGCGATGAGCGTGATGAGCGCGCTCAACCCGGGCCGGATGATTTCGTTCTGAGCGCCCGAAAAGGAAAAAGCCCGCTGCGATTGCTCGCAGCGGGCTTTTGTTCGTCCGGCGACGGCGGCGCTTACGCGATCCGCTTCGCGAGTTCGACGGCCTTGCCGATGTACGACGCGGGCGTCATCGCGAGCAGGCGGTCCTTCGCGTCCTGCGGGATCGCGAGCGTGCCGACGAACTGCTGCAGCGCTTCGCGCGTGATGCCCTTGCCGCGCGTCAGTTCCTTCAGCTGCTCGTACGGATTCTCGATGCCGTAGCGGCGCATCACCGTCTGCACCGGCTCGGCGAGCACTTCCCAGCAGTTGTCGAGATCTTCGTTCAGGCGCTGCGGATTCACCTCGAGCTTGTCGAGGCCGCGGATCAGCGAGTCGTACGCGAGCAGCGAGTAGCCGAGCGCGACGCCCATGTTGCGCAGCACCGTCGAGTCGGTCAGGTCGCGCTGCCAGCGCGATACCGGCAGCTTGTCGGCGAGGTGGCGCAGCGTCGCGTTCGCGAGGCCGAGGTTGCCTTCCGAGTTCTCGAAGTCGATCGGGTTGACCTTGTGCGGCATCGTCGACGAGCCGATCTCGCCGGCCTTCGTCTTCTGCTTGAAGTAGCCGACCGAAATGTAGCCCCACACGTCGCGGTCGAGGTCGAGCAGGATCGTGTTCGCGCGTGCGACCGCGTCGAACAGCTCGGCCATGTAGTCGTGCGGCTCGATCTGGATCGTGTACGGGTTGAACGTGAGCTTCAGGCGGTTTTCGATCACGTCGCGCGAGAACGCTTCCCAGTCGAATTCCGGATACGCGGACAGGTGCGCGTTGAAGTTGCCGACCGCGCCGTTCATCTTGCCGAGGATCTCGACCTTCTCGATGCGGGCGATCGCACGCGCGAGACGCGCGGCGACGTTCGCGAGTTCCTTGCCGAGCGTCGTCGGGCTGGCCGGCTGGCCGTGCGTGCGCGACAGCATCGGCTGTTCGGCATGCGCGTGCGCGAGCGCGACGAGGCGCTGGTGGACCGTGCGCAGCGCCGGCACGATCACGTGCTCGCGCGCGCCGGCGAGCATCATCCCGTGCGACGTGTTGTTGATGTCCTCGGACGTGCACGCGAAGTGGATGAATTCGCTTGCCTTCTCGAGTTCGGCCTGGCCCTTCACCGATTCCTTCAGCCAGTATTCGACGGCCTTCACGTCGTGGTTCGTCACGCGCTCGATTTCCTTGATGCGCGCGGCGTCGTGCGCGGTGAAGCGCTCGGCGAGCTGCAGCAGGAACTGCTCGGACGCGTCGGAGAAGCGCGGGACTTCTGCGAAGCCGGCGCGCGACAGCGCGATCAGCCAGTGCACCTCGACGGTGACGCGGTGGCGCATGAAGGCGGCTTCGGAGAGCCAGTCGCGCAGCGCTTCGGTCTTGCTGGCGTAGCGGCCGTCGATGGGCGAGAGCGCGGTGAGGGCGAAAAGCGTATCGGGACGAGTGTCGGACATGGTCGGGCGGGCCTTGGGGCCGGGTCGAGCGAGGGGAGGGAGAATCTAACATTTTACCATCGGCGCGCGACGATCCCGGCCGCGCGCAAGCCGGCGGGCGCCGCCGCGTGCCAACGCCGCCCCGGAGCCCGGTGCGCAGCGGCCGCCGGGCCGGGCGCGCCGCCGCCGGCCGGGCCCGCCCGCCGGTAGAATGCAGGCTTCTTCCCGACCGCCGCCCGCCGCGCCCGCCTGCATGGAACTGAAATGGCTCGAAGACTTCGTTTCGCTCGCGGAAACGCGCAGCTTTAGCCGGTCCGCCGAACTGCGGCACGTATCGCAGCCGGCGTTTTCGCGGCGCATCCAGGCGCTCGAAGCGTGGCTCGCGACCGAACTGATCGACCGTTCGGTCTATCCGACGCGGCTCACGCAGGCCGGGCAGATCTTCTACGAGCAGGCGCTGACGATGCTGTCGCAGGCGCACGAGGCGCGGACGCTGTTGCGCGGCCACGTCGGCGCGCCGGTGCCGACGATCGAGTTCGCGGTGCCGCACACGCTGTCGCTCACGTATTTCCCGCGCTGGCTGCAGCGGATCGAGGCGAAGATGGGCAAGGTCCACACACGGCTGCGCGCGCTGAACGTGCACGACGCCGTGCTGTCGCTCGTCGAGGGCGGCTGCGATCTCGTGATGGGCTACCACCACCCGAGCCACCCGGTCGCGCTCGATCCGGCGCGCTACGACATGCTGATCCTCGGCAGCGAGCCGATCAGCCCGTTCTCGGCGCCCGGCCGCGCGGGCCGGCCGCGCCATACGCTGCCCGGCACGGCCGACGCGCGCGTGCCGTACCTGTCGTATACGCCGAACGCCTATCTCGGCCGGATGACGGAAGTCATCATCGCGAACGCGCCGACGCGGCTGTTCCTCGATCGCGTCTACGAAACCGACATGGCCGAAGGGCTGAAGGCGATGGCGCTCGCGGGGCACGGCGTCGCGTTCCTGCCGCACAGCGCGGTCGAAGACGCGGTCGCGAGCGGCCGGCTGATCCGGCTCGACCGTGCGGCGCGCGGCGGCGCGCATCCGTTCACGCTGACGATGGAGATCCGGCTGTACTGCGACAAGCTCGCGCTGCAGGGCGACGATCCGCGGCAGAAGCTCGTGCGCGCGCTGTGGGAGGTCGTGCGCGACGAACTGCGCGAGACCGCCGGTTAGCAACTGGGCAGCAGCCGGCGACTGCGCACGATCGACCGCGACCGGCTGACGGCGGGCTTGCCGCGCCTGTCGGACGGCTGTCCGGCGGCCGGTCCGTGCACGATCAACATGATTGTTCGCGGATGCGATGCACGGCCGATCGCGTGCGTTCTTGCGCAAATCGACCGCAGATTTGCGAAAAATCGCGATCATGCAAGAAACGCATAATCGAATAAGCAAACGGCATTGGATAAAAAAAACGGGTTTTTCGACAATGTGCGCACCTGTTGACCGTTGGAGCATCCATGTCTTCGCAATTGCAGTCCATCCCGTCCTACCTGCACGCCGACGATCTCGGCCCGTGGGGCAACTATCTTCAGCAAGTCGATCGCGTCGCGCCGTACCTCGGCTCGCTGTCGCGCTGGCTCGAAACGCTGAAGCGCCCGAAGCGCATCCTGATCGTCGATGTGCCCATCGAGCTCGACAACGGTACCGTCGCGCACTTCGAGGGCTATCGCGTGCAGCACAACGTGTCGCGCGGCCCGGGCAAGGGCGGCGTGCGCTACCACCAGGACGTGACGTTGTCGGAAGTGATGGCGCTGTCCGCATGGATGTCGGTGAAGAACGCGGCCGTGAACGTGCCGTACGGCGGTGCGAAGGGCGGCATCCGCGTCGACCCGCGCAAGCTGTCGCGCGGTGAGCTCGAGCGCGTGACGCGCCGCTACACCAGCGAAATCGGCATCATCATCGGCCCGAACACCGACATTCCGGCGCCGGACGTCAACACCAACGAACAGGTGATGGCGTGGATGATGGACACCTTCTCGATGAACCAGGGCCAGACGTCGACCGGCGTCGTGACCGGCAAGCCGATCGCGCTCGGCGGTTCGCTCGGCCGCAAGGAAGCGACGGGCCGCGGCGTGTTCGTCGTCGGCTGCGAAGCGGCGAAGAAGAAGGGCCTCGAGATCGAAGGCGCGCGCATCGCGGTGCAGGGCTTCGGCAACGTCGGCGGCATCGCGGCGAAGCTGTTCCAGGAAGCGGGCGCGAAGGTGATCGCGGTGCAGGATCACACGGGCACGATCTACCGGCCGGCCGGCCTCGATTCGAACAAGCTGCTCGACCACGTCGCACGCACGGGCGGCGTCGCGGGCTTCGAAGGCGCGGAGCCGATGCCGAACGACGAGTTCTGGACGGTCGAAACCGACATCCTGATCCCGGCGGCACTGGAAAACCAGATCACCGAGAAGAACGCAGCGAAGATCCGCACGAAGATCGTCGTCGAAGGCGCGAACGGCCCGACGACGACGGCGGCGGACGACATCCTGAGCGCGAACGGCGTGCTCGTGATCCCCGACGTGATCGCGAACGCGGGCGGCGTGACCGTGTCGTACTTCGAGTGGGTGCAGGATTTCTCGAGCTTCTTCTGGACGGAAGACGAGATCAACCACCGTCTCGAGCGCGTGATGCGCGAAGCGTTCGCCGGCGTGTGGGCGGTCGCGGAAGAGCACAAGGTGACGGTGCGTACGGCGGCGTTCATCGTCGCGTGCACGCGCATCCTGATGGCGCGCGAAATGCGCGGCCTCTACCCCTGATCATTGACTATGATCTAGCCATGACGCAATCCATCCGGTTGCGTGCATGAACCCTCGCGGGCGGTGCCGAATCCGGTGCCGCCCGCGCGCGCATTGGGGCGCGGAAAGGGTGCCCGGAGCCGGGAGGAAGGCGCCGGACAGCGCGATTCGTAGTTCGGTAAACAACCAGTACTTTCAAAAATATTACTTTGATACACTGGCGCGGGTTTTAGCCAAGGAGATGACCAAAATGAAATACCACAAGGCAGTCCTGATGGTCGCGGCGCTCTGCGCGTTCGCAAGCGGCGCGCATGCTCAGGAGACGGGCACGCTGAAGAAGATCAAGGACACGGGCGTAATCGCGCTGGGCCACCGCGAGTCGTCGATCCCTTTCTCCTACTACGACCAGAGCCAGCAGGTGGTCGGCTATTCGCGCGACTTCCAGCTGAAGGTGGTCGACGCGGTGAAGAAGAAGCTGAACCTGCCGAACCTGCAGGTGAAGAACATCCCGGTCACGTCGCAGAACCGTATTCCGCTGGTGCAGAACGGCACGGTCGATATCGAGTGCGGCTCGACGACCAACAATACCGAGCGTCAGCAGCAGGCCGCGTTCTCCGACACGATCTTCGTGATCGGCACGCGCCTGATGACGAAGAAGGATTCGGGCGTCAAGGATTTCGCGGACCTGAAGGGCAAGACGGTCGTGACCACCGCCGGCACGACGTCGGAGCGCCTGCTGCGCAAGATGAACAACGACAAGCAGCTCGGCATGAACATCATCAGCGCGAAGGATCACGGCGACTCGTTCAACACGCTGGAATCGGGCCGCGCGGTTGCGTTCATGATGGATGACGCATTGCTCGCGGGCGAGCGCGCGAAGGCGAAGCAGCCGGGCGAGTGGGTGATCGTCGGCACGCCGCAATCGGAAGAAGCGTACGGCTGCATGATGCGCAAGGGCGACGCGGACTTCAAGAAGGTCGTCGACGACGCGATCTCGCAAGTCGAGAAGTCGGGCGAAGCCGCGAAGATCTACGCGAAGTGGTTCGAGAACCCGATCCCGCCGAAGGGGCTGAACCTGAACTTCCCGCTGTCCGATTCGATGAAGAAGCTGTACGCGAACCCGAACGACAAGGCGCTCGACTGATCGCACGGCCGTTGATGCAGAAATGACGCTAATGAGACGGAAGAGGCCACGCTTCTTCCGTTTCTTTTTGCTGGAGTCTTGCCCATGTCTTACCACTGGAACTGGGGCATCTTCCTGAGCCCCGTGTCGACCGGCGAGCCGACGACTTATTTCGGATGGCTGATGTCCGGCTTCCGGGTGACGATCGAAGTGTCGCTTGCCGCCTGGGTCATCGCGCTGATCGTCGGTTCGCTGTTCGGCGTGCTGCGCACGGTGCCGAACAAATGGCTGTCCGCGATCGGTACCGCGTACGTGTCGATCTTCCGGAACATTCCGCTGATCGTGCAGTTCTTCATCTGGTATCTCGTGATACCGGAACTGCTGCCCGCATCGATCGGCACCTGGATCAAGCAGTTGCCGCCCGGCACGCAGTTCTTTACCGCGTCGATCGTCTGTCTCGGCCTGTTCACGGGCGCGCGCGTGTGCGAACAGGTGCGCTCGGGGATCAACGCGCTGCCGAAGGGCCAGCGCGCCGCCGGCCTCGCGATGGGCTTCACGCAATGGCAGACGTACCGCTACGTGCTGCTGCCCGTTGCGTACCGGATCATCGTGCCGCCGCTCACGTCGGAATTCCTGAACATCTTCAAGAACTCCGCCGTCGCGTCGACGATCGGCCTGCTCGACCTGTCCGCGCAGGCGCGCCAGCTCGTCGACTACACCGCGCAGACCTATGAGTCGTTCATCGCGGTCACGCTCGCGTACGTGCTGATCAACCTCGTCGTGATGTCGCTCATGCGCTGGATCGAAGGCCGTACGCGGCTGCCCGGCTATATCGGAGGCAAGTGATGCATCAGTTCGACTGGAGTAGTATTCCCGGCGCGCTGCCGACGCTGTGGACGGGGGCGATCGTCACGCTGCAGATCACGTTGATCGCGATCGTCGTCGGGATCGTCTGGGGCACGCTGCTGGCGCTGCTGCGGCTGTCGGGCGTCAAGCCGCTCGCGTGGTTCGCGCAGGGCTACGTGACGGTGTTCCGCTCGATCCCGCTCGTGATGGTGCTGCTGTGGTTCTTCCTGATCGTGCCGCAGCTGCTGCAGGGCGTGCTCGGGTTGTCGCCGACGATCGACATCCGCCTCGCGTCGGCGATGGTCGCGTTCTCGCTGTTCGAAGCCGCGTATTATTCCGAGATCATCCGCGCCGGCATCCAGTCCGTGCCGCGCGGGCAGGTGAACGCCGCGTTCGCGCTCGGCATGAACTACGCGCACGCAATGCGCCTCGTGATCCTGCCGCAGGCGTTCCGCGCGATGGTGCCGCTGCTGCTCACGCAGGCGATCGTCCTGTTCCAGGATACGTCGCTCGTGTACGTGATCAGTCTCGCGGACTTCTTCCGCACGGCCGCCAACGTCGGCGATCGCGACGGCACGACCGTCGAGATGGTCCTGTTCGCCGGCGCATGCTATTTCGTGATTTGCTCGTTGGCGTCTGTTGTCGTCAAGAGTCTCCAGAAAAAGGTCACACGATGATTTCCATCAAGAACGTTTCCAAGTGGTACGGCCAGTTTCAGGTTCTCACCGACTGCACGACCGAGGTCAAGAAAGGCGAAGTGGTCGTCGTGTGCGGCCCGTCGGGCTCCGGCAAGTCGACGCTGATCAAGACCGTCAACGGCCTCGAGCCGTTCCAGCAGGGCGAGATCCTCGTGAACGGCCAGTCGGTCGGCGACAAGAAGACGAACCTGTCGAAGCTGCGTTCGAAGGTCGGGATGGTGTTCCAGCATTTCGAGCTGTTCCCGCACCTGTCGATCACCGAGAACCTGACGCTCGCGCAGATCAAGGTGCTCGGCCGCGGCAAGGACGAAGCGGCCGATAAAGGCATGAAGCTGCTCGATCGCGTCGGCCTGAAGGCGCATGCGCACAAGTATCCGGGCCAGCTGTCGGGCGGCCAGCAGCAGCGTGTCGCGATCGCGCGCGCGCTGTCGATGGACCCGATCGCGATGCTGTTCGACGAACCGACGTCCGCGCTCGATCCCGAGATGATCAACGAAGTGCTCGACGTGATGGTCGAACTCGCGCAGGAAGGGATGACGATGATGGTCGTCACGCACGAGATGGGCTTCGCGAAGAAGGTCGCGCATCGCGTGATCTTCATGGACAAGGGCGCGATCGTCGAGGACGACCGCAAGGACGATTTCTTCTCGAATCCGAAATCGGAACGCGCGAAGGACTTCCTCGCGAAGATCCTGCACTGAGCGTTCGCGCATGGCGAGCGTGTCATGCGCGCCCATGAAAAAACCGCCCGGCCGAACGCCGGGCGGTTTTTTTTCGCCGGTTGCCCGTCGCCTGCCGCTGGCGGACGGGCTCCCGTCGCGGGCGTTACCAGCTGTAGCGGTAGCCGACCTGCCCGGTGATGCCGCGCCGATAGTCGCCGCCTATGTTGCGCGCATATTTCACGTTCGCGTACAACTCGCCCGACTTGCCGAGGCCAGAGGTCACGCCGAGACCGAGCTCGTACCACGTGCGGCCGAGATGCGTCGCGAACGGCGTGCCGCCGACGACGGTCTGGCCCGGCGACAGGAAGTCGTGCAGCACGTCGGCCGTGAAGTACGGCGTCGCGGCGCCGCCGCCCGAGTTCGCTTCGAGGTTCGGCCGGAAGATGCGCACGCCGACGCGGCCGCGCAGCGCGTTCGTCGTCGTGCCCGACACGGCCGACACGTTGTCGTTGAACCCGTTGAGCTTCAGGTACTGGTACATCAGCTGCGCCTGCGGCTCGATCGCGATCGGCGTGCCGCCGATGCCGAACGGCTTGCCGACCTCCTGCGACAGCGCAATGCCGAAGCCGTTCTGCGACGCCTCATTGCCGTAGCTGTCGCGATAGCGGTTGCCGTAGTGCGTGACCTGCCCGACGCTGTCGAAGTACGTGCCGTCGGACAGGTACTTCGTCCAGTAGCCGCCGACGCTCTGCGCGTGCATCTCGACCGAGCCCGTCGACGTCGACAGGCCCGGCGTGGCGGCGCGCATCATGTCGTCGAAGCTGGCGTTCGACACGCCGATGGTCGCCGTCACGCCTGCATGCGTGCTGCCGCCGTTGGGTATCTGGCCGAGCGTCCAGTCCTTGCCGAACTGCGCGAAGAACGTGCGTTCGTCGGCCGCGAAGCGGCCCGCGTTCGCATCGAGGCTCTGGCCGCCGATGCGCCCCCACACGCCGTCGCGGTTGCCGGGCTGCTGCTTCGCGAGGTTGTAGATGTCGCCCACGCGCTCGTGCAGCTTGCCGAGCGTCGAGAAGCCGTAGTCGAGGTTGAGCAACGGCGTCATCGTGTAGCCGGCGACGCCCGGACGGTAAGCGAGCGTGCCATCGCTGCCATCCCCGTTGCCATTGCCGTCGCCGCCGCCCGACGGGTGGATCGGGTCGCCGGGGTCCGTCGGATCGAGCTGCGAACGCAGGTACCAGCCGTTCGCGTCGCCCTGGCCGCCGCGATAGAGCCGGTATTCGTATGCGCCGGCCTGTACCGGGCCCGCGAGATGGAACGCCGACGCGGTGGTCGTGCCGCCGTTGGCCGTGACGACCACGGGAATCCCGTCGCCGGTCGTCTGCGCGCCGGTGCCGGCCGTGTTGGCGATCTTCAGGCCGGTCGTGCCGCTCGCGGCGCCGCCGTTCACGATCAGCCGGTCGGTCGGCGATGCATCGGCGCCGAGATACGTGTTGAGCGCGATCGTGCCGCCGTTGCCGACATAGCTGCCGGTCGTCAGCGTCTTGTAGCTGCCCGTGAGCGTCGGCGAGCCGACCGGCGCGGCGAACGCGACGAGGCCCGCGTTGTTCAGGCTGCTCAGCACCGAGCTGCCCGTCATGCGCCACGTGCTCGTGCCGTCGATCGTCAGCGCGACCGGGTCGATCGTGCCGGTCAGCGTCGTGCCGTTCGCGAGGAACACGTTGCCGGTGCTCGATGCGTCGGAGACGATGTCGCCCGCGAGGTTCACCGCCGATGCGTTGAACGTCACGTTGCTGCCGTTCGTGAGATTGAGCAGCGTGCCGTTGCCGGCCGTCACGACCGTGCCGTTGCGCACCGCGATGTCGGCCGTGCCGCCGCGCGCGGCGAATGCCGGCCCGGCGGCTGATGTCACGCTGCCGCCGTCGACGAGCACCGAGCTCGTCGCGCCGTTCGCGAGCGTGTCGGATGTCAGCACGCCGGCCGTCGCGCCCTTGAGCGTCGTGCCGGTCAACGCGAGCACGCCGCCGCTGTCCGCGGTCGCGCCGTTGCCGGCTGCGCTGGCGATCGACGATCCCGTATCGCCGATGCGGCCGCCATTTCGCGCGACGACGCCGTCGGCCGCGGCACCCGACGCGGTGACCTGCGCGCCCGATAGCAGCGCGGTCGCGCCACCGTCCATGACGATCGCGTGCGCGCCGACGCCCGTCGTCGCGACCGTCGTGCCGTTGGCCGTGAGCGTCGAATCCGCGCCCGATACGAACAGGCCGCGCGCGTTGGCGCCGGCGGTGCGGACGACCGTTGCCGCATCGGCCGAGATGCGCGCGCCCGCGCCGGTCGATGCGAGGCCGTCGGCGCCATTGCCGGTAGTCGTGACCTGCGTGCCGGACAACGCGATCGCGGTGTTCGTGCCGAGGTTGCGGATCCCGCTGCCGTAGCCGCCGACCGCGATCGACGTCGCGCCGGCCGCGAGCCCGCCGCCCGATACGGTCGAGTCGATCAGCACGCCGTCGGCGCTGCCGTTCGCGACGACGGTGCCCGCGCCCGACAGCGCGACCGATGCGCCGGCACCCGTCAGGCGCACGCCCGCGATGCCGTCGTCGGCTTCGATCGAACCCGTGTTGGCAAGCGTCGCCGACGCACCACGCACGAGCGCGCCGGTGCCGTCGGCTACGCGGATCGTCGACGCGTTGTTCACCGTGCCGAGCGTGCCGGCCACGACGCCCGTCGAGCCGGCACCCGTCAGCAGCACCGTGTCGCGGTTCTCGAGCGTGCCGAGGTTTTGCGCGACGAAGCCCGTCACGCCGGCCGTCGACGACGCGACGGCGGCGTCGTTGGTCAGCGTCGTCGCGACCGGCGCACCGGCGTTCGCGCCGGCGAGGTCGTGCGCCTGGCCGTCGACGACGCCCGCGATCGCACCGGCCGCGTTCAGGTTGATCGTCGCGCCCGCATCGATCGTGCCCTTCGCGCCGCCTTCGACCGCGATTGCGATGCCGTTCGCGCCGTTGACGTTGTAGATCGCGTTGCCGGTCGACAGCGTGGTGCCGGCGTCGGTCGCAAGCACGCCGTGCGCACGCTGGCCGTTGACGTCGGTCGTGAGGGTGCCGGCGGCCGACTGGCCCGTGTAGGTCGCGCCGCCTGCGACGCGGAACAGCGTCGAGTCGTCGGTGTCGACGCTGAGGTGCCGCGCGGCGACGTTGATCTTCGAGCCTGCGCCATACGCGTAGAAGCCGATCTGGTTCGTGCCGGACATGAAGGCCGGCACCGCGTTGGCGCCGACGTCGATCGTCGCGCCCGAGCGCGCGTGCACGCCGATCGCGCCGGTGCCCGTCAGGTTGAGCGCGCCGTCGAGCGTGGCTTTCGCGAGCGGCCCCTCGGCCCAGACGCCGTAGTTGCGCGTGCCCGATGCCGGATCGAGGCCGCCGGCCACGTCGATCGTGCCGGTCGACGTCACGGCCGTCGCGTTCGTGCCGGTCCCGACGACCATGATGCCGATGCCGTTCACGCCATTCAGCATGATCGTGCCCGTGTTGGTCACGGTCGCGGCGGTATCGGCCGCAAGCATGCCGACGTTCGCGAGCGGCGTGCCGGGCGCCGCGCCGTTGACGACGATCGAGCCCGCGTTGGTCAGCGTGCCGGACGACGAGCCGATGCTCGCCAGCGCGGCGCCGTTCTGCGTCTGCGAGCCGATCACGATCGTGCCGAGGTTGGTCGCGGTGCCCGACGCGCCGAGCAGGATGCCGTACGCGTGCGCGGACAGCGCGACGTCGTTCGCGGCCTCCGGCGACGCGGCATCGTACTGGGCCGCGCGGCCGAGATAGATCGTGCCGCCGGCTTCGTTCGTGAAGCGGCCGCCGGCGACGAGGCCGCCGATCACCTGGCTGTCGAGCGTCGTCGCGTTGACGCCGACGTTGATCGTGCCGGCGTTCGACCCCGTGGCGCCGCCCGTCACGGCTACCGCGTAGTTTTGCAGGTCCGGCTGGTTGCCGTCGAGCGTCCAGGCGCCGACGTTCATCACGCCGTTGTTGACGAACGTCGTGCCCGCACCGTTCGCATACACGCCGTTGCCTTCCGTGTACGCGTTGAAGCCGAAATTGCCCGGCTGCGCGCTGCCGGCCGTGTTGAAGTTGTCGCCGGACGCATAGCCGGACGAGATCGTGCCGTTGTTGACGCCGCTTGCGCCGCTCAGCAGGCGCACCAGCGTGAAGTCGCCCGACAGGCGCCCGTCGTTGATGAAGTGCGCACCGCTCTCCGCGAGGACGGCCGAACTCGAGACGATCGTGTTGGTGCCGCGGAAGTCGATCTGGCCGTCCTTGTCGATATGCAGCGTCGCGTTCGCGCCCATGCCGTGCATCGCCGACAGGAAATCGATCGGCAGCGTGTTCTTGTCGCCCGCGGACACGTTGTTCTGGTACTGGAAGGTTTGCTGCGAAAACGTGACGGCCTGGCTGAATGCGTTGTCGTAGGCGGCCTGCGAGCCGAGCGCGCCGCTTTGCACCGAGCGCACGAGAAAGTCGTTGTATGCGGCGAGCGATGCGGCGTCGGTGACCTTCCATGTGCTGCCGTCGAACGCGGCGAAGGTGCCCGCGTAGGCTGGCACGTCGAGCTGGACGTTGCCGACGGCGCCGCCGTCCGCAAGATAGTTGCCGGCAGTGAACAGGATCTGGTTGCGCGAATTCCAGTTGACGGTGCTTTTCGCGGAGCCCGTGCCGTCCGCGAGGGTAAGGTCGGTCTCCTTCGCGGCCATCGAGATTGCGTTGCCGGCTGCATCGGGCGCGTTCGACGCGTTGCCGATCGACACGTTGAGCGCGCCGCCGGTGCGGCCGACGGTGCCGATGCGCGTGTTCACATACTGATTGCCGTTCACGTCGTTGTAGACGGGCACGGTCTTCGCGCCGGCCGTCGACGCGGAAAACGCGGACGAGTTGTAGGTGGCGACCGACGTGCGGGTGCCCGTGATCGAGTCGGGCGTGCTGATGCTCTGCGTCTTGCCGCCGAGCGACAGCAGCGGCTGGTTCGGGTTGCCAGAGACGACGGTCGCGTTGCCGATCGGCGTGAGGGTGTAGCCGGGGTCGCCGCCGACGCCGGTCCATGCACCCGTCACGCCGACCGTGTCGCCTCCCGACACGGTGGTTGCGCCGGCCAGGTTGTCGTTGACGGTCGGGCTGAAGCCGCCGAGCGCGCAGGTGCCGCCGCTCGCGACGGCCGCGCCGCTGCCGCAGGTCGAGGCATACGCGGAGCCCGCCGACAGCGCGGCCAGCGCGGCGCCAAGCGCCACGACACGAAGCGGCGACGGGCGCGTTGCCGTGCGGGCGGCGCCGCGGCTTGCGCCGGATTCGCCGCCCGAGCGCTTGCCGCGCGCCCGTGCTGTTTCCGCAACCGCGACCCAGCAGCCGGCGGTTTCGCTCCATATCGATCGAAATGAGTGATTCACGACAAGCCCCTCTCTCTTTTTTTGAAGTGGTATTCACCGCGGTGCAGTGAAATCGCAATCCGCGGTGGAGTAATGGCCTGAATGGACGTGCAGCGGCCGTGGCCGTTTCTGCGCCAATCGTGATTCGTTACACCGAGGATGGGGGGAGTCTAATGATCGGAAGGGTGGTCGATTATCAAAAAAATAATGAATGTGGCAATAATGCCGATTTCATTCGGTATTTTTTGATTGTGTGATGAATCGAACTGAAAGCCTTTGTGGATAAGGGTTCGGGTGATTTTGTCAGCGTGGGCGCATGATTGCCGGATCGGTGGGGTGGCGCACGGTTCGCACCGGGGTGGTGCGTTAGAATGCGGTTTCCGGATTATATGTTCTCCGGATTTCCGGATTTATTTGTTTCGGATTCGAGTTATTTTCGCGTGGAAATTAATAAAATCAAGCGAATGTTGTGTGGCGTTGATTCGATATGCCGGAATGTAGCCCGGATGAAACGAAACCGGCACGCGGCAGGCGATTTTCCCCGACGGTGAAAGCCGTACGCATTGCGTGCGCACGAAATCGCCCGCCACGCCCGAACGTTGCGGACGACGGTCTTGCCGTGCGGGAATTGGAAAGCGGGAAGGGCGCCGGCGCGCGGCGCTCAGAAGTCGATCGCGTCGTCGGAATCGTCGTCGGCGGCGGCGGCGAGCGCCTCGCGTGCGTCGCGCGGTGCCGAGGCCGACGGGTCGAGCGCCGGATTGCGCAGCTTCTCGAGCACGCGTTCGGGCACCGGGATCTGCATCCGCGCGGCGACGTCGCCGCACTGGAACATGATCAGCTCGCCCGGCTCGAACGCGGTCCAGACCTCGTTGTCGGTGAGCGGCTGCGTCGCGATCACCGCGACGCGATCCTCGGGCGTCGTGTATTTCGCGAAGTCGATCGACAGGTCTTCGTCGACGAGATGCGCGGTCGAGAACGGCCAGCGCCGCACGAGGTAGTGCAGCCGCGTCGAGCAGTGCGCGAAGAGCGCCTGGCCGTTCGACATCAGGAAGTTGAACACGCCGTGATCGGTGATGCCGCGCGTGAGCTCGCCGACGCGCTCGAACAGTTCGGGCAGCGGCGGCTGCGCGCCGGGAAATGCCTCGCGCAGCCCCTGCATCAGCACGCAGAACGCCTGTTCGCTGTCGGTCGTGCCGACCGGGTGGTAGACGCTGCCGTCCATGTTCGGCGCATAGTCCTGCAGGTCGCCGTTATGCGCGAAGATCCAGTGCCGGCCCCACAGCTCGCGCATGAACGGATGGCTGTTCTCGAGCAGGATGTGCCCTTGCGTCGCCTTGCGGATGTGCGCGATCGTGTTCTTTGACTTGATCGGGTAGCGCTTCACCATCTCGGCGATCGGCGACGTGGCCGATGCCTGGTGATCGATGAACAGGCGGCAGGCCTTGTCTTCGAAGAACGCGATGCCCCAGCCGTCGGCATGGTGATCGGTGAGCCCGCCCCGGGCCGCGAAACCTGTGAAGGAGAATGTGACGTCCGTCGGCGCGGCGCAGTTCATTCCTAGGAGTTGGCACATTTTACTTGGGGCGGCAGGCGGAAGCGGGGGGTAACGAACCGGGCGAACCCCGGTACAATGCGGCTTCTAGCATATCACCGAGCCCTGAGCGGTAAAAAGCGGATTCCGCTGGCCAAAGGCCTCGTGTTGCGGTTTGCCGTCAGTCGGCCCGCGCACGCGCGTTCCGGCCCCGCTGATGGCCAGTCCGTTCCTCACGACGCCTCCTATGACTGCCTCGAACGCTTCCTCCCCGGCGACGCTTTCGCTCGCCCGTCCCGACGACTGGCACCTGCACCTGCGAGACGGCGACATGCTGGCCGCCGTGCTGCCGCACACCGCGCGCCAGTTCGGCCGCGCGATCGTCATGCCGAACCTGAAGCCGCCGGTGACGACCACCGCACAGGCGCAGGCCTATCGCGAGCGCATCCTCGCCGCGCTGCCGGCCGGGATGACGTTCGAACCGCTGATGACGCTGTACCTGACCGACAACACGCCGCCCGATGAAATTCGCCGCGCGCGCGAAAGCGGCTTCGTGCACGGCGTGAAGCTGTATCCGGCCGGCGCTACGACGAACTCCGACCACGGCGTCACCGATCTCGCGAAATGCGCGAAGACGCTTGAGGCGATGCAGGAAGCGGGCATGCCGCTGCTCGTGCACGGCGAGGTGACCGATGCGTCGATCGACCTGTTCGACCGCGAGAAGGTCTTCATCGACCGCGTGATGACGCCGTTGCGCCGCGATTTCCCGGGCCTGAAGGTCGTGTTCGAGCACATCACGACGAAGGACGCGGCCGACTACGTGCGCGACGCCGACGCGGCGCCGGGCCTGCTCGGCGCGACGATCACCGCGCATCACCTGCTGTACAACCGCAACGCGATGTTCGTCGGCGGGATTCGCCCGCACTACTACTGCCTGCCCGTGCTCAAGCGCGAGACGCATCGCGTCGCGCTGGTCGAGGCCGCGACGTCGGGCAACCCGCGCTTCTTCCTCGGTACCGACAGCGCACCGCATGCGCGCGGCGCGAAGGAAACCGCGTGCGGCTGCGCGGGCTGCTACACGGCGCTGCACGCGCTCGAACTGTATGCGGAAGCGTTCGACCACGCCGGCGCGCTCGACAAGCTGGAAGGCTTCGCGAGCTTCTTCGGCGCCGATTTCTACGGGCTGCCGCGCAGCGCCGAGACGGTCACGCTGCGCCGCGAGGCGTGGGAACTGCCGCGCGAGATCTTCGCGGGCGACACGCCGGTCGTGCCGCTGCGCGGCGGCGAGACGATCGGCTGGAAACTCGCGTGACCGGCGCGCCGCCGCGCGAAGCCGGCCACACGGCCGGCAGCGGGGCGGCGGATTTCGCGCGGATCGACTGGTCCGCGCCGTGGCTTGCGCAGTACGCGGAGCCCGGCCGCGCCGCACAGGCGGCCGCACGGGCGGGCGATGCCGCGCTGCTCGACGCGCTGAACGGCGTTTTGCGCGACGGCGGGCGCGTCAGCGGTCGCGGCAGGCCGCTGCGGTTCGTGCCGCAGGCCGAACTGCCGCCCGGTGTCGCGTACGAGACCCATATCGCGGACACCGGCGGCGTGCCGACCCGCCACAATCTCCACGACTTCTTCAATGCGCTCGTCTGGTTCGCGTATCCGCGCATCAAGGCCGCGTTGAACGCGCGCCAGTCCGCCGCGATCGACGCGGCGGGCGGCGTCGGGCCCGTGCGCGGCACGCTGCGCGATGCGCTCACGCTGTTCGACGAGAATGCCGCGCTGTTCGTGACGGCCGACCGCGCGCTCGCCGATGCGCTGCGCGGCTTCGACTGGCCGCGGCTGCTGGTCGCCGCACGCGACGCTTGGGGCACGCGCTGCGAAGCGCGGCTCGTCGGCCATGCGCTGCTCGAGAAACTCGTCGCGCCTTACAAGTCCTGCACCGCGCACACGTGGATCGTCGAAGTGAGCGCCGACTATTTTTCGTGGCCCGACGCGCAGCGCACTGCGCATGTCGATGCGCGTGTCGCCGCCGAACTCGCGACGCGCGAGTTGACGAGCCGCGATTTCTCGCCGCTGCCGGTGCTCGGCGTCCCGGGCTGGTGCGACGCGAATGCCGACGCCGCGTTCTACGACGATCCGGCCGTATTCCGCAGCGGCCGCCGCACGCGCGCAGCCGGCGGCGGCGCACAGTGCTAGAATGCGCGTCGCAAAGCAGGCCAGGCAGTCGCGGCCTCGCCGCCTTCGGGCGCGCGGGGGCGAGGAAAGTCCGGACTCCACAGGGCAGGGTGATGGCTAACGGCCATCCGTGGCGACACGCGGAACAGGGCAACAGAAAGCAAACCGCCGATGGCCCGGCGCAAGCCGGGATCAGGTAAGGGTGAAACGGTGCGGTAAGAGCGCACCGCGGCGACGGCGACGTTCGCCGGCACGGTAACCTCCACCCGGAGCAATTCCAAGTAGGCAGGCGCGCATCTTCGGATGCAGGACGGGGCCCCCGTCTCGTCTGCGGGTAGGAAGCTTGAGCGCGTCAGCAATGGCGCGCCTAGAGGAATGGCTGCCACGCGCTGTGCGCTTCGGCGCGCAGCGTGCACAGAATCCGGCTTATCGGCCTGCTTTGCCGTTCGAATGCGAAAGGGCCGGCGTCTCCTTGCGGAGCGCCGGCCCTTTTTTCATATATGCGCGCCGTGCGTTCAGGCGGCGACGATGTCGAACGAATGCGTGAGTTCGGCCGTCTTCGCGATCATGATCGACGCGGAGCAGTACTTGTCGTGCGACAGGTTGATCGCGCGTTCGACCGTGGCCGGGTTCAGGTTGCGGCCGGTGACGGTGAAGTGGAAGTGCACCTTCGTGAACACCTTCGGGTCTTCGCTCGCGCGCTCGGCCTTCAGCGTGACCGAGCAGCCGGTGACTTCCTGGCGGCTTTTCTTCAGGATCAGCACGACGTCATAGGCCGTGCAGCCGCCGGTGCCGAGCAGCACCATTTCCATCGGGCGCGGCGCGAGGTTGTGGCCGCCGCCTTCGGGCGCGCCGTCCATCGTGACGAGATGCCCGCTTCCGGTCTGGGCGGAAAACGCCATGCCGTCCTGACCCATCCAGCTTACTTTGCATTCCATGCTTGCACTCCAGCGTTGCCTGATTCGGATTCGATCCGGCATTGTAGCCCGCAGCGCTTCGGTCGGCTGATGCGGTGCACGACGTGCAGTACCGGAGCCGCGCGAGCGGCGCGCAACAGCGTGCCGAACGGCGATTTCCCTGCTGGTTTTAGGGGTTTTACTCTAGGTGCGGGCTATTTTTGCTCGCCCTGGTCGAAGTCATGTGGTTGATTTTAAACAGGAAATTTAATTTTCCTGCCGATAGCCAGAAATTTCGCATTATGGTGGTTGATTTCGCAATGCAAATTTTCTTGTGAAGCCGGCGGCACGTTCGTATAATGAGCCTCATTGGTTGTCGCGCTGCGGCAACCTCCGAATGTCTCCTCCACCCTCCTCCTAAGGTGGATTAAGCCCGAACCAGCCGTTCGGGCTTTTTTTCGTCCCATGCAAACATCGGCGCGCGGCTTGCGCGCCCTGGCATCCCCCGGCATCCATTACGCAGGCTGCCGTGCGGCCGGCTGCGATGTCGCGTCGGGCAGCGTGCCGCGCAAGCGTGCGTCGGGTGCCGGCGCGGTCACGGCCGACGCATGGCCGTGGCCGCGTGCGCAGAAGTGGCGGACGCGTTCGCGCACCGCACGCAGGCGGGCGACGCGATCCTCGGCATGGGCGGTCCGGGCTTCGGCAATGCGCGCATCGAGCGCGTCGAGCTTGGCTTCGCAGCCGGCCTGGGCGGCGACGGCAGGCACCGCGGCGGCCAGCAGCGCGGCCGCGAAGAAGGGCGTAAGTCGTTGTTTCATCATGCTTGTTTGTTGTTTTCCGGGTTCGGCCGGTCTGGCGCGGCAAGGTCATGTGCCGCGCGTCGATGGGTGCCTCCCCGGGCGCTCGGATCGCCTGGCTTGTCGGGGCACGACCGAATTTTCGCCCATTTCGGGCGCCGCGCACACGGGGCGAGGATTCCCTTTGACCGCGTTGCCGTATTTCCTTTATAATTCAGGGCTTTTCCGCATTCATGCCCACGGAAAAAGAACAGGGAGAGCCTGCACCGCGCCTCGAAGCGCACACAGACAAGCAGGAAGAACACATCGGGCAAAGCATTTTTTTTGGATCGATCATGAAGACGTTTTCCGCAAAAGCCCATGAGGTGACGCGCGAATGGTACGTGATTGACGCGACGGATAAGGTTCTCGGCCGTGTTGCCAGCGAAGTGGCACGCCGTCTGCGCGGCAAGCACAAGCCTGAGTTCACCCCGCACGTCGACACTGGTGATTTCATCATCATCATCAACGCGAGCAAGTTGAAGGTCACGGGCAACAAGACGCTGGACAAGAAGTACTACCGTCACTCGGGCTACCCGGGCGGTATCTATGAAACGACGTTCGGCAAGATGCAGGAACGCTTCCCGGGCCGCGCGCTCGAGAAGGCGGTCAAGGGCATGCTGCCGAAGGGCCCGCTCGGCTACGCGATGATCAAGAAGCTGAAGGTCTACGCAGAAGCGACGCATCCGCATTCGGCTCAACAGCCGAAGGCGCTCGAGATCTAAGGGGACCCACATGATCGGTAACTGGAACTACGGTACGGGCCGCCGCAAGAGCGCAGTCGCACGTGTCTTCATCAAGGCTGGCAAGGGCGACATCATTGTCAACGGCAAGCCCATCGCTGACTACTTCTCGCGCGAAACGTCGCTGATGATCGTGCGTCAACCGCTGGAACTCACGAACCACGGCCAGACGTTCGACATCAAGGTGAACGTGAACGGCGGCGGTGAAACGGGTCAGGCAGGCGCAGTGCGCCACGGCATCACCCGTGCACTGATCGACTACGATGCGACGCTGAAGCCGTCGCTGTCGAGCGCAGGCTTCGTGACGCGCGATGCGCGTGAAGTCGAGCGTAAGAAGGTCGGTCTGCGCAAGGCACGCCGCGCCAAGCAGTTCTCGAAGCGTTAATTCCGCTTCATGGCCGCGCCGCTTTCGGGCGGCGTCCGCCGGAAAAACCGCCAGCTTTCGCGCTGGCGGTTTTTTTATGCCCGCTGCCAGGCCCGTGCTGCGGCGGCTCGCACGGGTACGTTTGATGAAATCGACAAGAACCTATTGATTTCATGGACTTCAGCACGATCTTCTGATCGGCCCTACAATAGCGGCTAAAGCTTCTTGGAGAGTTCGCAATGAACGCTGTTACCGAATCCGCAGCAACGACGACCGAAATGCCGCTTCCGTTCGTCTTCACCGACGCAGCGGCCGACAAGGTCAAGCAACTGATCGACGAAGAGGGCAATCCCGACCTGAAGCTGCGCGTGTTCGTGCAGGGTGGCGGCTGCTCTGGCTTCCAGTACGGCTTCACGTTCGACGAGGAAGTCAACGAGGACGACACCGTGATGAACAAGAACGGTGTCCAGCTCCTGATCGACTCGATGAGCTACCAGTACCTGGTTGGCGCCGAGATCGACTACAAGGACGACCTCAACGGCGCCCAGTTCGTGATCAAGAACCCGAACGCGACCACCACCTGCGGGTGCGGTTCGTCGTTCTCGGTCTGAGCGCACGACAGATCAGCGCCGGTTCGCCGGAATGAAAAACGGGGCTTCATGCCCCGTTTTTTTATGCCCGTGCGCGGCGCCTGCCGGGCGGCAGGCTTTGCGTCAGCCCGGATAGAGCGCGCCGAGCACGCGGTTGCCGGCCGCACCGGTGACCGTCGCGAGATTGCCGGGCTGGCGCGCGGTGAAGCGGTACGCGAGCCACGCGAACGCGAGCGCCTCGACCTGTTGCGGCGGCACGCCGAGCGCGGCCGTCGTATCGACCGTGGCCAGCACGCCGGCCTCGCGCAGCGCGTGCCGGAGCGCGTCGAGCAGCACCGGATTGCGCGCACCGCCGCCGCACACGAAGACTGCCTTGCAGCCGGGTGCGTGCTGCGCGATCTCCCGTGCGACCGAGACCGCGGTGAGCGCCGTGAGGGTCGCCTGCACGTCCTCCGGCGCGACTTGCGCGAACGCGGCGAGCTTCGCGTCGAGCCACGCGGGATTGAACAGGTCGCGTCCGGTGCTTTTCGGCGGCGGCGCGGCGAAATACGGTTCGTCGAGCAGCGCATCGAGCAGCGGCACGTGTACGGTGCCGCGCGCGGCGAACTTGCCGCCGTCGTCGTAAGGCTTGCCCAGATGGCGGGTCGCCCACGCGTCGATCAGCGCATTCGCGGGGCCGCAGTCGAAGCCGCGCACGTCGCCGCCTTCGCCGGGCAGGATCGTGATGTTGCTGATCCCGCCCAGATTGCAGACGACGCGCGTCTCGCCCGGCGCACCGAACACCGTCGCATGGAACGCCGGCGCGAGCGGCGCGCCGTGGCCGCCGGCGGCCACGTCGCGGCTGCGGAAATCGGCGATCACATCGACATGGGTCAGCTCGGCGAGCAGCGCCGGGTTGTTGAGTTGCCGCGTATAGCCGCGCTCGGGGCGATGGCGCACCGTCTGGCCGTGCACGCCGATCGCGCGGATCTCGTCGCGCGACAGCCCTGCGGTGCGCTGCAATTCGTGGCAGCACACCGCGTAGCGCGTGACGAGCGCGTTCGCCGCGAGCGATTCGCGGTCGATCTCGTTGTCGCCGGGTTGCTGCAGCGCGAACAGCGCGTCGCGCAGCGATTGCGCGAAGCCGACGAACGCTTCCGCGAGCACGGTCGGCGCCTTGCCGGCCTCGAAACGCACGGCGACGCCGTCGACGCCGTCCATGCTGGTTCCCGACATCAGCCCGAAGTAGATGCCGTCGGCCGGATGGACGTTTTGCGGCTGTCGTTGCGGCACGTTGGGTTCTCCTGGATCGTACGGCGCGGGCCCGTGCCGCGCACCTTGCGCCCGATTATCCGCGCAACGTGACGCGCCGTTAAGCGATGCGCGCGCAAGTTATGGGAAAATCCCTGTTTTTGCGACATTCTTCCTGGCACCGATGAGCACCGAACCCAGTTCCAAGCCCGTTTTCCCGATCACCGACGAAGTCCGGCATGCGCTCGCCGTCACGAAGCGCGGCGTCGACGAGCTGCTGATCGAGGAAGAGTTCGCGCAGAAGCTCGCGCGCAGCGCGGCCACCGGCACGCCGCTTCGCATCAAGCTCGGCCTCGACCCGACCGCGCCCGACATCCACATCGGCCACACGGTCGTGCTGAACAAGATGCGTCAGCTGCAGGACCTCGGCCACACGGTGATCTTCCTGATCGGCGATTTCACGTCGCTGATCGGCGATCCGTCGGGCCGCAACGCGACGCGCCCGCCGCTCACGCGCGAGCAGATCGAGTCGAACGCGAAGACCTACTTCGAGCAGGCCGCACTCGTGCTCGATCGCGAAAAGACCGAGATCCGCTACAACAGCGAATGGTCGATGCCGCTCGGCGCGGACGGGATGATCAAGCTCGCGTCGCGCTACACGGTCGCGCGGATCCTCGAGCGCGAGGACTTCACGAAGCGCTTCCAGGGCGGCGTGCCGATCTCGATCCATGAATTCCTGTACCCGCTGATGCAGGGCTACGATTCGGTCGCGCTGAACGCCGATCTCGAACTCGGCGGCACCGACCAGAAGTTCAACCTGCTGGTCGGCCGCGAACTGCAGAAGCAGTACGGCCAGGAACAGCAGTGCATCCTGACGATGCCGCTGCTCGAAGGCCTCGACGGCGTCGAGAAGATGTCGAAGTCGAAGGGCAACTACGTCGGCATCAGCGAGAAGCCGACCGACATGTTCGGCAAGCTGATGAGCATCTCGGACACGCTGATGTGGCGTTACTTCGAACTGCTGTCGTTCCGCAGCATGGACGAGATCATCGGCTTCAAGCGCGAAGCCGAAGGCGGCCGCAACCCGCGCGACTTCAAGGTGCTGCTCGCGCAGGAAATCGTCGCGCGCTTCCATTCGCAGGCCGACGCCGAGCGTGCGCTCGAAGACTTCAACCACCGCGCGAAGGGCGGCGTGCCGGACGACATTCCGTCGGTCACGCTCGCGGGCGCACCGCTGGCGATCGGCCAGTTGCTGAAGCAGGCCGGCCTCGTGCCGTCGACGAGCGAAGCGCTGCGCAACATCGAGCAGGGCGGCGTGAAGATCGACGGCGCGACCGTGTCGGACAAGGGCCTGAAGGTCGAGGCCGGCGAGTTCGTCGTGCAGGTCGGCAAGCGCCGCTTCGCGCGCGTCACGCTGACCGCATGATCGCGCTGATCCAGCGCGTGAAGCGCGCCGACGTGCGCGTCGGCGACCGCACGACGGGCGAGATCGGCGCGGGCCTGCTCGCGCTGGTCTGCGCGGAGCGCGGCGACACCGACGCGGCGGCCGACAAGCTGCTGGCGAAGATGCTCGGCTACCGCGTGTTCAGCGACGCGGCCGGCAAGATGAATCTCCCGGTGTCGAATATCGACGGCGCGGGTCGCGCAGGCGGCCTGCTGCTCGTGTCGCAGTTCACGCTGGCGGCCGATACCAACAGCGGGTTGCGCCCGAGCTTCACGCCGGCCGCGCCGCCCGATGAAGGCGCGCGGCTGTTCGACTATTTCGTCGCGGCCGCGCGGGCGCGCCATCCCGTCGTCGAGACGGGCGAGTTCGGCGCCGACATGCAGGTGTCGCTCGTCAACGACGGCCCCGTGACGTTCTGGCTGCAAGTGCGGCCCTGATGCTTCCCCGGAGACGCGCCGCGATGGCCACCACGCAGATTCTTTTCATCCGCCATGGCGAGACGGCCTGGAACCGCATCAAGCGCATCCAGGGGCATATCGACATCCCGCTGGCCGATTCGGGGCTCGTGCAGGCGCAGCGACTGGCCGCGCGGCTCGAGCGAGAGGCGCGCGAGGGTGCGCCGCTCGACGCGGTTTATTCGAGCGACCTGATGCGCGCGCAGCAGACCGCGCAACCCTTTGCCGATGCGCTCGGGCTGCCGCTGCAGTTGCGGGACGGGTTGCGCGAACGCTCGTACGGCGCATTCCAGGGGCACGACAGCACCGAGATCGAGGCGCTGTTTCCGGACGCGTATGCGGCCTGGCAGACGCGCGATCCGGGCTTCGCGCCGGAAGGCGGCGAGTCGCAGCGCGCGTTCTATCACCGCGTGCTGCATGCGCTCGAGCCGATCGTTGCCGCGCATCCGGGCGGCCGGATCGCGTGCGTCGCGCATGGCGGCGTGCTCGATTGCGTGTACCGTTTTGCGAACGGTCTGGATCTGTCGGCGCCGCGCAACTATCAACTGCTCAATACGAGCATCAACGTCGTCGATTACGTGGATGGCCGCGCACAGGTCGTGCAGTGGGCCGACGTGTCGCACCTGGACGCCGACAGCGACGACGACGGTTATCGCAAGGTGCTCTGAGCACGCGGGGCCGCCCGGCATTCCCCTGAAGGGCAGAACGGGCAGCACGTGCGACCGTGCGCGGGGCAAGCCCGTCGGCTTGTCACAGGTATTCGACGGTAAATTGAAACGATCCGAAGAGGCGAATCGTCAGGCGGAAGGTGCGCCGTCGGGCGGGGGCGCGGTCGCGCGACGGCGCGCACGCTTCGACGCGCCGTTGACGAGCGCCCAGCGCAGCACGGGTGCGACGGCCCGTACGCCGGGCCGGACCACCGCGCGTCGCAATGGCGCGAACGTCGACACGCGGAGCATGCGCTGCGCCCACGGCGGCAGCAGGTCGATCCCGGCATGCATCATCAGCGACGCGGCCGGCCGCAGCGCGGGCTTCGCGACCGGGACATTCAGCAGGATGGCCATCACTTCGAAGGTATGCGGCCCGGCCTCGAGTTCGGGCTGCATGCGCGCGAGATACGCGGCGACCTCGGCGCGCGAACGGGGCACCTCGTGCGCGCCGAGCAGTTCGGCGATCAACGCCGTTTCGGCGTAATAGCGATCCTGCAATTCTCCCGACAGCGCCGGATTTACGTAGCACAGATGCGCGGCGAGGAAGCTCGATACTTCCGCGATATGCACCCAGGTCAGCAACGCCGGATCGTCGGCGCGGTACGGCCGACCGTCGGGCGCGGTACCTGATACGCGCGAGTGGATCGTTTTCACGCGCTCGATCAGTGCGAGCGCGTCCGCGCGACTGCCGAACGTCGTGCCCGTGATGAACGTGGCGGTGCGCCGCAAGCGGCCGAGGATGTCGGTGCGAAATGACGAGTGATCCCAGACGCCCGCGAGCGCGAGCGGATGGAGCGCCTGCAGCAGCAGCGCGGCGATGCCGCCCGTCATCATCGACGTGAAGTCGGCATGCACGCGCCAGCAGACGGCGTCGGGGCCAAACAGCCCGGGATCGCCGGGCGGCGAAGAGAGATCGAGCGACGGGCCGCCGCCGCCCACGGTCAGGTGCGTGATGCCGGCCACGAGGCGCTTGCGGATCGGCTCGGCCCAGCGCGGGCCCGGTGCGGGTGCGGCGGGGTGGCGGCTAGGCGGCGTCGTCATGGCTGGCGTGGCTCGGGCGGCCGGTTACTTCCCGGCGGGCGTATCCCACATGCCGCGTTCGGTGCTGCCGGCGTCGGGCGCGGAGAGCCCGAAGTGGCGATATGTGAGCAGCGTCGCGACACGCCCGCGCGGCGTGCGCTGCAGGAAGCCCTGCTGGATCAGGTACGGCTCGAGCACGTCCTCGATCGTGTCGCGTTCCTCGCCGATCGCGGCTGCCAGGTTGTCGATGCCGACCGGGCCGCCGTCGAACTTGTACAGGATCGCTTCGAGCAGCTTGCGGTCCATCAGGTCGAAGCCGACCGGATCGACGTCGAGCATCGCGAGCGCGGCATCGGCCACCGCCGCGGTGATCTGGCCGTCGGCCTTCACTTCCGCGAAGTCGCGCACGCGGCGCAGCAGCCGGTTCGCGATCCGCGGCGTGCCGCGCGAGCGCTTCGCGATTTCCAGCGCGCCGTTCGGATCGATCTGCGCGTTCAGCAGCGACGCCGAGCGCCGCACGATGCGCGACAGTTGAT
The DNA here is from genome assembly GCF_058781685.1 of Burkholderia sp. FW306-1C-G01B. Lineage (NCBI taxonomy): Bacteria > Pseudomonadati > Pseudomonadota > Betaproteobacteria > Burkholderiales > Burkholderiaceae > Burkholderia > Burkholderia sp. FW306-1C-G01B. Next base: position 148,416 of record NZ_JBYSWZ010000013.1, read on the forward strand.
CGGCGTCGTAGAACTCGAGGCGCGAGACGATCCCGAAACGGTCGCGCAGCGGGTTGGTCAGCATCCCCGCGCGGGTGGTCGCACCGACCAGCGTGAACGGCTGCAGGTCGAGCTTCACGCTGCGCGCGGCCGGACCTTCGCCGATCATGATGTCGATCTGGTAATCCTCGAGTGCCGGATACAGGATTTCCTCGACGACCGGCGACAGCCGGTGGATCTCGTCGATGAACAGCACGTCGTTCGCTTCGAGGTTCGTCAGCAGTGCGGCGAGATCGCCCGCGCGCTCGAGCACGGGGCCCGACGTCTGCCGCAGGTTCACGCCCATCTCGCGCGCGATGATGTGCGCGAGCGTGGTCTTGCCGAGACCCGGCGGCCCGAACAGCAGCACGTGGTCGAGCGGCTCGGAGCGGCGCTTGGCGGCTTCGATGAAGATCTCGAGCTGGCCGCGCACCTTTTCCTGGCCGACGTAGTCGTCGAGCTGGCGCGGCCGCAGCGCGCGTTCGAACACCTCCTCGTGCGACGAGGTGGGCGTGGCGGCGATGATCCGCTGCTCGGTGGCGAGTTTGTCGGTTTCAATCATGCGGCCATTGTACCGCGCGCCGCTCGCGGTCCGAACTGGCCGAACGGCCGACTGGCGCGCGCCGCGCGGCGGCGCGACACTGCGTCCGACAGTCGGTTCTGGCGGGCGTTATGCCTTCGACAGCGCCTTCAGCGCGAGCTTGATGCCTTCGGACACGCCGGTGCCGGCCGGCACGTTCTTGATCGCGGCGAGGCCTTCCTTTTCGGAGTAGCCGAGCGCGAGCAGCGCGTTGAGGATGTCGGTCGCATGGTCGGATGCCGACGCGGCGCCGGCGAGCGCGCCGAGGTCGGCGCCGAGCTTGCCCTTCAGCTCGAGCAGCAGGCGCTCGGCCGTCTTCTTGCCGATGCCGGGCAGGCGCGTGAGGCGTGCGGCGTCCTGCATCGTCACGGCCTGCGCGAGCTCCTGCACGCTCATGCCGGACAGCACGGCGAGCGCCATGCGCGCGCCGATGCCGGTGATCTTCAGCAGCTCGCGGAAGGTCGTGCGCTCCTGCGGCGTCAGGAAGCCGTACAGCAGGTGCGCGTCCTCGCGGACGATCTGCTGCGTGAGCAGCACGACGCGCTCGCCCGTCTGCGGCAGGTTGTAGAAGGTGCTCATCGGCACGTCGATTTCGTAGCCGACGCCGTTGCAGTCGACGAGCAGGTGAGGCGGGTTCTTTTCGAGCAGGATGCCGGCGATGCGACCGATCATGGATGGCGGGATGCGAGGAAGAAAGCGCGAGTGTAGCGCACGCGCGGCGCAATGCCGATGGGCTTGGCCGTCAGGCCGAGGCGATGCGTGTCGCGTATGCGCCGCACGCGGGCAAGACGGTCAGCCCGGCGTGCCGTGCGATGGCGCACGCCGGCATCAGCCGACCAGCCGCCCGCGCCGCACGCGCAGCCCTTTCTTCGCGAGCGCCGGTGCGAGGCCGCCGAGCGTGCTGAGCGTGTTGCCGCCGTGCGCATGGCAGATCGCCATGCCGAGCGCGTCGGCCGCATCGGAGCCCGGTTGTCCGGAGAGGTTGAGTAGCCGCGTGACCATTTCCTGCATCTGCGTCTTGGTCGCGCGGCCGTAGCCGACTACGGCCTGCTTGAGCTGCAGCGCCGTGTATTCGGCGACCGGCAGCCCGCCCGCGACGAGGCCGCAGATCGCGGCGCCGCGCGCCTGGCCGAGCAGCAGCGTCGACTGCGGGTTCACGTTGACGAACACCTTTTCGATCGCGGCCTGGTCGGGCGCATGTTCGCGCACGATCGTCGACACGCCCTGGAAGATCGTGCCGAGCCGGGTGGCCAGATCGGCCGTCGGCGTGCGGATCACGCCGCTCGTGACATAGGCGAGCCGGTGGCCGCTGACGTCGATGACGCCGAAGCCGGTGACGCGCAGGCCGGGGTCGATGCCGAGAATTCGCATGAGTGAGGAGAGAGGCGTGATGCAGCGATACTACAACGAATGGTGCGGCGAGCCGGTCGCACAGTCGCGCGACGGCGCCGCGCAATAAAAAACCCGGCGGGTGCGACGCCGCCGGGTTTTCGTGCAACGGCCGCGCGGGCCGCGTGCGATCAGTGACGGAAGTGGCGCACGCCCGTCAGGATCATCGCGATGTTGTGCTCGTCGGCTGCCGCGATCACTTCGTCGTCGCGCACCGAGCCGCCCGGCTGGATCACGCAGGTCGCGCCGGCCGCCACGACGACGTCGAGGCCGTCGCGGAACGGGAAGAACGCATCCGACGCGACGGCCGAACCGGCCAGCGTCAGGCCCGCGTTCTGCGCCTTGATGCTCGCGATGCGCGCGGAATCGACGCGGCTCATCTGGCCTGCGCCGACGCCGAGCGTCATGCCGTTGCCGCAGAACACGATCGCGTTCGACTTCACGTACTTCGCGACTCGCCACGCGAACAGCAGGTCGTCCATTTCCTTCGGCGTCGGGTGGCGCTTCGTCACCACGCGCAACTCGTGCGGCTGCACGTTCTTCGAATCGAGCGACTGCACGAGCAGGCCGCCGCCCACGCGCTTCAGGTCGAATGCGTTATGGCCGTCGCCCAATGCGATTTCGAGCAGGCGCACGTTCTGCTTCGCGGCGAACACCTGCTTCGCGGCGTCGGAGAACGACGGCGCGATCAGCACTTCGACGAACTGCTTCGCAACAGCCTGCGCGGCCGCTTCGTCGACTTCGCGGTTGAACGCGATGATGCCGCCGAACGCGGAGGTCGGGTCGGTCTGGAACGCCTTCGCGTACGCGTCGGCCGAGTCGTTGCCGACCGCGACGCCGCACGGGTTCGCATGCTTGATGATCACGCAGGCCGGTGCGTCGAACGTCTTCACGCATTCCCACGCCGCATCCGAATCCGCGATGTTGTTGTACGACAGTTCCTTGCCCTGCAGCTGGCGGTAGTTCGCGAGCGCGCCGGCCGGCGTCGAGATATCGCGGTAGAACGCCGCGCTCTGGTGCGGGTTTTCGCCGTAGCGCAGGTCCTGCACCTTGTCGAACGCCATGTTCAGCGTCGCCGGGTACGCATTGCGCGACGCGTGCTTCAGCTCGTCGGTCAGGCTCGTCAGGTAGTTCGTGATCGCGCCGTCGTATTGCGCGGTATGCGCGAACACCTTCGTCGCGAGGCGGAAGTTGGTCGGGTAGCCGACCGTGTTGCCGTTCGCCTTCATTTCATCGAGCACGACCGCGTAATCGGCCGGATCGACGACGACCGTCACGTCGCGGTGGTTCTTCGCAGCGGAGCGCAGCATCGTCGGGCCGCCGATGTCGATGTTCTCGATCGCGTCGGCGAGCGTGCAGTCGTCCTTCGCGATCGTCGCGACGAACGGATACAGGTTCACGACGAGCAGGTCGATCGTCGGGATGCCGTGCTGTTCCAGCGCCTGCATGTGCTCGGGCAGGTCGCGGCGCGCGAGGATGCCGCCGTGCACCTTCGGGTGCAGCGTCTTCACGCGCCCATCGAGCATTTCCGGAAAGCCCGTGTAGTCGGCCACTTCGGTAACGGGCAGGCCCGCGTCGGCGAGCAGTTTCGCGGTGCCGCCCGTCGACAGCAGCTTGACGCCGAGGTCGGACAGCGACTTCGCGAAGTCGACGATGCCGGTCTTGTCGGAAACGGAAATGAGCGCTTGCTTGATCATGATGGAACCACCAATAGCCAGGGAAACGGGGACGGGACGGCCGACTACAGCAGGCCGTGCTGCTGCAGCTTCTTGCGCAGCGTATTGCGATTGATGCCGAGGTACTCCGCGGCGAGCGACTGGTTGCCGCCTGCCTGTACGAGCACGACCTCGAGCATCGGCTTTTCGACGCAGGACATCACCATTTCATAGACGTCGTGCGGATTGGAGCCGTCTAGATCCCGGAAATACACGTCCAGGCTCTCGCGGACACATTGTTCGATGTTGTGCTTGCTCATGCTGCTAACTGGTTATGGTCGTCCGACTCGCCCTGGCCGTTTTCCTCTTCGTCATCGACGTAGACGAGATGGTCCGACAGCGCCTTTTGCGCCTCGAAGAATGCATTGACGGCGGCGAGCTGCTCGCGGGAGGAATCGAGCGTGTTCATCCTGTGCCGGAACCCGTTGGCACCGGAAAGGCCGCGAGTGTACCAGCCGATGTGCTTGCGCGCAGTACGGACTCCCGTGAATTCACCATAGAAAGCGTAGTGGTCTTCCAGGTGTTCGTTCATCACGTGCTGGATCTCGTCGATCAACGGCGGGGGCAGCAGCTCGCCGGTTTGCAGGAAATGATCGATTTCGCGGAACAGCCACGGCCGTCCTTGCGCGGCACGACCGATCATCAATGCGTCGGCGCCCGTTGCGTCGAGCACGGCCTTCGCTTTTGCGGGCGACGTGATGTCGCCGTTTGCGACGACCGGAATTCGCACGGCCGCCTTCACGGCCGCGATGGTGTCGTATTCGGCGTCGCCGCGGTACAGGTCGGCGCGCGTGCGGCCGTGCACGGTGAGCATCGAGATGCCGGCGGCTTCGGCCAGCCGCGCGACCGTGATCGCGTTCTTGTGCTCGCGATCCCAGCCGGTGCGGATCTTCAGCGTGACGGGCACCGCATCGGGCCCCGTGCCGACCGCCGCGACGACGGCCTCGACGATCCGCTGCACGAGCGGCTCGTTCTGCAGCAGCGCGGAACCGGCCGCGACGTTGCAGACCTTTTTCGCCGGGCAGCCCATGTTGATGTCGATGATCTGCGCGCCGTTATCGACGTTGTAGCGTGCCGCTTCGGCCATCATCGCCGGGTCGGCGCCGGCGATCTGCACCGCGATCGGCTCCACTTCGCCTTCGTGGTTCGCGCGCCGCATCGTCTTCGCGCTTTTCCACAGCTGCGCATTGGACGCGACCATCTCGGACACGGCGTAACCGGCTCCCAGCCGCTTGCACAGCTGGCGGAACGGACGATCCGTCACCCCGGCCATCGGGGCGACGAACAGGTTGTTACGCAATACGTGAGAGCCGATAACGGGCATCGCAATGGCACCGCCCGCGACCGGCGCGGGCATGAAAAGGGCGGAGGGAAAACGCGTATTTTACCGTATTCCCATGCCCCGCCGATTTGACCCGGTTTGTGTGGCGCGCCCGCGCGTCAGTTGCGCTGGCCGAACATCATCTGGCGCGCGATCGCCTTCTTGAGCGGCGGCACGAATTCGAGCGCGGTGAGCGCGGCGCCGCGCAGCAGCGGGAGCGGGCCCGTGTCGATCGTGAACAGCCGCGCCAGCGTGTCGGTCGCGCCGATCGTGAAGCGCCGGTCGAGCGCGCGGCGCGCGTTGAAGGTCGCAAGTGCGGTCGCATCGAAGCGCTGCGCGGACAGCGCGTCGACGAGCGTATGCGCGTCGCGCAGCCCGAGGTTGAGCCCCTGGCCCGCGACGGGGTGCAGGGTTTGCGCGGCATTGCCGACGATCGCGACGCGGCCGCTGACGAGCGTTTGCGCGGCGTTCAGCCCGAGCGGGAACGATGCGCGGCCCGCGATCGCGACGAACTGGCCCATGCGTTCGCCGAACGCGCTGCCGAGCTCGCGCAGGAACGCGTCGTCGGGCAGCGCCGCGCGGCGTGCCGCTTCGTCGGGCGTGCAGCACCAGACGAGCGCGTAGTCGGCCTGGCGCGGCCCGCCGAGCGGCAGCAGCGCGAGCGGGCCTTCGTGCGTGAAGCGTTCCCATGCGACGTTCGGGCGCGGCGCCGATACCGTGACCGTGCCGACGAGCGCGGTCTGCCCGTAGTCGCGGCGATGCTTGCCGGCGTCGGCGTGCTGTTCGTGGAACAGCCCGCCTTCGGCGTTGATGACGATGCGCGCGCGCAGCGTGCGCTCGCCCTGCGGGCCGTCGAGCGTCAGCGTGACGCCGTCGGCGTCCTGCTGCGGCGCGCGCGCGGTGGTCGACGTGAGCCAGTCGACGCGGGTGCCGCGCACGGCACCCGCGAGCGCCTGCACGAGCGAGCCGTAGCGCACGACATAACCGAGCGCGGCGAGGTCGTGCTCGTCGCGGTCGATCAGCGTGCGGCCGAAATGGCCGCGCTGCGATACGTGGATATGTTCGATCGGCGTTGCGTCGGCAGGCCACGCGAGCGTGTCGAGCAGCACGCGGCTGCCGTGCGAGACGGCGATCGCGCGCGGGTCGTTCGCGCTCGCGGCCGGTTCGCGCGCATCGATCAGCGCGATCGACGCGTGCTGCGTTGCGCTGCGGCGCGCGAGCCAGCCGGCGAGCGCGAGCCCGACGGGGCCCGCGCCGACGATGGCGAGGTCGTAATCCGGTGTGGCCGGGGAGGAAGCGGTCGTCATCTTGATTCGTGAAACGGAGGTAACGGTCGGCAGCGGCCGGTCATGCGCCCGCGCGCATCAGCGCTTCGATCTCGGCGGCGTCGACAGGCACGCCGCGCGTGATCAGCTCGCAGCCGTGCTCGCGCACGATTGCGTCGTCCTCGATGCGGATGCCGATGTTCCAGTACTCGGGCGGCACGTCGTCGGCTGCGCGCACATACAGGCCGGGCTCGACCGTCAGCGTCATGCCGGGCTTCAGCGTGCGCCACGGCAGCGCGCCGTTGCCGTCGCGCTCGGCGAGCCGCTCGCGGTAGTCGCCGCAGTCATGCACGTCCATGCCGATCCAGTGGCCCGTGCGGTGCATGTAGAAGCGCGTGTACGCGCGCTCGGCGATCACGTCGTCGACGTTCGAGAAGCGTGCTTTCGGGATGATGCCGGTATCCAGCAGCCCCTGCGCGAGCACGCGCACGGCCGCATCGTGCGGCGCCTCGAACGGCACGCCCGCGCGCGTCGCATCGATCGCGGCCTGCTGCGCGGCGAGCACGATGTCGTATAGCGCGCGCTGCGCGGGCGAGAAGCGCCCGTTGGCCGGGAACGTGCGCGTGATGTCCGATGCGTAGCCGTCGAGTTCGCAGGCGGCGTCGATCAGGATCAGGTCGCCGTCCTGCGCGGCCGCGTTGCCGGCCGGGTAGTGCAGCACGCACGCGTTCGCGCCGGCCGCGACGATCGAGCCGTACGCAGGCGCCTGCGCGCCGTGCTTGCGGAACGTATACAGCAGCTCGGCCTCGAGTTCGTATTCGCGGATGCCGGGGCGGCACGCCTGCATCGCGCGGCGGTGCGCGAGCGCGGAGATGTGCGCGGCGCGCATCATGATCGCGAGTTCGTGTTCGTCCTTCACGAGCCGCATGTCGTCGACGAGCGGCGTGAGGTCGAGCATCGCGTCCGGCGCGGCGACGCCCGAGCGCGCCTGCGCGCGCACCGCGTCGAGCCAGCCCGCGAGCTGCCGGTCGAAGTCGGCCGACGCGCCGAACCGGTAGTGCACGGTGCCCGCATCGGCGAGCAGGCGCGGCATCTCGGTGTCGATCACGTCGACCGCGAACGCCGCGTCGAAGCCGAACGCATCGCGCGCGGCTTCGGGCCCGTAGTGGAAGCCTTCCCAGATCTCGCGGTCGACGTTCTTGCCGCGGCAGAACAGGATCGACTCCGGCGCGCCGTGCGGCGCGGCCGCGTTCAGCACGAGCACGGCATCCGGTTCGGTGAAGCCCGTCAGGTAGTGGAAGTAGCTGTCGTACCGGTACGGGTAGGCCGTATCGCGGTTGCGCAGCAGTTCCGGCGCGGTGGGGACGATGGCGACGCCGCCGCCGGCGGCGCGCAGTGCGGCAAGCACGCGTTCACGGCGCTGGCGGTAGACGTCGACGGCGATGGCGGTATCGTGGGGCGCATTCATCGTGCGATTGTAGCGCCGGCGGACGCGGCGCGTGAGAGAGGGGCGGGAAGCCGCGCCGGAAGGACCGCTACGGCGGCTGTTGCAAACCATCCACAGGCCGGCCGGGCGATTTTCTACCGCGCGCCGCTGGCCGGTTATGATCGGCGACAACGTATACTCTCGGCGGTTCCCTTAAAAAGGCAGATGATGAAATTAATCGGTTCGCTCAGCAGCCCGTACGTCCGAAAGGCGCGGATCGTGCTCGCTGAAAAGAAGATCGACTACAAGCTGGAGCTCGAGAACGTGTGGGCGCCGGAGACGGATATTCATGCATCGAATCCGCTCGGCAAGGTCCCGTGCCTCGTGATGGAAGATGGTGCCGCGGTGTTCGATTCCCGCGTGATCTGCGAATACGTCGATACGCTGTCGCCGGTCGGCAAGCTGATTCCGCCGTCGGGTCGCGAGCGCGTCGAAGTGCGCTGCTGGGAAGCGCTGGGCGACGGCGTGCTCGACGCGGCGGTCGCGATTCGTCTCGAACACACGATGCGCGACGAGGCGCAGCGCAGCGCGAGCTGGATCGCGCGCCAGCAGCGCAAGATCGACGATGCGCTCGTTGCGATGTCACAGGGTCTTGGCGGCAAGACGTGGTGCGTCGGTAATCATTACTCGCTCGCCGACATCGCGCTCGGCTGCGCGCTCGGTTATCTCGACTTCCGGATGCCCGAGGTCAACTGGCGCGATCGCCACCCGAACCTCGACAAGCACTTCGTGAAGCTGCTGCAGCGGCAGTCGTTCGCCGACACGCTGCCGCAGAACTGAGCCGCTGCCGGCCACGCAGTCACACATTCGGCAGACGAAAGAAAAGCGCCCCGCGGGGCGCTTTTCTTTTTGCCGGGCCGCCCGGAGCGGGGCGGTTGCGAGCGTCACTCGATCGACGCGTAGACGGTCTCGCCGAGCGTGAACGAATCGCTGCGCGCAATCGGCCACCACTTGTCGTACAGCGAGAAGCCGCAATGGTTGCCGTCGAGCAGCGCGCCGGGCTTCAGGTATTTCAGCAACTGCGACATCAGCCGGACCTCGTGCGGCGCGATGCGCTGCACGATGTGATGCGCGCGCAGCTCGGACGGATGCGCGAGGCCGGCCGCCTGCACGAGTTCCTGCAGCGCGTGCAGCGTATTGCGGTGGAAGTTGTACACGCGGTCGGCCTTGTCGGGCACGACGAGCGCGCGCTGGCGCACCGGGTCCTGCGTCGCGACGCCGGTCGGGCAGCGGCCCGTGTGGCAGGTCTGCGCCTGGATGCAGCCGACCGCGAACATGAAGCCGCGCGCCGAGTTCACCCAGTCCGCGCCGATCGCGAGCGTGCGCGCGACGTCGAACGCGGTGATGATCTTGCCGCTCGCGCCGATCTTCACGCGGTCGCGCACGCCGATCCCGACGAGCGTGTTGTGCACGAGCAGCAGCCCTTCCTGCAGCGGTACGCCGACGTGGTCGGTGAATTCGAGCGGCGCCGCGCCCGTGCCGCCTTCCGCGCCGTCGACGACGATGAAGTCCGGCACGATGCCGGTCTCGACCATCGCCTTCGCGATCCCGAAGAATTCCCACGGATGGCCGACGCACAGCTTGAAGCCGGTCGGCTTGCCGCCCGACAGCGTGCGCAGCCGTTCGACGAATTCGAGCAGCCCGCGCGGCGTCGAGAATTCGGAGTGCGTCGCGGGCGAGATGCAGTCCTTGCCCATCGGCACGCCGCGCGTCTCGGCGATCTCCGGCGTGATCTTCGCGGCCGGCAGCACGCCGCCGTGGCCGGGCTTCGCGCCCTGCGACAGCTTCACCTCGATCATCTTGACCTGCGGATCGGCGGCCTGCTTCGCGAACTTGTCGGGGTTGAACGTGCCGTCGTCGTTGCGGCAGCCGAAGTAGCCCGACGCGATTTCCCAGATGATGTCGCCGCCGTTCTCGCGGTGGTACTTCGACAGCGAGCCTTCGCCAGTGTCGTGCGCGAAACCGCCTTTCTTCGCGCCGAGGTTCAGCGAGCGGATCGCGTTCGCGGACAGCGAGCCGAAGCTCATTGCCGAGATGTTGAAGATCGAGATGTCGTACGGTTGCGCGCGATTCGCGCCGACGCGGATGCGGAAATCGTGGTTCGGCAGCTTGGTCGGCGCGAGCGAGTGGCTGATCCATTCGTGCGCGACGGCCTTCACGTTCAGCTCGGTGCCGTACGGGCGATTGTCGGCGACGTTCTTCGCGCGCTGGTAGACGAGGCTGCGCTGCGCGCGCGAGAACGGTTTCTCGTCGGTGTCGTCCTCGACGAAGTACTGGCGGATCTCGGGGCGGATGAACTCGAACAGGAAGCGGAAATGGCCCCAGAGCGGGTAGTTGCGCAGGATCGCGTGACGGTCCTGCTTCAGGTCGTACAGGCCGAGCGCGACGAGGGCGGCGGGGATCAGGATCCACAGCCAGGAGAGTGCGTGGATCGACGCGAGCGCGGCCGTCGCGGCGAGCAGCAGGACGGCACACCACATCGCCAGATAGCGTCGTGAAAGCATGGGGACTCCGTAAGAATCTTGAAATGCCGCCATGCGTGCGCTGCGCGGCGGCACGCCGACCGCGGCGGAATCGTGTTCCGCCGGGCGCGGCGTGCCGCAAGTCTAAACCGAATAGGTGTCAGCGTGCTTCGGCGAGCGCCGGTGCGTGGCCTTCCGCGGCTGCGGCCTGGCCGGGCTGGCCGGTTGCCGCGAACTCGATGATGCCGCCGCCGAGACAGATCTCGCCGTCGTACAGCACGGCCGACTGGCCGGGCGTGACGGCCCACTGCTCGGCGTCGAACGCGAGCGAGAAGCGCTCGCCGCCGGCATGCGCGAACGTGCACGCGGCATCGGCCTGCCGGTAGCGCGTCTTCGCGCCGCACGCGAAGCCTTCCGCCGGCGGCTCGCCGGCGACCCAGCTCACGTTGCCGGCGACGAGCTGCCGCGACAGCAGCCACGGATGATCGTGGCCCTGCACGACATACAGCGTGTTCGACGCGATGTCCTTCGCGGCGACGAACCACGGCTCGCCGCTGCCGCTCTTGCTGCCGCCGAGGCCGATGCCCTTGCGCTGGCCGAACGTGTAGAACGCGAGGCCGATGTGCTCGCCGACGACCTTGCCGTCGGGCGTCTTCATCGGGCCCGGTTTCGTCGGAAGGTAGCGGTTCAGGAAATCGCGGAACGGCCGTTCGCCGATGAAGCAGATGCCGGTCGAATCCTTCTTCTTCGCGTTGGGCAGCCCGATCTGCGCGGCGATCTCGCGCACCTTGGTCTTCGGGATCTCGCCGAGCGGGAACATCGTCTTCGACAGTTGCGCCTGGTTCAGCCGGTGCAGGAAGTACGACTGGTCTTTCGTATGATCGAACGCCTTCAGCAGTTCGAAGCGCCCGTCGCGCTCGCGCACGCGCGCGTAGTGGCCGGTCGCGATCATTTCGGCGTCGAGCGACATCGCGTGATCGAGGAACGCCTTGAACTTGATCTCGGCGTTGCACAGCACGTCGGGGTTCGGCGTGCGGCCGGCCGAGTATTCGCGCAGGAACTCGGCGAACACGCGGTCCTTGTACTCCGCCGCGAAGTTGACGGCTTCCACGTCGATGCCGATCAGGTCGGCCACCGACACGACGTCGATCCAGTCCTGGCGCGTCGAGCAGTATTCGCCGTCGTCGTCGTCTTCCCAGTTCTTCATGAACAGGCCGACCACGTCGTAGCCCTGTTCCTTCAGCAGCCACGCGGTCACCGACGAATCGACGCCGCCCGACATGCCCACCACTACACGGCGCTTGCTCATTTGTTGACCGCCTGACGTTCGAATGCTTCGGGGCGCGGCGCGACCGAATGCGTGTGCACGAAATCGAGCGGAATGCGCCGCCCGGCGAGATAGTCGTCGACGCATCGCATCACCGCGGGCGAGCGGTGGCGCTCGCTGCATGCACGCAGTTCGTCGGCCGTCATCCACAGCGTGCGGACGATGCCGTCGTCGAGCACGTGGCCCGCGACCGGCTCGCCGGCCGTGCCGCAGAACGTGAAGCGCAGGTAGGTCGCGCCGGCGGTGCCGGGGCGGTCGTAGTGCGCGAGATAGACGCCGACGAGCGCGTCGGGCGTGAACGGGTGCGCGGTTTCCTCGAGCGTCTCGCGGATCACGGCGTCGGCCAGCGTTTCGCCTGCTTCGAGATGGCCGGCCGGCTGGTTGATGCGCAGGCCCGTCGAGGTTTCTTCCTCGATCACGAGAAAGCGGCCGGCGTGCTCGACGAGCGCGGCGACCGTCACATGCGGGGTCCAGATTTCGGGTTTCATGGTTCGGCATTTTACCGGTTGCGCCCGAACGCTGCCCGGCGTCTGATCTGACGATAGGCGAATCCGACCCTCGCAAACCGGCCGTCCTGCCGATGCGTGGCGCTGCGAGTCGAGTGAATGTCGCATTCGCGCACGATCGTGCGGAATGTACTGGCGCGACCGTCGCTTTCGGTTAAAGTGCAGCGTGAACGCCGTTGCCCGTGAGCCGGTAAGTCAGCCTGTCCGGCTCGTTGTGCAGTAAAAATCGCAAGAAAAGAAATACTGACAATGACTGGAGGAACTGACGATGCATATTGGAGTGCCTGCTGAAACGCGGGCGAACGAGGCGCGTGTGGCCGCGACGCCGGAAACCGTGAAGAAATACGCGGCTGCCGGCCATCGCGTCAGTATCGCGAAAGGGGCCGGCGTCGCAGCCAGTTATCCCGACCAAGCCTATGCGGCCGCCGGTGCCGAATTGACCGACCAGTCGGCTGCTTTTGATGCCGACATCGTGTTGAAGGTCCAGGCGCCCACCGACGCGGAACTGCCTTCGCTGAAGCGCGGCTCCGTGCTGGTCGGCATGCTCGAGCCTTTCAACGGCGAGCAGGCGGCGAAACTGGCCGCGGCCGGCGTGACGGGCTTCGCGCTCGAAGCCGCGCCGCGCACGACGCGCGCGCAGAGTCTCGACGTGCTGTCGTCGCAGGCGAATATCGCGGGCTACAAGGCCGTGCTCGTCGCCGCGGCGCTGTATCCGCGCTTCTTCCCGATGCTGATGACGGCCGCAGGCACCGTGAAGGCCGCGCGCGTGCTGATTCTCGGCGCGGGCGTCGCTGGCTTGCAGGCGATCGCGACCGCGAAGCGGCTGGGCGCCGTGATCGAGGCTTCCGACGTGCGGCCGGCCGTGAAGGAGCAGATCGAGTCGCTCGGCGCGAAATTCCTCGACGTCCCGTTCGAAACCGACGAAGAGCGCGAGGCCGCGCAGGGTGTCGGCGGTTATGCGCGCCCGATGCCGCCATCGTGGCTCGGCCGCCAGGCCGCGCTCGTGCACGAGCGTGCGAAGCAGGCCGACATCGTGATCACCACCGCGCTGATTCCCGGGCGCCCGGCGCCGACGCTGATCTCGGTCGAAACCGCGCAGTCGATGAAGCCGGGCTCGGTGCTGGTCGATCTCGCGGCCGGCCGCGGCCCGGAATTCGACGGCAGGAAGAGCGGCAACTGTCCGCTGACGGTCGCCGACCAGGTGATCGTGCACAACGGCGTGACGATCGCCGGCTACACGAATCTTGCATCGATGGTCGCGTCGGACGCGTCGGCGCTGTACGCGCGCAACCTGCTCGACTTCATGAAGCTGATCGTCACGAAGGAAGGCACGCTGAACATCGACCTGACCGACGACATCGTCGCCGCGACGCTGCTGTGCCGCGACGGTGAAGTCACGCGCAAATAACGGGGGAGACCATGGAAGTCATCAATCACACGGTGATCAACGTGATCATCTTCGTGCTGGCGGTGTACGTCGGCTACCACGTCGTCTGGAACGTCACGCCGGCGCTGCATACGCCGCTGATGGCCGTCACCAACGCGATCTCGGCGATCGTGATCGTCGGCGCGATGCTCGCGGCGGCGCTCACCGTCGGCGTGACCGGCAAGTTCTTCGGCACGCTCGCGGTCGCGCTCGCGGCCGTCAACGTGTTCGGCGGCTTTCTCGTGACGAGGCGAATGCTCGAGATGTTCCGCAAGAAGGAGCCCAAGCGTGTCGAGGGCGGCAAGGAGGGCGCGCGATGAGCATGAACGTCGTTACCCTGCTGTACCTCGTCGCATCGGTGTGCTTCATCCAGGCGCTGAAGGGCCTGTCGAACCCGAAGAGCGCGCGGCGCGGCAACCTGTTCGGGATGGTCGGGATGGCCATCGCGATCCTCACGACGGTCGCGCTGATCGTCAAGCAGGCGGCCTGGCTCGGCGCGAACCTGCCGCTCGGCATTGCGCTGGTGCTCGGCGCGCTGGTCGTCGGCGGCGGTGTCGGTGCGTTCGTCGCCGCGCGCGTCGAGATGACGAAGATGCCGGAGCTCGTCGCGGCGATGCACTCGCTGATCGGTCTCGCGGCCGTGTGCATCGCATATGCGGTGGTGTCGGAGCCGGAAGCGTTCGGGCTCGTGCCGCAGGACGCCGTCGCGTCGAACTTCATCCCGTACGGCAACCGCGTCGAGCTGTTCATCGGCACGTTCGTCGGCGCGATCACGTTCTCCGGGTCGGTGATCGCGTTCGGCAAGCTGTCGGGCAAGTACAAGTTCCGGCTGTTCCAGGGCGCGCCGGTCGTGTATGCGGGCCAGCACCTGATCAACCTGATGCTCGCGATCGCGATGCTCGGCTTCGGCATCCTGTTCGTCATCACGCAGGCGTGGCTGCCGTTCATCATCATGACGGCGATCGCGTTCGTGCTCGGCGTGCTGATCATCATCCCGATCGGCGGCGCGGACATGCCGGTGGTCGTGTCGATGCTGAACTCGTACTCGGGGTGGGCCGCGGCCGGCATCGGCTTCTCGCTGAACAACGCGATGCTGATCATCGCCGGCTCGCTGGTCGGCTCGTCGGGCGCGATCCTGTCGTACATCATGTGCCACGCGATGAACCGTTCGTTCTTCAACGTGATCCTCGGCGGCTTCGGCGGCGAGGCGGCCGCCGGCGGCGCGGCGGGCGCGCAGGAGCAGCGGCCGGTGAAGTCGGGCTCGGCCGAGGATGCGTCGTTCATGCTCGGCAACGCGGAATCGATCGTGATCGTGCCGGGCTACGGGCTGGCCGTCGCCCGCGCGCAGCACGCGCTGAAGGAGCTGACCGACAAGCTGATCGAGAAGGGCGTCGACGTGCGCTATGCGATCCATCCGGTTGCCGGGCGGATGCCGGGGCACATGAACGTGCTGCTCGCGGAAGCGGAAGTGCCGTACGACATCGTGTTCGAGATGGAGGACATCAACGGCGAGTTGGGTCAGGCCGACGTGGTGCTGGTGCTCGGTGCGAACGACGTCGTGAACCCGGCCGCGAAGAACGATCCGAAATCGCCGATCGCGGGGATGCCGATCATCGAGGCGTACAAGGCGCGCACGGTGATCGTCAACAAGCGTTCGATGGCGGCTGGCTACGCGGGCCTCGACAACGATCTCTTCTACATGGACAAGACGATGATGGTCTTCGGCGATGCGAAGAAGGTCATCGAGGACATGGTGAAGGCCGTCGAGTAGCGTACGCACCGGCAACGCGGGCGCCTGCTTCAATGCAGGGGCGGTCCGCCCGGACAGGCCCGACCGGCGCAAGCCGGCCGGGTCTTTTTCATGGGCGCGACGAGGTTCGCGATGCACGCGGAGATCGCGTCGCGCACGCGCACGATCGCCGGATCGCATCGGCGCATCGGCGCATCAGCGCATCGGCGCTTCCGCGATCCGCATGTAGTCGGCGATCCGCCGTCCTTCCATGTCCGGAAACTGCTCGTGCACGGTGATGTCGCCCATCCGCGCGATATCGAAGGTGCGGAAATCGTCGCGCAGCTCGCACCACGCGCCGATCGTCCAGCGCCCGCCCCAGTAGACGAGCCCGAGCGGCCACACGCGGCGTTGCGAATGCGCGCCGAGCCGGTCGCGGTAGCCGAAGCTGACGATGTGGCGCGTGTCGATGGCCTGGTGGATCGCGTCGACCTTCGCGCAAAACGTCTCGTCGATGTGGAACGACGGCGCGAACACGGGCAGGCGGTCGAGCGCCGTGCGCTTGTCGGCCGGCATCGCCGACGCGATCTTCGCAAGCGCCGAGCGGGCGCCGCTCGCGAAGCGCGCACCGCCCCAGGTCTCGAGCATGCGCGCGCCGGTGGCGAGCGCCGCGAGCTCCTCGGCCGTGAACGTGAGCGGCGGCAGGCTTGCGTTGCGGTTCAGCCGGTAGCCGATGCCGGCTTCGCCTTCGATCGGCACCCCTGACAGTTGCAGGTCGCGCACGTCGCGATAGACCGTGCGCGGCGACACCGACAGCCAGTCGGCAAGCTGCTGCGCGGTCGTGAGACGGCGCCCGCGCAACAGCTCGGCGATCTGGAACAGGCGGTCGGCACGGCGTGTCATGGCAGCACCTCGATTCCAACGGCTAAGGGGACTTCGCGATGATAGCGCCGCACCGCCCCGATGGCCGATGCGCTCAATGGCATTTCGGCGCGTGCAGGCCGACGCGGTTGCCTTCGGTATCGATCAGGTAGCCGATGTAGCCGTAGTTGTTCGGCAGCTCGACGACCGAGCCCTGCACGACGCCGCCCGCGCGCTTCGCGCGCTCGAGCGCCGCGACGACCGAGTCGCCGGCGTTCAGGTAGACGAGCACGCCGTTCGCGCTCGGCTTCATCTGCTGCGGATCGAACACGATGCTGCCGCCCGTGCTCGACGCCTCGTGATCGAACATCGCCATCGGCACGCCGCCGATGACTTCGCGCTGCAGCGTGGTTTGCAGCACGGTTTCATAAAAGCGGATCGCGCGGTCGAAATCGAGGGACGGAATGTCGAACCAAGCGATTGCGCGTTCCAGGGTTGCGGTGGCAGTTGCGGACGTCATGACGAACTCCTTGTTGCGTTGTTATTCGGGTTCTGTGTGGAAACCAGCGTTGCATTGCGCCGGGATTGCAGTGTGATCGCGGCCTGCTGACACCGTATTGTCAGTAGAGTTGTCATCCTTGACATGCAACTATTTGGTTGCATAATAAGACCATCGACCCGGGAGCGGCATGGATCTCGTTTTCAAGGCGCTGGCCGATGCCACGCGCCGTCAGTTGCTCGACCTGCTGCATGCGAAAAGCGGCCAGACCCTGTCCGGGCTGTGCGACGGACTCGCGATGAGCCGGCAGGCCGTGAGCAAGCATCTTGCGCTGCTCGAGGCCGCGAACCTCGTCGCGACCGCATGGCGCGGCAGGGAGAAGCTGCATTACCTGAATCCGGTGCCGATCCACGACATCGCGGAACGCTGGATCGGCAAGTTCGAGCGTCAGCGCCTGCAGGCGCTGGCGGATCTCAAGCGCGGGCTGGAAGCGGCCCGCGGCACAGGAGACGACGATGGGTAATCCCGCCTTTGTGTACGTGACCTTCATCGCGGCGACGCCCGAGCGCGTGTTCGACGCGCTGACCAACGCCGAGCTGACGAAGGACTACTGGGTACGGCATCGCAACGCGTCGCCCGACTGGCGGCCGGGCTCGCGATGGGAACATCAGGACTACGACGATCCGTCGCGGGTCGACATCGTCGGCGAAGTGGTCGAGAACGATCCACCGCACCGGCTGGTCGTCACGTGGCGTACGCCGTCGGGAGACGGCGAGGAATCGCGCGTGACCTATCTCGTCGAGCCGCACGAGGGCGTCGTGAAGCTGACCGTCACGCACGACGGGCTCGTGGCCGGTTCGGAGATGGATCGCGGGATTCGCGGCGGGTGGCCGGTCGTGCTGTCGAGCCTGAAGACGCTGCTCGAGACGGGGCACGCACTGCCGTTCACGATGGGGCGCTGGTCGAAGTCGAAGCACTGACGCGCGCCGGCGGGAGGAGCGCGCGGGCGCCGCGATGGCGGCCCCGCGCAATGGTGTCGCTTACGCGTCGCCTTCCGGCGCGGCCGGGCGCGCCTTCACGCTGCCGGCGATCAGGTCGAAGCGGAACAGCCGGCATTCGAGCGCGCCGTTGAACAGCGGCGTCTTCGCCGATTCGCGCAGCCGCAACTGGCCCGGCAGCGAACGGTCGGACGTCAGCAGGAACGCCTGCCAGCCCGTGAAGCGCTGTTTCAGCGCATCGCCGAGCGCGTTGAAGAACTCGCTGTCCGGCGCGTCGGTATGCGTGCGGCGGAACGCGTCGTCGTTGCCGCGGTTGCGGCCCGTCTCGCGCACTTCGCCGCGCGCACTGCGGCCGCGCACCTCGATCCGCTCGCCGTACGGCGGGTTCGCGAGGATGATGCCCGGCCCGTCGCACGGCGGCGTCATCCCGCGTGCGTCGACCTGCTTGAGCCACACCGACGGCACGCCCGCGCGCTCGAGGTTCGCGCGCGCCTTCTCGAGCATGTCGCCGGAAATGTCGCTGCCGTACACGCCGAGCGCATCGCCGCGCTTGCCGCGCGCCGCGCGCTTCGCGTCCAGCGCCGGGACCTTCAGCCCCTGCCACGCGGTGATGTCGTACTGCTTGAGCTTTTCGAAGCCGAACCGGCGTTCGACGCCCGGCGCCACGCCGAGCGCGATCTGCGCGGCTTCCGCGAGGAACGTGCCGCTGCCGCACATCGGGTCGTACAGCGGCGTGCCGGGCGTCCAGCCCGTCAGGCGCAGGATGCCGGCCGCGAGGTTCTCGCGCAGCGGCGCCGCGCCCTTGTCGAGGCGCCAGCCGCGCTTGAACAGCGGCTCGCCCGACGTGTCGAGGTACAGCGTGCACTCGTTGGCCGTCAGGAACGCGAACACGCGCACGTCCGGCGCACCCGTGTCGATGCTCGGGCGGGCGCCGGTCTTGTCGCGCATCCGGTCGCAGATCGCGTCCTTCACGCGCAACGTCGCGAATTCGAGGCTTTTCAGCGGCGACTTGATCGCGGTGATGTCGACGCGCAGCGTCTGCGTCGCCGCGAACCAGCGCTCCCATGGCTGCTCGAGCGCGAGTGCATAGACATCCTGCTCGTTGCGGTACGCGCGGTGCGCGATCTTCAGCAGGATCCGGCTCGCGATCCGCGAATGGAGGTTCGCGGCCATGCCGGCGGCCCAGCCGCCGCTGAAATGGACGCCGCCCGGCACCTGCGCGCCCGCGGTGAACGGCGCGCCGCTCAGGTGGCGGCCGGCGATTTCGGCCAGCTCGGCGGCAAGCGCCGCTTCGAGGCCGCGCGGGCAGGGGGCGAAGAATTCGTACAGGGTGGGCGAGGACATAAGGCGGGTGAGGACGTGCAAAAGTCCACCATTGTACGCGGCGCGGGCGACCGGGGCCGGCGTTTCGGCGCGGCGACGCAGGCGCGACGGCCGCGTTCGCGCGGGGAGGCCCGGCGCAGCGGCGCCCGGCCGAGCACCGCCGCGCCGCCTCGGGTTCAGTGCGCGCCCGGCTGGCCGGTGCGCGCGGCCTGGCTGCCGGCCGGCCAGAACAGCGCGAGCGGATTCGACAGCACCGTGCGGACGATCGCGGCGACGAGCGCGCGCACCTTGGTCGGGCGCAGGCTGCGCGAGCGCACGGCCATCGTGAACGCGAGCGCGAAGCTCACGAGCACGTTGAGGATCGCCATGCTGAGCACGCCGGCGCCGGCCCACCACAGCTCGGGCGTCCCGAGCGCACCCTTGCCCAGCACGCCGAGCGCGATCCCGATCGAGCCGGCCGACAGCGTCACGTGCCGCACCTCGAACGGGAACATGAACACGGTGACGATCGCCGGAACGAGGCCGAGCATCAGGCCGAGGCCGACGTTCGCGACCACGCCCGCGACGTTCGACCGGCAGAAGTGCGCGAGCTTTGCTGCGCCGGCCGCGCCGAGCGTCAGGCGCAGCCGGCGGTTGTAGGTGAGCGCGTCGCCGACCCGGTGCAGCACGAACCAGTTGTCGGCCCAGCCCGCGAGCAGGCTCGACGCCCACAGCAGCACGCCCGTCAGCGCCGCGTAGAGCGGCGTCGGGCCGAGCAGCGAGAACGAGTGCAGCGTCGCATGCGCCTTCTCCGGCGAGATCAGGTTCGCGTGCAGCACGTTGCCCGCGAACAGTTGCACGAGCAGGCACACGGGCAGCACGACGAGCACGTTGCCGGAAATCGCGGCCGCCTGCGTGCGGATCAGCGCGATCACCGACGCCACGAATGTCTTCACGCCTTCGTCGTGGCCGGTGTCGTCGAGTTCGCGCGCGAGCGTCGGCGCGGTCATCGCGGGCTGCTTGGTCGCGAGCGTGAAGTGCAGGAAGTGCATCAGCATGAAGCTGGCCGCGTAGTTGATGCCCGCGAGCAGCCCTTCGAGCATCGACTGCAGGTGCGCGCCCGTGATCGCGAACTTCACGCACACGGTCACGACCGTGACGAGGCCGCCGCCGGCGGCCATCCGCAGCATCTTCAGGTACTCGGCGCGGCCGCGCGAGATGTAGTGCTCGCCGGTGTCCGCGTTGGTCTCGACGAGCTTGCGCGCGAACAGCGAGAAGTTGCTGCGCACGAGGTGCGTGACGCTCTGGCTGTTCTGGTTCGCGTCGACCAGCTCGGCCGTCAGGCGTGCCATCCCGTGCAGGTCGTCGCGTGCCATCCACGCGTTCAGCAGCGTTTCGGCGCGCAGGATGCGCATGCGCATCCGTTCGACCTGGAACACGATGTCGACCGACACGCCGTTGCGGTACAGGTGCGAGAACACGTTGTCGACCGCGATCCGGCATTCGTCGAGCAGCACGCGCAGGTAGTTCACCTCGTGCAGCAGCTTGCTCGGGTCGCCGCCGTCCTCGACGGCCGCGTGTGCGGTCTCGACCGCGAGCATCGCGCGTGTGAGGCGATAGAACGGCTGCGTTTCGAGCGGCTGGCGCGCATCGTCGTCGGACAGCCGGCTGCGCACCGTCTGGGACAGGCCGGTCGAGCTGATCTGGCAGGTCAGGTTGTGCAGCGCGGCCAGCAGATCGCGCGAGAACGAGCCGGGCTCGTGGCGCTCTTCGTCGGTGACGTCGAACGAGAACAGCTCGGCGAGGCGCGCGAGCAGGTCGTCGGGCAGCGCGTCGATCCATTGCGCGTCCCCGGGTGCCGGGAACATCAGCGTGAACAGCGCCGACAGTTCGCGGCGGTTCGGCGCGGGCGGGATCAGCGACGAGTCGATCCGCTCGAACAGCGCGCCGAAGAAGCCCGAGTGCACGGGCATGCCGGCGTCGCACAGCAGCGAGATGCCGTCGCACTCGCGCAGGATGCCGCGCAGGATGCGCGCGGCATGCGATTTCCATGCGGGGTTGCGATCGAGCACGTGGAACAGGTAGCGCAGCCGCGCATGGGCCGGATACGCGCGTGCGTCGGCGTCGCGCTCGGCCGGCGCGTCCTGCATCGTGCCGTTGCGGCGCAGCCAGTGCGCGAGCTCGATCAGCCATTCGCTGCGCTCGGCGTATGACGCATCGGCGTCGGCGTGCGCGAGCAGCGCATCGAGCTGGTGGCCGGCATTGCGCGACGCGCGCCACTTCTTGATCAGGGTCGTCAGGGAACGAAACATAAACGGAATAGCGAAAGCCCTGGACGGGCGGGTTCGGGATGCCGGCCGGGAATGCGGCACGGCGCCGGGGAGAACGGGTGAGACGGGGCCGGTTGCCGGACGATGCGCGGCGACCCGCGGTACGGCTGCCCCGCTGCGGTGCACGCCGATCGCGTCCGGGCGCGGGGAGGCACGGCAGTCGGGCCGAATGCGGCCCGGTGCCGCCGGCTCGCGCGCACGACGAGCGGCGCGAGCCTGAAAGTGCGTAGGATCGTCAATCGGGCCGGAAAACGCAAGCCGACCGCGTTGCATGGTGCCGGTTCCGGCCGACTTTGACAAACAATGCAAAGTCGCCGTTCGGCCGATGAAGGCGCGCTGTGCGATCGGCTGCGGTAGCGTCATGCAAGCGGCTGCCGGCAGACGCGCCGCGTCGGACGAAGCCGCACCGGCGAACGGTTCTTCGGACGTCCGTCAGCGCTGCCGGCTCATGCGCCGCCGGACTTGCCCGTCGCGCCGGCGTCGCCGCCGGACGTCGGGACGGCCGGGCACGGCACGACCGGCGCGGCGGCCGTCTTGCTGCCGGCCGAAGGCGCCGTGCCGCGGCTTGCGGCCATCGCGCGCACGCCGGCCGCGGCCTGCGTGGCGATCACGTCGAGCGCGCGCCGGTGGCCGGCGACGAGCGCGTCGTAGCCGTCGGCGACCGGTTCAGCGACACTCGTACGGCAGGTCATCACGGCCTGCGTGCCGAGCGGGCGCACGCTCCACACGGCGTCGACCGCTGCGCGCTTGCCGGGCCACGACTCGAAGCGCTGCACGTTCACGCTGACGCGATACACGGGCACGCCGGGCGGGTACGCGGAATTCGCGACGTCGATCGTGCCGAGCTGCGCGGCGAGATCGTCCGACAGCGCGCGGCGGATCTCGTCGGCGGGCGGCGACGCCCAGCGTTCCTGCTCGAGCACGTCGACCTGCGCGGCGTTCTTCTGCACGACCAGCTGGTTCTTCGCGACCTGCTCGGGCACGCCGACGGACGGCACCTCGATCAGGAACGCCGGGTTGGCCGGCGCGGTGCGCACCGGGGCCGCGGCGTCGGCCGGGCTGAGCGTGTAGAACCGCGCGGGCGGCGAGCTGCACGCGGCGAGCGCGAGTGCGGCGAAGGCCACCGCCGCGCCGCTCGCGAAACCGTTCACGCGTGTCGTCATTGTTTATCTCCTGGCTTGCCCTTGAGCAGCGATTCGGGGTGACGCTCCAGATAATCGGCGAGCGCGTTCAGCGACTGCAGCGTGCGCGTGAGCTCCTTCAGCGCGCCGCGCACGTCGGACTGCAGCGGCGAATCCTGCTGCAGCGTCGCTTCGGCGGTCGAGAAGGTCTGCTTCGCGGCCGACAGCGTGTCGCGCGCTTCCGGCGCGACCTGCGTGTCGAGCTGCTTGAACAGCTTGTCGGCGTTCGACAGCGCGCTGTTCAGGTTCGCGCCGATCTGGTCGAACGGCACCTTGTCGAGCTTCTTCGCGATGTCGGCGACCTGCAGCTGCAGTTCGTCGAGCGTGTTCGGCACGGTCGGCAGCTCGAGCGGCTGGCGCGCCGTGTCGATCTTCACGGCCGGCGCCTTCGGGAAGAAGTCGAGCGCGACGTAAAGCTGGCTCGTCAGCAGGTTGCCGGTGCGCAGCTGGCCGCGCAGCCCGTGCTGGACGAGCCGCTCGACGATCTCGCGGCGGGCCGGTTCGCCCTTGCTCTCGATCGTTTCGCGGAAGCGGCGGCCGAGGCGCTCCGGATACACGTTCATCGTCACCGGCATCGTGAAGTTCTTCGTCTTCGGATCGTAGTCGATGCCGATGTTCGTTACTTCGCCGAGCACGATGCCGCGGAAGTCGACCGTCGCGCCGACGGCGAGCCCGCGCAGCGACTGGTTGAAGTTCATCACGACCTGCAGCGGCAGGCCGTCCGGGTCGCGCATCGCGTCGCCCTCGTCGGAGGCCAGGCGGAACGTCGTGTTGTTCGGCGCCGTCGTGCCGCTGCCCTGGTTCGGCGGCGTCTGGAATGCGATGCCGCCGAGGATCACCGTCGCGAGCGACTGCGTGTTCAGCTTCAGGCCGCTCGAATCGAGCCGCAGGTCGACGCCGCTCGCCTGCCACCAGCGCGAGTTCACGCCGACGTACTGGTCGTACGGCGCAGTAACGAACACGTTGACCGTGACGCCCGTGCCGTCCTTGTCGAGCGAGAAGCCGACCACCTGGCCGACCTGCACGCGGCGGTAGTAGACGGGCGAGCCGATGTCGACCGAGCCGAGCGAATCGCCGCGCAGCACGTATTGCGTGCCTTTCTGGTCGCCCGTGACGGCGGGCGGCGTCTCGAGGCCCGTGAAGTCGGTCAGCGTATCCTGCCCGTGGCCGGCGTCGACGCCGATATACGCGCCGGACAGCAGCGTGCCGAGCCCCGACACGCCAGTCGCGCCGACGCGCGGCCGCACGATCCAGAAGCGCGAGCCCTTGACCGCGAAGTCCTCGGCTTCCTTCTTGAGCTGCACCTGGACGAGCACGCGCGACAGGTCTTTCGACAGCTTGATCGTCTTGACCATGCCGATCTCGACGTCCTTGTACTTGACCTGGGTCTTGCCGGGCTCGAGCCCTTCGGCACTGTGGAAGCTGATCGTGATTTCCGGGCCGCGCTCGCGCACGGACTTGATCACGAGGCCGATGCCGATCAGCGCGGCGATCAGCGGCACGAGCCAGACGAGCGACGGCAGCCAGCCGCTTTTCGTCGAGATCGTCGGGTCGGGCGGCCGGGGCTGGTCGTGCTGCGGGCCTTGCGGACTATTCATGGTGATTCCCTGAGGTTTCGACTGGATCCCAGATCAGGCGGGGATCGAACTGCATCGATGCGAGCATCGTCAGGATCACGACCGAGCCGAACGCGATCGCGCCGGGGCCGGCCGTGATGACGGCGAGCGAACGGAAATGGACGAGCGCGACGGTGAGCGTCACGACGAAGATGTCGAGCATCGACCAGCGGCCGATGCGCTCGACGATCCGGAACAGGTGCGTGCGCTGCAGCGGCCGCCACGGCGAGCGGCGCTGCGCGCTGATCACGAGGATCAGCAGCACGCCGAGCTTGAGCATCGGCACGAGGATGCTCGCGACGAACACGACGACGGCGAGCGGCCAGTCGCCCGACACCCAGAAATAGATGACGCCGCTCATGATCGTGTCTTCCTGCGAGCCGACGATCGATGCGGTGCGCATGATCGGCAGCAGGTTCGCCGGAATGTAGAGGATCGCGGCCGCGAGCAGCAGCGCCCACGTGCGCATGATGCTGTTCGGGATGCGGAAATGCAGCGCGGTGCCGCAGCGCGCGCAGTGCGCATGCGGCCGGTCGAGCGTCTGCACGAGTCCGCACGTGTGGCAGCTCGCATAGCCCTCGCGGGCGGCGGTCGGCGTCGTCATCGGCGGGCGGCCTCGGGCGGCGGCGCGGCGGTGTCGGGCGGCTCCGGCTGTCCAGGTGGGCGCCCGGCGCGCAGGTCGTCGGCGATGTCCCACAACGTGCGCGGATCGAACATCAGCACGACGGCGATCATCAGCGTGAGCGCGGCGAACGCGAACAGCGCGGCATCGGGAACGACACGTGCGAGGCTCACCATCTTCACGATCGTCACGACGATCCCGAGCATGAACACCTCGATCATGCCCCATGGCCGCACGAGCTCGATCGCGCGCAGCACCAGGTTGAAACCGGGCGGCACGACGCCGCGTCGGATCGGCAGCAGCAGGTACAGCAGCGCGGCCATCTCGACGAGCGGGAACAGCACGGTCGAGCAGAACACCATCACGCCGACGACCGCCATGTCCTGGCGCCACAGCGAGTCGATCGCGCCGATCAGCGTCGTCTGCACGCGGTTGCCGTTCACGTCCATTTCGAGGATCGGGAACGCCTGCGCGATCGTGAACGTGATCAGCGCCGCGAGCGCGAGCGCGCAGATCCGCTCGATCTGCGTGGTGCTGTCGCGATAGAGCAGTGCGCCGCAGCGCGGACAGCGCGCGATTTCGCGGCGGCCGAGGCGCGGTTTGTGCAACAGTGCGTCGCACTCGTGACAGGCAATCAGGTCGTTTCGTTGCATGGAAAAAGCGGTTGCGCGACGGCGGGAGAACGCGTCGACGGGGCCGGAACCCGCGCCAATCTTACCAAAACGCCTTTTTCGCGGTGTCAACGATCGTGTGTTCAGTGACCGATCGGTAACATGACGGGAAGCGGGCAGCAGGCTGACACGCCTGTCCTCAGAGTCCGCGCAGGTCCAAAGGTTGCGGTAGCATGGCGCCCTTGACAAGCGTCGGACTCATGGCCGGCGCGGCTGTTCGCTGAACCGAGGAATCCAAGATGGTATCGAATTCGCTGCCGGCCAGGCCGGTACGCTATACGCAGAGCGCGATCGCGCTGCACTGGCTGATCGCGCTGCTGATCGTCTGCGCCTTCGCACTGGGCTGGGTGATGACGGACATCCCCGGCTTCACGCCGACGAAGCTGAAGTACTTCTCGTGGCACAAGTGGCTCGGCGTGACGGTGTTCGCGCTGGCCGTGGTGCGCGTGCTGTGGCGCGCGACGCACGTGCCGCCGCCGCTGCCGGGCGGCACGCCGGCGTGGCAGCGTGCGGCGTCGCACGGCGTGCACATCCTGCTGTACGTGCTGATGCTGGTGATTCCGATCACGGGCTACCTGTACAGCTCGGCGTCGAACATCCCGGTCGTGTACCTCGGCATCGTGCCGCTGCCGCGGCTGATCGATCCCGATCCGGTGCTCAAGGAAACCTTCAAGACGCTCCACGTGTCTTTGAATTACATTCTGCTTGCGCTCGTCTCGCTGCACGTGCTCGCGGCGCTCAAGCACCAGTTGTTGGACCGCGACGGCCTGCTGTCGCGGATGCTTCCCTTTGCCAAATGAAGGATTCCATGAAAGTGTCTTTCTCCCGCTCCATGCTGACCGCGTTCGCCGCGGTGTCACTTGTCGCGTCGGGCGCGGCGCTCGCCGATGTCGATCTCGCGAAGAGCAAGGTGTCCGCCGTGTCGAAGCAGATGAACGTGCCGACCGAGGGCGCGTTCAAGAAGTTTTCCGCGCAGGTGAAGTTCGATCCGGCGAAGGCCGCGCAGGGCAGCGCGCAAATGACGATCGACGTCGCGAGTTATGACCTCGGCGACAAGATGTACAACGACCAGGTTGCCGGCAAGGACTGGTTCGATGCGAAGACGTATCCGCAGGCGACGTTCGTGTCGTCGGCGATCGCGCCGGCCGGCGGCAACAAGTACAACGTGACCGGCAAGCTGACGATCAAGGGCAAGTCCGAGGCCGTCACCGTGCCCGTCACGGTCACGCAGAGCGGCGCGACGCAGACCTTCGACGGCGTCCTGCCGATCAAGCGTTCGGCGTTCAACGTCGGCACCGGCGAGTGGAAGGACACGTCGATCGTCGCGGACGAAGTGCAGATCAAGTTCCATCTGGTCGCCACGAAGTAAGCGGCGGCCTGTCGCATCACCCGAATGCCGCGCGAGGGCGCGGCGCCGTTCCAAGGAGAATGAGTTGAAAAAGCATCTGATGATCGCCGCCGGCGCACTGGCCGCTTCGCTGTCGTTCTCGGCATTCGCCGACAGCGCGACGTACCAGTTCGACCCGAGCCACACGTACCCGAGCTTCGAGGCCGACCACTTCGGCGGCCTGTCGGTCTGGCGCGGCAAGTTCGACAAGTCGAAGGGCTCGGTGACGCTCGATCGCGCGGCGAAGACCGGCACGGTCGACGTGACGACCGAGATCGGCTCGATCAGCACGGGCAGCACGAAGCTCGACGAGCACCTGCAGACGGCCGAGTTCTTCGACGCATCGAAGTACCCGGAAGCGACCTACAAGGGCGCCATCAAGTTCGACGGCGACAAGCCGGTGTCGGTGGTCGGCAACCTGACGCTGCATGGCGTCACGAAGCCGCTGACGCTGAAGATCGATTCGTTCAAGTGCATGCCGCACCCGATGCTCAAGCGTGAAGTGTGCGGCGTCGACGCGATCGGCGAGTTCAGCCGCGACGATTTCGGCCTCGACTACGGCAAGCAGTACGGCTTCAAGATGAAGACGAAGCTGCTGATCACGGCCGAAGCCGTCAAGCAGCAGTAACGCCGCCGGTCGGGCCTGCCGCCGCGCCGGCCCGTCGCGTGCCAACCGCCGCGTTCCCGTTGCCGGGAGCGCGGCGGTATTTTTTTGCGCGCCTATAATCGCCCGAGCGCGGCCGCGGCCGCCTCGAACAGAACGTACAACGACAAGGAGATCGCCGATGCATGCCGCCACGCAGTCCCGTTCCATTGCCTCGTCGCCGCGCGTGTGGCGCGCGGTGGTCGCCGCGTCGATCGGCAACGCGCTCGAGTGGTTCGATCTCGTCGTCTACGGCTTCTTCGCGGTGACGATCTCGACGCTGTTCTTTCCGTCCGGCAACGACACCGTGTCGCTGCTGCTCACGCTCGGCACGTTCGGCGTGTCGTTCTTCATGCGGCCGCTCGGCGCGATCGTGCTCGGCGCGTATGCCGACCGCGCGGGCCGCAAGGCCGCGCTCACGCTGTCGATCCTGCTGATGATGGTCGGCACGCTGATCATCGCGGTGCTGCCGACCTACGGGACGATCGGCGTCGCCGCGCCGGTGATCCTCGTCGCCGCGCGGCTGATGCAGGGCTTCTCGGCCGGCGGCGAGTTCGGCAGCGCGACCGCGTTCCTCGCCGAACACGTGCCGGGCCGGCGCGGCTTCTTCGCGAGCTGGCAGGTCGCGAGCCAGGGGCTCACGACGCTGCTCGCCGCCGGCTTCGGCACCGTGCTGAACGCACAGCTCTCGGCCGCGCAGATGGCTTCGTGGGGCTGGCGCGTGCCATTCTTCTTCGGGCTGCTGCTCGGGCCCGTCGCGTACTACATCCGCACCAAGGTCGACGAGACGCCCGAATTCCTCGCGGCCGAGGGCACTGCGAACCCGCTGCGCGACACGTTCGCATCGCACAAGGCGCGTCTGGTCGCCGCGATGGGCGTGGTCGTGCTCGGCACCGTCGCAACCTATCTCGTGCTGTTCATGCCGACCTACGGCGTGAAGCAGCTCGGCCTCGCACCGTCCGCCGCGTTCGCGGCGATCCTCGTCGTCGGCGTGATCCAGATGGCGTTCGCGCCGCTCGTCGGCCACTGGTCGGACCGTTACGGCCGCGTGCGCGTGATGATCGCGCCGGCTATCGGCATCCTCGTGCTGATCTATCCGGCATTCGCGTATCTGGTCGCGCATCCGGGCTTCGGCACGCTGATCGCGCTGCAGGTGCTGCTCGCATTCCTGATGACGGGCTACTTCGCGGCGCTGCCGGGCCTGCTGTCCGAGGTGTTTCCGGTGCAGACGCGCACGACCGGGATGTCGCTCGCGTATAACGTCGCGGTGACGATCTTCGGCGGCTTCGGGCCGTTCATCATCGCGTGGCTGATCCGCGCGACCGGGATGAAGACCGCGCCGAGCTTCTACCTGATGTTCGCGGCCGTGCTGAGCCTCGCGGCGCTGGTCGTGCTGCGCCGGCGATTCGGCTTCCGGTAGCGGGGCGGGCGGCGGCGCGTCAGTTGCCGCCGCGTTCGCACACGGGCTGCGCGGGCATCAGTTGCGCCGGCGCGTCGACGGTCCGCACGGGGCGCCCCGCGAGCGCGGCGAGCGCCTGCTGCAACTGCCAGTCGTCGGCGGTGCCGAATGCGCGCTGCGGCAGCGCCGCGCTCTTCGACGTATCGACCTTCGCGCGCACGCGCGCTTCGCGCAGCTTCTGCCGTTCCTTGCGCAGGGGCGCGAACGGGTCGGGCGCCAGCCGGTCCGCATACGGCTCGCGCGCGAGATCGACCTCCCGGTACCACAGCAGCACGCCGTCGACGTCCGAGTCGCGGCGCGGCGGCACGAGCCAGTCCGGCACGACGCCGTAGCCGTCCATCGGGCAGCCGTTCGGCCGCAGGTTGCGCGCGAACGTGAAATTCAGGCGCGTGCCGTCGATCAGGTCGACGCCGGTCTGCGCGAGCCCCTTGCCGTAGGTCGGCATGCCGAGCAGTTTCGCGCGGCCGAGATCCTTCAGCGCCGCCGCGGCTGCCTCGGCGGCCGACGCGCTCTGTCCGTCGACGAGCACGACGAGCGGCACGGTGCGCCACCAGTCGTCGGCCTGCAGCGGCGCGAGCGGATCCTGTCCGTGCATCACCGGCAGTTCGTAGTCGGGCCAGTTGGTCGAGAAGCGGCGGCGGTGGGTGTCGCCGCGCTCGACCGTCACCATCGCGGTGCGGTCGCGTCCGGTGAACAGCGCGGCGATGCCGATCGCCGCATTGAGCGCGCCGCCGCCGTTGATGCGCAGGTCGAGAATCATCCCTTTCACCGGCGGGCCCGTGCGGCGCGCGGCCTGCACCGCGTCGATGAAGTCGCCGACCGCCGGCTCCGGAAAGCTCGACAGCCGTGTGTACAGGATGTCGCCGTCGAGCCGCTTCGCGATCGCCGGATGCGGCCTGACGATCGCGCGCACGGGCGCGAAGCTCAGCGCCGCATGGTTCGGGCCGCGCTGCACCGTGAGCTTCAGCGGGATGCCCGCATCGCCCTTCGCGAGTTTCACGAGCTCGCTGCTGTCGATGCCGACGACGCTCCTGTCGTTCATCGCGACGACGAGATCGTCGGGACGCACGCCGGCCTTCTCGGCCGGTGCGTCGGGAATCACGTCGATGATATGCAGCCCGTCGGGCCGCGTCTCGAAGACGATCCCGATGCCCGGCGTGCCGTCGCGGGCGCGCCGCTCGTCGTCGAGCTGCTCCTGTCGCTCCTTCGCGTTGAAGAAGCGTGCGTACGGCAGCGTCTTGATCCCGTCGTGGGTCGCGGCGTCGAGCAGCGCGCCGATGTCGACGTCGGTCAGGTGCTGCTTCTTCAGCACTTCGACGGCGGCCTTCAGTTCGCAGATCTGCGGCTCCCAGTCGGGCGGGCAGGGTGACGGCGGTCGGGCGGCGGGAGGCGCAGCGGCGGGCGGGGCGGACGCCGGCTGCGCACCGACGGACGACGCACACGGCAGCAGCACGGCCGCGACGGCTGCGCAGCCGGCGAGGCGACGAACGACACACATCGGAGGCATCATCGGGACCGCATGTTCGGACGGGGGCGAGGGTGCTTGCACGCCGGCGAGTGGCCGGCATGCAGCGGGGCAGGGCGGTGACGATTGTAGCCGACGCCCGTGGCGGCGCCTGCCTGGCTGGCCGCGCACCGCACGGCGGCGGCCCTCGCATGAAAAAAAAGGCCGGTCCAACAGGACCGGCCTTCTTGCGTTTGCCGAAACGGCGCGGCGCTTAAACCTGCGCGCCCGCGTTCGGATCGTCCGGATCGTGCGCGGTCTTCTTGTCCTTGATCAGGTCTTCGCGCTTGATGCCGAGCCACATCGCGAGCGAGCCCGCGACGAACACCGACGAGTAGATGCCGAACATGATGCCGACCGTCAGCGCGAGCGCGAAGTAGTGCAGCGTCGGGCCGCCGAAGAAGAACATCGACAGCACCATCATTTCCGTCGACGTGTGCGTGATGATCGTCCGCGACATCGTGGTCGTGATCGCGTGGTTGATCACTTCCTGCACGCTCATCTTGCGTTCGCGGCGGAACGTCTCGCGGATCCGGTCGAAGATGACGACCGACTCGTTGACCGAGTAGCCGAGCACCGCGAGGATCGCCGCGAGCACCGCCAGCGAGAACTCCCACTGGAAGAACGCGAAGAAGCCGAGAATGATCACGACGTCGTGCAGGTTGGCGATGATGCCGGCGACCGCGTACTTCCATTCGAAGCGGAACGACAGGTAGATCACGATGCCGATCACGACGCACGCGAGCGCGAGCAGGCCGTCGGTCGCGAGCTCCCGGCCGACCTGCGGGCCGACGAACTCGACACGCTGCAGCGTGACGTCCGGGTTCTGCGCCTTCAGCGCTCCCATCACCTGGTCGCTCTGCTGCGCGGACGTGAGGCCTTCCTTCAACTGCAGCCGGATCAGCACGTTGCGCGACGTGCCGAAGTTCTGCACCTGCGCGTCGGCGTAGCCGAGCTTGCCGAGCGTCGCGCGCACCGGTTCGAGTTCCGCGGCCTGCTGGTACTGCACCTCGATCACCGTACCGCCGGTGAATTCGACGGACAGGTGCAGCCCGCGGTGGAACAGGAAGAACACGGCGGCGAGGAACGTGACCAGCGAGATCACGTTGAACACCAGCGCGTGCCGCATGAACGGAATGTCTTTACGGATGCGGAAAAATTCCATGGTCTCGTCTCCGGGGCCTTATTGGGTCGAGCCCGGTTTCTTCGGCGACACGCCTTGCTGCGCGCGGTTGCGCAGTTGCGGCTTGCCGGTGCGCGGCGCGTTGCCCTTCGCGGGGGCGGCGAGCTTCGCGGCGCGCGCGGTGTCGGTCGATTCGTCCGCGTCGGTGAACGACGCGGGGGCTGCCGCGCCTTCCGGCCTCCACACCTGGCCGATCGCGAGCGACTTCAGCTTCTTGCGGCCGCCGTACCAGAGGTTGACGATCCCGCGCGAGAAGAACACCGCGGAGAACATCGACGTCAGGATACCGAGGCAGTGCACGATCGCGAATGCGCGAACCGGGCCCGAGCCGAACGCGAGCAGCGCGAGGCCGGCGATCAGCGTCGTGACGTTCGAGTCGAGAATCGTCGCCCACGCATGCGCGTAGCCGGCCTGGATCGCGAGCTGCGGCGGCTGGCCCGCACGCAGTTCTTCACGCACGCGCTCGTTGATCAGCACGTTCGAGTCGATCGCCATGCCGAGCGCAAGCGCGATTGCGGCGATACCGGGCAGCGTCAGCGTGGCCTGCATCAGCGACAGCACGGCGACGAGCAGCAGCAGGTTGACCGACAGGCCGATCACCGAGACCACGCCGAACAGCATGTAGTACGCGATCATGAACACGGCGATCGCGCAGAAGCCCCAGATCACCGAGTGGACGCCCATCTTGATGTTGTCGGCGCCGAGGCTCGGGCCGATCGTGCGTTCCTCGATGATGTCCATCGGTGCGGCGAGCGAACCGGCGCGCAGCAGCAGCGCGAGGTCGGCCGCGGCCTGCGGCGTCGGCTGGCCCGTGATCTGGAAGCGGTCGCCGAGTTCCGACTGGATCGTCGCGACCGTCAGCACCTCGCCCTTGCCCTTCTCGAACAGCACCATCGCCATCGGCTTGCCGATGTTGTCGCGCGACACCGTGCGCACCGCGCGGCCGCCGGCCGAGTCGAGGCGGATGTTGACCGACGGACGCTGGTGTTCGTCGAAGCCGGCCGATGCATCGATGATGCGGTCGCCGGTGAAGATCACGTCCTTCTTCAGCAGCACGGGCGCCTGGATGCCCTGCGTGAACAGCTCCTCGCCGGGAGGCACCGGGTCGTTCGGGTTCGGGTGCGTGTTGATCGGGTCGGCGAGGCGTGCCTCGAGCGTCGCGGTGCGGCCGATGATGTCCTTCGCCTTCGCGGTGTCCTGCACGCCCGGCAGCTCGACGACGATACGGTCGCTGCCTTGCTGCTGCAGGATCGGTTCCGACACGCCGAGTTCGTTCACGCGGTTGTGGAGCGTCGTCAGGTTCTGCTTGAGCGCGGCGTCCTCGACGGACTTCTGCACGGCCGGCGTGAACGTGCCGACGACCTGCGTGCCGCCGCCGCCGGGCTGGGTCGCCCATTGCAGTTCGGTGACCGACTGTGCGAGCACCTTGCGGGCGTCTTCCGCGGTCTGCGCATCGCTGAAATTGACGACGACGGACTGGTCGACGCGGCTCACGCCGCCGTCGCGGATGTTCTTGTCGCGCAGCAGCGAGCGCGCGTCGGATGCGTCGGAATCGAGCTTTTTCGTGAGCGCGCCCGTCATGTCGACCTGGAGCAGGAAGTGGACACCGCCGCGCAGGTCGAGGCCGAGATACATCGGCAGCGCGTGCAGGGCAGTCAGCCAGCGCGGCGACGCGCTCTGCAGGTTCAGTGCGACGACGTACTGCGGATCGTTCGGGTCGGCGTTCAGCGACTTCTGCAGCAGGTCCTTGACGCGCAGCTGCGTATCGGTGTCCTTCAGGCGCACGCGGATGTTCGCGTTGGTCGCCGTGTTCTCGAAGGTGACGTCGTCCGGCGTGATCTGCGCGGATGCGAGCGCCGATTCGACCTGGGTCAGCGTGGTCGAGTCGAGCTTGACCGTGGCCTTGCCGCTCGACACCTGCACCGCCGGCGCTTCGCCGAAGAAGTTGGGCAATGTGTACAGAAGGCCGATGGCGAGCGCCACGACCATCACGACATATTTCCAGAGTGGATAACGATTCATGAGGGGGCCGAACGGGTGGTTGGCGTGAAAGCGTCGCGTCCGGCGCCGCGGCGGCCCGCTCTCTCAGGCGGGCACGGCGCGGGGAGCCGGACGCTCGGTGAAGGGCTTACAGCGACTTGATCGTGCCCTTCGGCAGGATGGTCGTGACCGCAGCCTTCTGCACGGTGATTTCAGTACCTTCGGCGATCTCGATGCCGATGTAGCCTTCGGTGACCTTCGTCACCTTGCCGACGACGCCGCCGCTCGTGACGACTTCGTCGCCCTTGGCCATGGCCGCGAGCATGTTGCGGTGCTCCTTCTGACGCTTCATCTGCGGACGGATCATGATGAAGTAGAGCACGCCGAACATCAGGATGAGCGGCAGGAAGCTCATCAGGCTCGATTCGGCGCCACCGGCACCTTGAGCGAAGGCATTGGAAATGAACGGCACGTTGGTCTCTCCGTAGGGGAAGATCGAAAAATAAGCCGGTTATTCTACCACCGGCCCCATGCGCAAACGGCGCAGCAAATGCGCTTTCGGATCAAGCTGTTAAAGCGCGAACCGGCACCATTGCGACTTGTCTGGAAAGGCAATTGTAATATTTGGCGGTCGGGTCCGGCAGTTGGAGCGCGTTATTTAGTACACGTCCTATGTGACGAACCGCCGCGCGGCCCGTCGGCCCGTCAGTCGACGCCTCTGGCGCGGTCCTCCGCGAAGCGCCGGCGGAACGCGTCGAACGTATGGGTCTCGATCGCGTCGCGGATCTCGCTCATCAGCTGCAGGTAGTAGTGCAGGTTGTGGATCGTGTTGAGCTGCGCGCCGAGGATTTCGCCGACGCGGTGCAGGTGATGCAGGTAGCCGCGCGAGAAGTTCCGGCACGTGTAGCACGCGCAGCTTGCATCGAGCGGCTTCAGCGAGTTCTTGTGCGTCGCGTTGCGGATCTTCACGTCGCCGAAGCGCGTGAACAGCCAGCCGTTGCGCGCGTTGCGGGTCGGCATCACGCAGTCGAACATGTCGATGCCGTTGGCGACGCCCTCGACCAGGTCCTCCGGCGTGCCGACGCCCATCAGGTAGTGCGGCTTGTTGGCCGGCAGCTTCGGGCCCACGTGCTGCAGCACGCGCATCATGTCTTCCTTCGGCTCGCCGACCGACAGCCCGCCGATCGCGAGGCCGTGGAAGCCGAGTTCCGACAGGCCCGCGAGCGATTCGTCGCGCAGGTCCTCGAACATCCCGCCCTGGACGATCCCGAACAGCGCATTCGGGTTGCCGAGCCGGTCGAACTCGTCGAGCGAGCGCTTCGCCCAGCGCAGCGACATGCGCATCGATTCGGCCGCTTCCTTGTGCGTGGTCGGCACGCCGTCGGTCGCGTACGGCGTGCATTCGTCGAACTGCATCACGACGTCGGAGTTCAGCACCTTCTGGATCTGCATCGACACTTCCGGCGACAGGAACAACTTGTCGCCGTTGATCGGCGACGCGAACGTGACGCCGTCCTCGGTGATCTTGCGCAGGTCGCCGAGCGAGAACACCTGGAAGCCGCCCGAGTCGGTCAGGATCGGCTTGTTCCAGCCCATGAAGCCATGCAGGCCGCCATGCGCGTCGATCGTGTCGAGGCCCGGGCGCAGCCACAGGTGGAACGTGTTGCCGAGGATGATCTGGGCGTTGATCTCGTGCAGCTCGCGCGGCTGGATCGCCTTCACGGTGCCGTACGTGCCGACCGGCATGAAGATCGGCGTTTCGACCACGCCGTGGTTGAGCTTCACGCGGCCGCGGCGCGCGTGGCCGTCGGTCGTCAGCAGTTCGAATTCGAGCCCGTTGGCCGGGCGCTCCTGCGCGGGCGCGTGCGTATCGTGGGATGAACCTTCGGTCATCGCGTCATTCTCCTTGCCACCGGAAAACAGTCCGGCGCATGTTGGACAGGCCGCCGGGTGCCCGGCGGCGGAAAAGGCGGGTGCGGGCCAGCGTGGCGCGCCCAGCGGGAAATCGGGGCGTGAAGATAGTAACGGGGGCGACGGGCATGCGGTGCGGGACCGTCGCGCCCGTCGCGCTTATGCTTGCGGCGCCTCCGGCGTGTCGCGCCGCGTGAGCAGCATCGCGTCGCCGTAGCTGAAGAAGCGGTAGCGCTGGTCGATCGCGTGCCGGTACGCGGCGCGGATCGTCTCGACACCCGCGAACGCGGACACCAGCATCAGCAGTGTCGACTTCGGCAGGTGGAAGTTCGTGACGAGCCGGTCGACCACGCGAAAACGATAGCCGGGCGTGATGAAGATGTCGGTTTCGGCCTGCGTCGCCGCGAGCGGGCGGCCCGCTTCGTCGGCCGCGCGCGCGGCGGCTTCGAGCGCGCGCATCGACGTCGTGCCGACCGCGATCACGTTGCCGCCGCGCGCGCGGGTCGCGGCGATCTTGTCGACGAGCGACTGCGGCAGGTCGTACCACTCGCTGTGCATCCTGTGCTCGGCGATGTTGTCGACGCGCACCGGCTGGAACGTGCCGGCGCCGACGTGCAGCGTCAGCGTCGCGCGCTCGACGCCCATCGCGTCGAGCTTCTCGAGCAGCGGCTGGTCGAAGTGCAGCCCGGCCGTCGGCGCGGCGACCGCGCCCGGATTGCTCGCGTAGACGGTCTGGTAGCGCGTTTCGTCGGTCGCGTCGGGATCGTGCTCGATATACGGCGGCAGCGGCAGGCGGCCGTACTGCTCGATCAGCGCGAGGCACGGCTCGGGGAAGTGCAGCGTGAAGAACGGCTCGACGCGCTCGCCGACGGTCACGTCGAACGCATCGGCAAGGCGCAGCGTCGTGCCGGCGCCCGGCGACTTGCTCGCGCGGATCTGCGCGAGCGCCGTGTGCGTGCCCGTCACGCGCTCGATCAGCACCTCGATCTTGCCGCCGCTGGCCTTCTGGCCGAAGAAACGCGCCTTCAGCACCCTGGTATCGTTGAAGACGAGCAGGTCGCCGGGCGCGATGCACGATGGCAGCTCGGCGAAACGGCGGTCGACGAGGCGCGCGGGCTCGACGGTGCGGTCGACCTCGAGCAGGCGGCTCGCGGTGCGGTCGGGCAGCGCGGTTTGCGCAATCAGCTCGGGCGGCAGATTGAAATCGAAATCGGAAAGCGTGAACATGCGGGCTGGTTCGAAGCGGCCGGCGGGCGTCGCCGGCAGGGCGGAAACGCGTAAATGGGGCGCGCGAGCCGCTATGATGACGGGATGCGCGGCCTGGCCGGCGTCGTTCGTTCGGACGACGTGAAAGCCGCTATTGTACTTGCCTTGCGAAGCACCCAGACGATCCGATGCCAGTGTCACCACGCCGTTCCACCGCCGCCGTTGCCGATTCCGCCGATCCGTTCGACACGGAGGATGTCGCGTTGCCCGCGCATCGCGCGGCGGAGCGTGACGCGCAGGAGCCTGCCGAGCCGCCGCGCGCCGCGCCGCGCCGGGCCGGCCCGAAGCGCGGCGCCGACGGGCGGCTCGCGCAGCCGGCCGCCGCCGCGCCCGACGCCGTGAGCGACGAAGCGGGCGCAACCGGCGCGAAGCGCAAGAAGAAGGCGGCCGCCGACAAGCCCGTGAAGACCGTCGACAAGCTCGCGAAGCTCGGCCTCACGCGCTCGATCGATCTCGTGCTGCATCTGCCGATGCGCTACGAGGACGAAACCACGCTGACGCCGATCGGCGAACTGCTGCCGGGCGGCATCGCGCAGACCGAAGGCGTCGTGTTCGACAACGAGGTCGCGTACCGGCCGCGCCGCCAGCTCGTCGTGAAGATCCAGGACGACGACGGCGAGCACCTCGTGCTGCGCTTCCTGAATTTCTACGGCTCGCAGGTCAAGCAGATGGCCGTCGGCCAGCGGCTGCGCGTGCGCGGCGACGTGCGCGGCGGCTTCTTCGGGATGGAGATGGTGCATCCGGCGGTGCGCGTCGTCGACGCGGATACGCCGCTGCCGCAGGTGCTCACGCCCGTCTATCCGAGTACGGCCGGCGTGTCGCAGGCCTATCTGCGCAAGGCGATCGAGAACGCGGTCGAGCGCACGCCGCTGCCCGAGCTGCTGCCGCCCGAGATCGATCGCGCGTACCTGCGGCCGCTCGGCGTGCCGTCGCTCGAGCAGGCCGTGCGCATCCTGCATCACCCGGGCGTCGATTCCGACGAAGCCGCGCTGATGGACGGCTCGCATCCGGCGTGGACGCGCATCAAGTTCGAGGAGCTGCTCGCGCAGCAACTGTCGCTCAAGCGCGCGCACGAGGAGCGCCGCACGCGCGCGGCGCCCGCGATGCCGCGCCGCACCGCGAGCGATGCCGATGCGCTGACGACGCGGCTCTACGCGGCGCTGCCGTTCACGCTGACCGGCGCGCAGTCGCGCGTCGTCGACGAGATCGCGCACGACCTCACGCTCGCGCACCCGATGCAGCGCCTGCTGCAGGGCGACGTCGGCAGCGGCAAGACGGTCGTCGCGGCGCTGGCCGCCACGCAGGCGATCGACGCCGGCTACCAGGCCGCGCTGATGGCGCCCACCGAAATCCTCGCGGAACAGCACGCGCGCAAGCTGCGCGCATGGCTCGAGCCGCTCGGCGTCACGGTTGCGTGGCTGGCGGGCAGCCTGAAGGCGAAGGAGAAGCGCGCGGCGATCGAGGCGGCCGCGCTCGGCACCGCGCAGCTCGTGATCGGCACGCACGCGATCATCCAGGACACGGTCGAATTCGCGCGGCTCGGCCTCGTGATCGTCGACGAGCAGCACCGCTTCGGCGTCGAGCAGCGTCTCGCGCTGCGCGCGAAGGCCGCGAACGCGGCCAACGGCGCGCGCGATTTCCAGCCGCACCAGTTGATGATGTCGGCCACGCCGATTCCGCGCACGCTCGCGATGACGTATTACGCCGATCTCGAAGTCTCGACGATCGACGAGCTGCCGCCGGGCCGCACGCCCGTGCTGACGCGCCTCGTCGGCGACGCGCGGCGCGAGGAGGTGATCGCCCGGGTGCGCGAGGCCGCGCTGACGGGGCGCCAGGTGTACTGGGTGTGCCCGCTGATCGAGGAGAGCGAGACGCTGCAGCTGCAGACGGCCGTCGAGACCTACGAGACGCTCGCCGCGGCGCTTCCCGAGCTGAAGGTCGGGCTCGTGCACGGCCGGCTGTCGCCGGCCGACAAGGCGGCCGTGATGGAAGCGTTCACGCGCAACGACGTGCAGCTGCTGGTCGCGACGACCGTGATCGAAGTCGGCGTCGACGTGCCGAACGCGTCGCTGATGGTGATCGAGCACGCGGAGCGCTTCGGCCTCGCGCAGCTGCACCAGTTGCGCGGCCGCGTCGGGCGCGGCACCGCGGCGTCGGTGTGCGTGCTGCTGTACACGGGGCCGCTGTCGATTACCGGTCGCGAGCGGCTCAAGACGATGCGCGAGACGACCGACGGCTTCGAGATCGCGCGGCGCGACCTCGAAATCCGCGGCCCCGGCGAATTCCTCGGCGCGCGCCAGTCGGGCGCGGCGATGCTGCGCTTCGCGAACCTCGAGACCGACGGCTGGCTGATCGATCCGGCCCGCGAGGCCGCAACGCGACTGATCGCCGCGTACCCCGACGTCGTCACGCAGCATCTCGCGCGCTGGCTCGGCGCTCGCGAGCAGTACCTGAAGGCCTGATACACCGGTTTGGGGCCGGATCCTGAGCCGCCAAAACCGTCAATCGACGCATCGCGATGCAGAGAAACTTGGCGAACCGGTGCCAGAGGGTGTATAAATTAAACCTATCGCATGTATATCTCTGATTGACCCACAATGACGCTGACTGAATTGAAATACATCGTCGCGGTCGCGCGCGAGCGGCATTTCGGCCGCGCGGCCGAAGCATGCTTCGTGAGCCAGCCGACGCTGTCGGTGGCGATCAAGAAGCTCGAAGACGAGCTCAACGTGCAGATTTTCGAGCGCGGCGCGAGCGAAGTGAGCGTGACGCCGATCGGCGACCAGATCGTCACGCAGGCGCAGCGCGTGCTCGAGCAGACCTTCGCGATCAAGGAGATCGCGAAGCAGGGCAAGGACCCGCTTGTCGGCCCGTTCCGTCTCGGCGTGATCTACACGATCGGGCCGTACCTGCTGCCGACGCTCGTCAAGCAGATGATCCAGCGTGTCCCGCAGATGCCGCTGATGCTGCAGGAGAACTACACGCTGAAGCTGCTCGAACTGCTGAAGCAGGGCGAGATCGACGCCGCGATCATGGCGCTGCCGTTCCCGGAAACCGGCCTGATGGTGCGCCCGCTGTACGACGAGCCGTTCGTCGTCGCGCTGCCGGCCGGCCATCCGTGGGAGAAGCGCGAGGAAATCGATGCCGAGGACCTGAAGCAGGAAACCATGCTGCTGCTCGGCAACGGCCACTGCTTCCGCGATCACGTGCTCGGCGTGTGCCCGGAGCTGATGCGCTTCTCGCAGACGGCCGACGGCATCCAGAAGACCTTCGAGGGCTCGTCGCTGGAGACGATCCGCCACATGGTCGCGAGCGGCGTCGGCATCACCGTGCTGCCGCGGATGTCGGTCACCGAGGTCGGCCCGCGCGCGAACGGCCCCGATGCCGAGTTGCTGTCGTACGTGCCGTTCCACGAGCCGGTGCCTGACCGCCGCGTGGTGCTCGTGTGGCGCAAGAGCTTCACGCGGATGCCCGCGATCGACGCGATCAGCGATGCGATTTCCGCATGCGAACTGCCAGGCGTCGCGAAGCTCGACATGCCGGCGACGATGAACTGACCGAGCCGCGGCATGCATGCATGACAACACGATGAACGGGGTCTTGCGACTCCGTTTATTTTTCTCTATCGCATAGATGAAATTAATTAAATTAAAATAATCAATAGATTTGCATAGAATTCTCTACATGGATCGGCGTCGTGTCGACGTTCGATTTGCACGCTGAATGCAAGCGCCAGAGGAGGATGTCATGATGCGGTCGGTATTGCAGCACGCGCAGCGGAACATCCCGTCGCGCGACGAGGTCGTACATCGCGCCAGGGTTGCGGTTCGTGGCCTGCGCCCGATTGCGTTCGCGTATCTGGCGGACCGTGTGTATGGTGGATGAACGTCGCCGCATGCCGGTCCCGTGTGCGCCCGCTGCACCCGCCGTCAAGCCATGAACGAGCATCGCATGTCCGAAAGCTGGAAGACCACGCGCATCACCGGCAAAGTGCCTGCCGGCAGCCGGTTCCCCGAGCGCCCCGCCTGCGGCGCCTCGCGGCGGGAACACACGGCGAAGGCCACGCACGACATCCCGTAGTACGACAGGAGGATCTACCTGTTCCGTTTCCTATCCCCGCAATGACACTCCACAGACCGCCCGGCACGCTGCCGGAGCGAGCAGGTGGAGGCATACGAGCAAGCCAAGGAGAAAACGCATGTCGAACGAAACGAAGTGCCCGTTCAACCACGCCACCGGCGCCGGCGCAACGAACAAGGACTGGTGGCCGAATCAGTTGAACCTGGACATCCTGCACCGGCACTCGGCGCTGTCCGATCCGATGGACAAGGATTTCGACTACGCCGAGGCGTTCAAGAAGCTGGACCTCGCGGCGGTAAAGAAGGACCTGCATGCGTTGATGACGACGTCGCAGGACTGGTGGCCGGCCGACTTCGGCCACTACGGCGGCCTGTTCATCCGCATGGCCTGGCACAGCGCCGGCACGTACCGCACGGCCGACGGCCGCGGCGGCGCGGGCGGCGGGCAGCAGCGCTTCGCGCCGCTCAACAGCTGGCCCGACAACGTGAGCCTCGACAAGGCGCGTCGGTTGCTGTGGCCGATCAAGCAGAAGTACGGCCGCAACATCTCGTGGGCCGACCTGATGATCCTGACCGGCAACGTCGCGCTCGAATCGATGGGCTTCAAGACCTTCGGTTTCGGCGGCGGCCGCGTCGACACGTGGGAACCGGACGACGTCTACTGGGGCTCGGAAAAGATCTGGCTGGAACTGAGCGGCGGCCCGAACAGCCGCTACTCGGGCAAGCGCGACCTCGAAAGCCCGCTCGCCGCGGTGCAGATGGGCCTCATCTACGTGAACCCGGAAGGCCCGGACGGCAACCCCGACCCGGTCGCCGCCGCGCACGACATCCGCGAGACGTTCGCGCGGATGGCGATGAACGACGAAGAGACGGTCGCGCTGATCGCCGGCGGCCACACGTTCGGCAAGACGCACGGCGCCGGCCCGGCATCGAACGTCGGCCCCGAGCCGGAAGCCGCGGGCCTCGAGCAGCAGGGTCTCGGCTGGAAGAGCTCGTTCGGCACCGGCAAGGGTGCCGACGCGATCACGAGCGGCCTCGAAGTCACGTGGACGTCGACGCCGACGAAGTGGAGCAACGACTTCTTCAAGCACCTGTTCAGCTATGAGTGGGAGCTCACGAAGAGCCCGGCCGGCGCGCACCAGTGGGTCGCGAAGGATGCCGGCGACGTGATTCCGGATGCGTACGACGCGTCGAAGAAGCACCGCCCGACGATGCTGACGACCGACCTGTCGCTGCGTTTCGATCCGGCGTACGAAAAGATCGCGCGCCGCTTCTACGAGAACCCGGCCGAGTTGGCCGACGCGTTCGCGCGCGCATGGTTCAAGCTCACGCACCGCGACATGGGGCCGCGTGCGCGTTATCTCGGCCCGGACGTGCCGGCGGAACATCTGCTGTGGCAGGACCCGATCCCGGCCGTCGACCACAAGCTGATCGACGACGCCGACGTCGCGGCGCTGAAGGCGAAGGTGCTCGCATCGGGCCTGTCGGTGTCGCAGCTCGTGTCGACCGCATGGGCGTCGGCTGCGACGTTCCGCGGTTCGGACAAGCGCGGCGGCGCGAACGGTGCGCGCATCCGCCTCGCGCCGCAGAAGGACTGGGAAGTGAACCAGCCGGCTGAACTCGCGAAGGTGCTCGCGACGCTTGAAGGCGTGCAGAAGGCGTTCAACGACGCGCAGACGGGCGGCAAGAAGGTGTCGCTCGCCGACCTGATCGTGCTGGCCGGTGCGGCCGGCGTCGAGCAGGCCGCGAAGAATGCGGGCGTGGCGGTGACGGTGCCGTTTGCACCGGGCCGCGCGGATGCGACGCAGGAGCAGACCGACATCGACGCGATGGCCGTGCTCGAGCCGCTGGCGGATGGTTTCCGCAACTTCCTGAAGCATGCGTACAAGACGCCGGCCGAGGCGCTGCTGGTCGACAAGGCGCAACTGCTGACGCTGAGCGCACCCGAGATGACGGTGCTCGTCGGCGGCCTGCGCGTGCTCGGCGCGAACGTCGGCGATGCGAAGCACGGCGTGTTCACCGACCGTCCGGAAACGCTGACGAACGACTTCTTCGTGAACCTGCTCGACATGGGCACGGAGTGGAAGCCGGTGTCGGCCGCGAACGACGTGTTCGAAGGGCGCGATCGTGCGACGGGCAAGGTCAAGTGGACGGGCACGCGCGTCGACCTGATCTTCGGCTCGCACGCGCAACTGCGCGCGCTGGCCGAGGTGTACGGCAGCGCGGATGCGAAGGAGAAGTTCGCACGCGACTTCGTCGCGGCCTGGAACAAGGTGATGAACCTCGACCGCTTCGATCTCGCATGAGCCTGGCCGCCGCGTAATGCGGCAATGCGGTAACGCAGCAACGCAGTAACGTGAAACGGCCGGTCGAACGACCGGCCGTTTCTTCTGGAACCGATGTTTTGTCGAAGGAGTGACGACCATGACGCAAATGATGCTGGACATGCGTGCCGCGTTCGCGGCGCCGGTGACACGGGCGCCGGCCGCGATCGTGCGGCGCTTCGTCGGCTTTGCGATCGCCGGCGGCGGTGCTGCCGTGCTGGTCGCGCAGGCACTGCACGCATTCGCGCCGGTTGCGGGCAACTGAGCGCGCGGTTTTTCGCACGACGCTGCACGGGGCGAGCCGCATACGGATGCCGCAAGCGGGCGGCACACGGATTGCCCGATACATGTTCGCCGGTTCAACGCGATGGGTGAGGAATCCTGAAGATGGCCGGGAAAGGTAATGCCACGCAGATCAGGATCGGCATCAGCGACAAGGACCACGGGAAAATCGCGCACGGTCGTCTCGCCTGCTGGCCGATACGTCCTCGCCATACCTGAAGGCCCTTGTGGTACGCACGATTGCGCTGCCGACGAGCGCTGCAAACCAACGTTCCGGCCGTAAGTTTGCGGTGCCGGGGGCTATTTCTGACGATCTGCGCACAAGACGGCACCATATCTCGATACTGCCGATATGGGGGCGCTGCCTATTCAGGCGACAGTTCTGGTCGATCAAGACCATCGCAACGTTCGAGTTTCCACATCGCCGTTTCCAGCTCGTATTCCTGCGCGGTCAAACCGGCTCCGTCGTCGACGCCATACACGCATGATTCGGGGAGCGGAATTGCGTCATCCGGCTGCTCGTCGGTACGAGCGTCGTGTCTCGGCGGCTTCGCGCGCCGTTGACCGGAGCCGGCATGATCTCCATTGAGCAGCCCGCTGATTTGTGCGAATCTGTATCGCAGACTTCGGCGTTCATCCTTCTCTACCGGCCCGGTACGGGAGACAACCATGGCTCTCGATCGAAGCGCGCGTCCGGAACGGACCGCGTTCGTCTTTGCAGGCGGGGGCAGCCTCGGTGCGATCGAGG
Organism: Burkholderia sp. FW306-1C-G01B; assembly: GCF_058781685.1. Classification (NCBI taxonomy): domain Bacteria; kingdom Pseudomonadati; phylum Pseudomonadota; class Betaproteobacteria; order Burkholderiales; family Burkholderiaceae; genus Burkholderia; species Burkholderia sp. FW306-1C-G01B. The sequence goes on from NZ_JBYSWZ010000013.1 coordinate 192,486, forward strand.
TGGGCATGCTGCGCGAACTGCTCAATCACGGTGAACGGCCCGACTTCGTGGTCGGCGCTTCCGCCGGCGCGATCAACGCCGCGTATTTCGCCGGGCAGCCCGACGGAGACGGCGTCGCAAAGCTCGAAGCGCTGTGGTGCAACATCCGTCGGCGCGACATCATGCCGTTTTCGATGCTCGGCCTGTTAAGGACGGTTCTGCAGAACCGCGCACACCTCGTCGAGGCGACCGCGCTGCGAATGCTGCTGGAAAGGCATCTGCGGTATCGGTACGTGGAGCGCGCGTCGCTGCCGCTGCACGTCGTCGCGACCGACATGCTCAGCGGCAACGAAATCGTGCTTTCGTCTGGCCTCGTCGTCGACGCCGTGCTCGCCAGCGCGGCGATCCCGGGCGTGTTCCCGCCGGTACGGATCGACGATCGACTGATGGTCGATGGCGGCGTCGCGAACAATACGCCGATCTCGATTGCCGTCGCGCGGGGCGCGACGCGCATCGTCGTGCTGCCGGCCGGCTTCGCGTGCGCGTTGCGCAAGCCACCGGGAAGCGCAATCGCGCAGGCAATGCATGCGCTGACGCTCGTGATCGCACGCCAGCTCGTGCGCGATCTCGAGTTCTACCAAAGTCGCGCCACGATTTGCGTCGTGCCGCCGTTATGTCCGCTCGACGTCTCGCCGTACGATTACACCCGGTGCAAGGACTTGATCGACCTCGCGGCCGAACGGACCCGCGCGTGGCTCGGCGATGGCGGCCTCGAACAGACGTTCATTCCGGGTGCGCTGCACGAGCACACGCACTCGGCTCAGCGGCCGACCTGCGATGTCGGTGCGTAGAGCCCGCCCGACGCAGGCACGGACCCGGGCCGATCCGCCCGTATCGGGCCAAACCGCGGCCGCTGTGCCGAACGGCTCGATCCGCGTTCGCTTCGAATCTGTCCCTTGATATACGTGCATCGCGGCGCGGCCATATGCAGCGGGCCGCGGCGGCCGGTCCGCGCACGGCTGCGGCCGGCTGCGGCCCGCGCCGACATGACGCGAAGCGCCGCTCGGCTCTAAAATGCCGAGATTCTCTTCCCGGTGCTTCGCCATGCTTGCCCGCTTTCCCCTGTATCTGCGGCTCGTCCGGATGGACAAGCCGATCGGCAGCCTGCTGCTGCTCTGGCCGACGCTCAATGCGCTGTGGATCGCGTCGGATGGCCACCCGCGCTGGCCGCTGCTCGTGATCTTCACGCTCGGCACGTTGCTGATGCGCTCGGCCGGCTGCGCGATGAACGATTACGCCGACCGCGATTTCGACCGTCACGTGAAGCGCACGGCCGACCGGCCGCTGACGTCGGGCAAGATCCGCGCATGGGAAGCCGTCGCGATCGCGGTCGGGCTGTCGTTCATCGCGTTCCTGCTGATCCTGCCGCTGAACACGCTGACGAAGGAACTGTCCGTCGTCGCGCTGTTCGTCGCGGGCTCGTACCCGTTCATGAAGCGCTTCTTCGCGATTCCGCAGGCGTATCTCGGCATCGCGTTCGGTTTCGGCATTCCGATGGCGTTCGCGGCCGTGCAGGACACGGTGCCGGCGATCGCGTGGGTGATGCTGGTCGCGAACATTTTCTGGTCGGTCGCGTACGACACCGAATACGCGATGGTCGATCGCGACGACGACATCAAGATCGGCATCCGCACGTCCGCGCTGACGTTCGGCCGCTTCGACGTCGCGGCGGTGATGGCGTGTTATGCGGCGACGCTCGGCATCTACGTGTGGATCGGCGTGACGCTCGGTTTCGGCCTGGCGTACTGGGCCGGCTGGGCTGCGGCGCTCGGCTGCGCGCTGTATCACTACACGCTGATCAAGGACCGCGAACGGATGCCGTGCTTCGCGGCGTTCCGGCACAACAACTGGCTCGGCGGCGTGCTGTTCGCGGGGATTGCCGTGCATTACCTGCTGGCCGGCAACTGAACGAAGCCGTGCGCCGGCGCGCATTGCCAATAAAAAAGCGGCCCGATGGCCGCTTTTTTTTACGTCCGGTGCCAGGGCAGCCGGCACGACGGGCGCGCTTATGCGCGGCCGAGCTCGTCGCCCATTTCCTTCGCGCGTGCCTCGGCCGCGAGCGCGCCGCGCACGATCGCTTCCTTCACGCCCTGCGCGTCGAACGACGCGAGCGCGGCGGCCGTCGTGCCGCCCTTCGACGTCACGCGCTCGCGCAGCACGCTCGCCGGTTCGCCCGATTGCGCGGCGAGCTGCGCGGCGCCCGCGAACGTCGCGACCGCGAGTGCGCGACCCTGTTCGTCGTTCATGCCGAGGCGGCGCGCGGCTTCCTGCAGCGCTTCGATGAAATAGAACACGTATGCGGGGCCGCTGCCCGAAATGGCCGTGACGGCGTCGAGCTGCGATTCGTCGTCGAACCATACGATCTCGCCGACCGCGCCAAGCACGTTCGATGCGAGTTCGCGGCCTGCCGCGTCGACGCCCGGCAGCGCGGCGAGGCCCGTCACGCCCATGCCGACGAGAGCAGGCGTGTTCGGCATCGTGCGCACGACGCGGGCATAGTCGCCGAGCCAGCGCGCGAGGTCCGTGCCGCGAATGCCGGCCGCGATGCTGATCACGAGCTGCGACTTCAGGTGCGGCGCGAGCGCCTGCGCGACGTCCTTCAGTACCTGCGGTTTCACCGCGAGCACGACCGCGTCGTAATCGGCGAGCGTCGCGTCGACGGCCGCGCCGGTACGCACGCCGAATTGCTGCGCGGCGCGCGCGCGCACGTCCTCGTTGATGTCGATGGCATACAGGCCTTCAGCGGCGACGCCGCGCTTGATCAGGCCGCCGATCAGGGCCGCGGCCATGTTGCCGCCGCCGATGAATGCGATTTTCATGATGTCCGATTGAGCGAGTGAGTGAACGGAAAGGCGGAAAGGGCGCCGCGCTCAGTGCGAATAATCGCGCGCGCCGAAGATCGCGGTGCCGACGCGCACGATCGTCGCGCCTTCGAGCACGGCCGCGTCGAGATCGGCGGACATGCCCATCGACAACGTGTCGAGCGGCAGGCCGCCGTCACGCAATGCGTCGAACAGCGCGCGCAGTGCGCGATGCGGTGCGTGTTGCGCTTCGATATCGCCGGCCGGTTCGGGGATCGCCATCAGGCCGCGCAGCCGCAGCGACGGCAGCGCGGCGACCGCGTGCGCGACGTCGGCCACGTCGGCCGGCGCGACGCCGCTCTTCGACGCCTCGCCGCTGATGTTGACCTGCACGCATACGTTGAGCGGCGGCAGGTGCGCGGGGCGTTGTTCCGACAGGCGCTGCGCGATCTTCAGCCGGTCGACCGAATGGACCCAGTCGAAGCGCTCGGCGACCGGGCGCGTCTTGTTCGATTGCAGCGGCCCGATGAAATGCCATTCGAGCGACGCGCGCAGATCGGCGAGCGCGTCGATCTTGTCGATCGATTCCTGCACGTAGTTTTCGCCGAATGCGTGTTGCCCGGCCGCGTGCGCGGCGCGTACGTCGTCGGCTGGAAACGTCTTCGAGACGGCGAGCAGCGACACGGTGGCGGGATCGCGGCCGGCCGCGCGGGCGGCGTCGGCGATGCGGCGATGAACGGATTCGAGACGGGCGGCGAGATCGGACATGACGGGCGCGAAGACAGGCACGGAAGCGGGCATGAAGCCGATGCGCCGCGGCACGCGGCGCATCGATCCGCCCATTATACGGACGCCGCGCGCGCAGCCCGCCTCAGCCGTACAGCAAATGCTCGACGAGCTGGATCCAGTGCACGACCGGAATCTGCGTGCCGCTCTGCAGGTGCGCGATGCAGCCGATGTTGCCGGACACGATCATCTGCGGTTCGAGCGCCTGCAGCTTCAGCAGTTTCTGCTTGCGCAACCGGTACGACAGCGACGGCTGCGTCAGCGAATAGGTGCCGGCCGAGCCGCAGCACAGATGGCTGTCGGCCGGCAGCCGCACGTCGATGCCGAGCGTCTCGAGCAGGCGTTCGACCTTGCCGCGCGACTGCTGCCCATGCTGCAGCGTGCACGGCGGGTGGTACGCGACTGTGTGGATCGCGCGGCGCCGTGCGAGCGTCGCGAGCTCGGCCTCGAATGCGAGCAGCACGTCGGAGATGTCGCGCGTCAGCGAGACGATGCGCTGCGCCCTCTCCGCGTAGGCCGGGTCGTCGCGCAGCAGGTGCGCGTATTCGAGCACCGTCGCGCCGCAGCCCGACGCGTTCATCACGATCGCCTCGGCGCCTTGTTCGACATGGGGCCACCATGCGTCGATGTTGCGGCGCGCGTCGTCGAGCGCCTCGTCGTGATAGTTCAGGTGCAGGCGGATCGCGCCGCAGCAGCCCGCGTCGGGCGCGACGACCGTCTCGATGCCGAGCGCGTCGAGCACGCGCGCGGTCGCGATGTTGATGTTCGGCAGCATCGACGGCTGCACGCAGCCGCCGAGCATCAGCATCTTGCGCGTATGCGTGCGGTGCGGCCATTCGAGCAGCCGCGTGCGCGGCGGCACCTTGTCGCGCAGCCGCTTCGGCAGCAGCGGCCGCACGTGCTGGCCGAGCCGCATCACCGGCGAGAACAGCGCGGCGTTCGGCACGAGGCTCGCGAGCACGCGGCGCACGATCCGCTGCTGCACGGGGCGCCGCACCTGCGCCTCGACGTGCTTGCGGCCGATCTCGACGAGCCGGCCATACTGGACGCCGGAAGGGCAGGTCGTCTCGCAGCTTCGGCACGTCAGGCAGCGGTCGAGATGCTGCTGCGTGCTGCGCGTGACGGTCGCGCCTTCGACCATCTGCTTGATCAGGTAGATGCGCCCGCGCGGGCCGTCGAGTTCGTCGCCGAGCAGTTGATAGGTCGGGCAGGTCGCGGTGCAGAACCCGCAATGCACGCACTTGCGCAGGATCGCGTCGGCCTCGTCGCCGTCGGGCGTGTTGCGGATGAAATCGGCGAGGTTCGTTTGCATCGAGCCCTCAGAGATCGGGGTAGAGCCGGCCGCGGTTGAAGATGCGCGCGGGATCGAACGCGGCCTTCAGCCCGCGGTGGATTTTCATCATCGGGGCGGGCAGCGGCGTGAACACGCCCGCGCTGCGGTCGTACGTGTCGCCCGCGCGGAACAGCGTCGCGTGGCCGCCGGCCTGCTTCGCGCTCATGCGCACGGTCTGCGCATCGGCGTCGGTGATCCACCAGCGCTGCGCGCCGCCCCATTCCATCAGCTGGGTGCCGGGCAAGTGCATCGGCTCGGTGATCGACGGCAGTGCGAGGCGCCACAGCGCATAGCCGGGCGGAATGCCGTTGAAGAACGGGTCGGTATGCTCGCGCAGGCCGGCCCAGAAGCGTTCGGCTTCGACCGCGTCGACGACTTCGCCGCCGAGCAGCGTCTTCGCGGATTTCACGGCCGCTTCGGCGCCCGACAGGCGCAGCACGAGCGTGCCGTTGCGCCACGCGCTCGCGCTGATGGGCAGCGGATGGCCGCCCCATTCGTTGAGCTTGCGTACCGCGTCGGTCGCGGTCATCTCGAACTTCAGCGTGACTTCGGCGACGGGCATCGGCAGCACCTTGATCGACAGGTCGAGCATCAGCCCGAGCGTGCCGAGCGACCCGGCCATCAGCCGCGACACGTCGTAGCCGGCGACGTTCTTCACGACCTGACCGCCGAAGCGCAGCACCTCGCCGCGGCCGTTCATCAGCGTGACGCCGAGCACGAAATCGCGCGGTGCGCCGCAGGTAGCGCGGCGCGGGCCCGCGAGACCCGCCGCGATGCAGCCGCCGACAGTGGCCGCGCGGCCGAAGTGCGGCGGCTCGAACGGCAGCATCTGGCTGCACTCGGCGAGGACGGTTTCAAGCTCGGCGAGCGGCGTGCCCGCGCGGACCGTGACGACGAGTTCGGCCGGGTCGTACGACACGATGCCCTGAAACGCGCGCGTGTCGAGTATTTCGCCCTCGAGCGCCTGGCCGTACCAGTCCTTGGTGCCGCCGCCGCGAATCCGCAGCGGCCGGCCGTCGGCGCTGGCCGCGCGGATGCGCTCGGCCCATCCGGCGACGATGTCGTCCTCTTCCATGTTCTGCTGCTGCCTCGACTTGTTGTTCGGTCGATTGTACCGGGGTGGCGGGATTCCACATCGCGACTATCCCTAAGCCCGGTATTGCAGACCGCATGCCCGCGCCGCCGCGCGAACGGGCCGAGCGGGCCGCGCGGGCACGGCAGCACGGCGCGAGCCGTGCCGACGTCGCGCGCCGCGCCCCGCGCGACGCTCAGAATCGGGGCAGGTCCGGGTGCGGCAGCAGCCCGCCGCGCACGTGCTGGCGGCCGTATTCGGCGCAGCGCGCGCGGGTCGGGATGCCCTTGTCGGGGTTCAGCAGCCCCGCGGGATCGAATGCGCGCTTGACCGCGAAGAACGCGTCGCGCTCCTGCGGCGAGAACTGCACGCACATCGAATTGAGCTTCTCGATGCCGACGCCGTGCTCGCCCGTCACGCTGCCGCCGAATTCCACGCAGCATTCGAGGATTTCCGCGCCGAACTCTTCCGCGCGGCGCAGCTCGTCCGGATCGTTCGCGTTGTACAGGATCAGCGGATGCATGTTGCCGTCGCCTGCATGGAACACGTTGATGCAGCGCAGCCCGTAGCGCGTCTCGAGCTGCTCGATGCGCGCGAGCAGCGGGCCGATCGCGCGGCGCGGCACGGTGCCGTCCATGCAGTAATAGTCGGCGGAAATACGGCCGGCGGCCGGGAACGCGTTCTTGCGGCCCGACCAGTAGCGCAGCCGCTCCTGTTCGTTGCGCGACACCTGGATGCGCGTCGCGCCGTGCTCGCGCAGCACGGCCGTCATCCGCACGATCTCTTCGGCGACTTCTTCCGGCGTGCCGTCCGATTCGCACAGCAGGATCGCCTTCGCGTCGAGGTCGTAGCCCGCGTGCGTGAACGCCTCGACGGCCTGCGTGGCCGGCTTGTCCATCATCTCGAGCCCGGCCGGGATGATGCCCGACGCGATGATCGCCGCGACGGCCTCGCCGCCCTTGACCACGTCGTCGAAGCTCGCCATCACGAGTTGCGCGGTCTGCGGCTTCGGGATCAGCCGCACCGTGACTTCGGTGACGATCGCGAACATCCCTTCGCTGCCGATCATCACGGCGAGCAGGTCGAGGCCCGGCATGTCGAGCGCGAGCGAGCCGAACTCGACGATCTCGCCATCGATCGTCACCGCGCGCACGCGCATCACGTTGTGCACGGTCAGCCCGTATTTCAGGCAATGGACACCGCCGGAATTTTCCGCGACGTTGCCGCCGATCGTGCAGGCGATCTGCGACGACGGATCGGGTGCGTAATACAGGCCGTACGGCGCGGCGGCTTCCGAGATCGCGAGGTTGCGCACGCCTGGCTGCACGATCGCCGTGCGCGCGTACGGGTCGACTTCGACGATGCGCGTGAAGCGCGCGAGCGACAGCACGACGCCGAGCGCGATCGGCAGCGCGCCGCCCGACAGGCTCGTGCCCGCGCCGCGGGGCACGATCGGCACTTCCATGCGGCGGCAGATCTGCACGATCCGCTGCACCTGCGATTCCGTTTCGGGCAGCGCGACCGCGAGCGGCAGGCGGCGGTAGGCGGACAGGCCGTCGCATTCGTACGGCGCCGTGTCTTCGTCGCGGTACAGCAGGCAGTGCGTCGGCAGCACGGCCATCAGGGCCTGTACGACTTCGCGCTGGCGCTGCGCGCGTGCTGCGCTCGACAGTTCGACGGGAGCGTTCATGGAGTCTCCTGCAGCAGCGGGCGCGATGTCGCGCCGCCGTCTCAGCACGTGAAAATCTTGCCGGGATTCATCAGGTTGCGCGGATCGAGCGCGAGCTTGATCGCGCGCATCGTGTCGATCGCGTTGTCGCCGTGCTCCTTCGGCAGGAACCGCATCTTGTGCAGCCCGACGCCGTGCTCGCCCGTGCAGGTGCCGCCGAGGCGCAGCGCGCGCTCGACGATCCGGTCGTTGATGTGCTCGGCTTCGGCGATTTCCGCGGGTTTGTCGGGATCGATCAGGATCGCGACGTGGAAATTGCCGTCGCCGACGTGGCCGACGATCGGGCAGGGCAGCGACGACGCGCGCAGGTCGACTTCGGTTTCCTCGACGCACGCGGCGAGCTGCGAGATCGGCACGCAGACGTCGGTTGTCACCGCGCGGCAGCCCGGCTTCAATTGCAGCATCGCGAAATATGCGTTGTGACGTGCGGCCCAGAGCCGGCTGCGGTCCTCCGGGCGGGTCGCCCATTCGAAGCCCTGGCCGTTGTTCTGGCCGGCGAGCGCCTGCACGAGTTCGGCTTGTTCCTTCACGCCGGCCTCGGTGCCGTGGAATTCGAAGAACAGCGTCGGCGCTTCGGTGAGCGTCAGGTTCGAGTGGCGGTTGATCGAGCGCACGGCGAGCGAATCGACGAATTCGACGCGCGCGATCGGCACGCCGATCTGGATCGTCTCGATCACGGTGCGCACCGCGTCGCCCATCGTCGGGAACGTGCAGATCGCGGCCGACACGGCTTCGGGCAGCGGGTGCAGCCGCAGCGTGATCTCGGTGATCACGCCGAGCGTGCCTTCGGAGCCGACGAACAGGCGCGTGAGGTCGTAGCCGGCCGACGACTTGCGCGCGCGCGAGCCCGTCTTCACGACGCGGCCGTCGGCGAGCACGGCGGTCAGGCCGAGCACGTTCTCGCGCATCGTGCCGTAGCGCACGGCGTTGGTGCCCGATGCGCGGGTCGCGGTCATCCCGCCGATGCTGGCGTCGGCGCCCGGGTCGATCGGGAAGAACAGGCCGGTGTCGCGCAGCGCTTCGTTGAGCGCCTTGCGCGTGATGCCCGGCTCGACCGTCACGGTCAGGTCTTCGGCGTTGATCGACAGCACGCGGTTCATTTCGGACAGGTCGAGCGATACGCCGCCGCGCACCGCGAGCAGGTGGCCTTCGAGCGACGAGCCGGCGCCGTACGGGATCAGCGGCACGCTGTAGAGCGAGCACAGCGACACGGCTTCGCGCACGTCGTCCGCGCTGTGCGCGAACACGACGGCATCGGGCAGTTGCGGATCGAACGGCGATTCGTCGCGGCCGTGGTGCTCGCGGACCGCGTCGGCGGTCGACACGCGCTCGCCGAACGCGGCGCGCAGCGCATCGAGCATGGCGGGGGGAAGCGGGCGGCGCGTGGCGGCAGGCGGGGCGGGGTGATTCACGAATGTCTCCTGACTGCTTGTCGAACTTTCGGTCCATTCTACGCTGTAACGCCCGCTGCGAGCCCCGCCGCGGGCTGCGATAATCGTGTTTCAACCCAACCGGGCCGCGTTGCGGCCGCGTACGAGAGGACATTCGCATGGGCAACCGCTTGAGCAAGATCGCGACGCGCACGGGCGACGACGGCACCACCGGCCTCGGCGACGGACGGCGCATCGGCAAGGACGACGTGCGGATCGCGGCGATCGGCGACGTCGACGAACTGAACTCGAACCTCGGCGTGCTGCTCGCCGAGACGCTGCCGGACGACGTGCGTACCGCGCTCGTCACGATCCAGCACGATCTGTTCGATCTCGGCGGCGAGCTGTGCATCCCCGGCCATCCGGTGCTCGACGACACGCATCTCGCGCGCCTCGACCGGTGGCTCGCCGACTACAACGCGACGCTGCAGCCGCTGAAGGAATTCATCCTGCCGGCCGGCTCGCGCGCGGCATCGCTCGCGCACGTGTGCCGGACGGTGTGCCGCCGCGCGGAGCGCTCGATCGTCGCGCTCGGCCGCGACGAAACGCTCAACGATGCGCCGCGGCGATACGTGAACCGGCTGTCCGACCTGCTGTTCGTGCTGGCGCGCGTGCTGAACCGTGCCGACGGCGGGACGGACGTGCTGTGGGAGCGCGGGCGCGTCCGCTAGCGCGCCGTGGCGTTTTTGCGCACTGCGACAATTTGTCTGGGTGAACTCGATTTTTAAACATGTATCGTATGAGCATGTTTAACGGAGAACGAACATGACCCAGATCACCGCTGACCAGATGGCTCGCGTGAAGGCCACTGCCCCTGTCCTCGCCGTGCACGGCGCGACGATCACGAAGCATTTCTACCAGCGCATGCTCGCGCGCCATCCGGAACTGAAAAACCTGTTCAACCAGACGCACCAGAAGACCGGCAGCCAGCCGGAAACGCTCGCGAAGGCGGTCTATGCGTATGCGGCGAACATCGACAATCTCGGCGCGCTCGGCGGTGCGGTGTCGCACATCGCGCACAAGCACGCGAGCCTGAACATCCGTCCCGAGCATTACCCGATCGTCGGCGAGAACCTGCTCGCGTCGATCGTCGAAGTGCTCGGCGACGCGGTCGATGCCGACACGCTCGAAGCCTGGCGCGTCGCGTACGGCCAGCTCGCGCAGATCCTGATCGGCGCCGAGGCCGACCTGTACGCGGGCGCGGCCTGGAGCGGCTTCCGCCCGTTCAAGGTGGCGAGCAAGGTGCGCGAGAGCGACGAGATCACGTCGTTCTACCTGAGCCCGGCCGACGGCGGCGCGGCGCCGACCTTCGAGCCGGGACAGTACGTCACGGTGAAGCGCTTCGTCGGCGATCTCGGCGTCGACCAGCCGCGCCAGTACAGCCTGTCCGACGCGCCGCACGGCAAGTGGCTGCGTATCTCGGTGAAGCGCGAGTCGGGCCGGCCCGAGGCGATCCCGGCCGGCAAGGTGTCGACGCTGATGCACGACGGCGTGGAGGAGGGCGCGATCGTCGAAGTGACTGCGCCGATGGGCGAATTCTCGCTGAAGCGCGGTGTCGATACGCCGGTCGTGCTGATCTCGGGCGGCGTCGGCCTGACGCCGATGGTGTCGATGGCGTCGACGCTGGTTGCAGAAGGCAGCAAGCGCGAGGTGCGCTTCATCCATGCATGCCGTTCAGGCGCGGTGCACGCGTTCCGCGAGTGGCTGAACGATGCGGTGCGCGAGCATGCGAACGTCAGGCGCACGGTGCTGTACGAACTGGTCGGCCCGGACGATCGCGCAGGGATCGACCATGACCTCGAAGGGCGGCTCACGCCGGAACGCGTGAAGGGATTCGCGCTGGTGCCGGACGCCGACTACTACATCTGCGGCCCGATCGCGTTCATGAAGGCGCAACGCGATGCGCTGGTCGCGCTCGGCGTCGCGCCGGAGCGCATCAATACCGAAATCTTCGGCTCGGGCGCGCTCGAGTGATGCGCTGACGGGTGGTCTCCGGCCAATAAAAAATGCCCGGCGCGAGCCGGGCATTTTCGTTGCGACGCCAGTGATCAGTTGCCGCTGCCGCGCGCCACGCGCCGCGCCTTGACCGACTCCGCGAGGCCTTCGAGCACCTTCACGCTGTCGTCCCACGCGATGCATGCATCGGTGATGCTCTGGCCGTAGATCAGCGGGCAGCCTTCCTTCAGGTCCTGACGGCCTTCGACGAGATGCGATTCGATCATCACGCCGACGATCCGCTCGTCGCCCGCCGCGATCTGGCGGCCGATGTCCGCGCATACCGGGATCTGGTTCTCGTGCTTCTTCGAGCTGTTCGCGTGGCTCGCGTCGATCATCAGGCGCGCGGCGAGGCCGGCCTTGCCGATGTCCGCGCAGGCGGCGTTCACGCTGTCCGCGTCGTAGTTCGGCGTCTTGCCGCCGCGCAGGATCACGTGGCAATCCTCGTTGCCGGCCGTCGACACGATCGCCGAGTGGCCGCCCTTCGTCACCGACAGGAAATGGTGCGGCTGCGATGCAGCCTTGATCGCGTCGACCGCGATCTTCACGTTGCCGTCGGTGCCGTTCTTGAAACCGACCGGGCACGACAGCCCCGACGCGAGCTCGCGGTGCACCTGCGACTCGGTCGTGCGCGCGCCGATCGCGCCCCACGAGATCAGGTCGGCGATGTACTGCGGGCTGATCATGTCGAGGTATTCGGTCGCGGCCGGCAGCCCCATCTCGTTGATTTGCAGCAGCAGCTCGCGCGCGGTGCGCAGCCCTTCGTTGATCTTGAAGCTGTTGTCGAGGTGCGGATCGTTGATGAGCCCCTTCCAGCCGACCGTGGTGCGGGGCTTCTCGAAGTACACGCGCATCACGATTTCCAGTTCGCCCTTGAAGCGCTCGCGCTCCTTCACGAGCCGGCCCGCGTATTCGATCGCCGCCTTCGTATCGTGGATCGAGCACGGCCCGATCACGACGATCAGCCGGTCGTCCATCCCGTGCAGGATGCGGTGCATCGACTGGCGCGAGTTGTAGATCAGCTCGGACGCGGCTTCGGAACACGCGAATTCGCGGATCAGGTGGGCGGGCGGCGTCAGTTCCTTGAGTTCGCGAATGCGGACGTCGTCGGTATTGTGCGGGGGCATGCTGTTTCTCCTAATTTTGCGGGCGCCGTTCGGTCAGTGCGCGTGCGGCAGATTCATCAATTCAAGCGATTCAGTGGTTTCGGTCGGGGCCGCGGGACCGCTGCGGCGGCGACCGGGTGGCGAAGGGCGAAAAAAAACCGCCGGGTTCGCCGGCGGTTTTTTCGGGAATTTCGGTTGCGCTTTACGCGCCATCAACCCTCTCGATCCGCCAGCGGTCTGAGATGCCAAAAAAAGTAAAAATAAAACTTGGCGGACATGACGGAGATTCGGTTCGTCAAAAAAGTTGATTCGGAATTTATACCCCGTCGCTGAGCGGCTGGCAACCGGGAGGCGTCGAAAATGCGGACAATCCGCGCGTTTTCTTCAAAATACGCGGATTGTCTGCGCCGCGATGCGGTTATGCCGTACCGCCGACCGTCATCTTGTCGATCCGCAGGGTCGGCTGGCCGACGCCGACCGGCACGCTCTGGCCTTCCTTGCCGCACACGCCGACGCCCGTGTCGAGCGACATGTCGTTGCCGATCATGCTCACGTACTTCAGCGATTCGGGGCCGCTGCCGATCAGCGTCGCGCCCTTCACCGGGTAGGTGATCTTGCCGTTCTCGATCATGTACGCCTCGGACGCCGAGAACACGAACTTGCCGTTCGTGATGTCGACCTGGCCGCCGCCGAAGTTCACCGCGTACAGGCCGTTCTTCACCGACGCGATGATTTCCTGCGGATCCTTGTCGCCGTTCAGCATGTACGTGTTCGTCATGCGCGGCATCGGCAGCGCCGCGTACGACTCGCGCCGCGCGTTGCCCGTGACCGGCATCTTCATCAGGCGTGCGTTCAGCGTGTCCTGGATGTAGCCCTTCAGGATGCCGTCCTCGATCAGCGTCGTGCACTGCGTCGGGTTGCCTTCGTCGTCGATGTTCAGCGACCCGCGGCGGTTCGGCAGCGTGCCGTCGTCGACGACGGTCACGCCCTTGGCCGCGACCTGTTCGCCGATCCGGCCCGCGAATGCCGACGAACCCTTGCGGTTGAAGTCGCCCTCGAGGCCGTGGCCGATCGCCTCGTGCAGCAGCACGCCCGGCCAGCCCGGCCCGAGCACGACCGTCATCGCGCCGGCCGGCGCGGGGCGTGCGTCGAGGTTCACGAGTGCCGCGTGCACCGCGTCGTCGACGTAACGCGACAGCACTTCATCGGTGAAGTAGCCGTAGTCGAAGCGGCCGCCGCCGCCGCCGGAGCCGATCTCGCGGCGGCCGTTCTGTTCGGCGATCACCGTGACCGACACGCGCACGAGCGGGCGGATGTCGGCCGCGAGTGCGCCGTCGCTGCGCGCGACGAGCACGACGTCGTATTCGCCGGCGAGGCCCGCCATCACCTGCGTGACGCGCGGGTCGCGGCCGCGCGCCATCTGCTCGATGCGCTCGAGCAGCTTGACCTTGGCCGTCGCGTCGAGCGACGCGAGCGGGTCGGACGGCAGGTACAGGTCGCGGCCCGAGATGCCCTTCAGCGACGTCGCCGCCTTGATCTTCTGCCGGCCGCCGCCGGCCGCCGCGATCGCCTTGGTGGCCGCGGCCGCCTGCGCGATCGCTTCCGGCGACAGGTCGTCGGAATACGCGAACGCGGTGCGGTCGCCCGCGACCGCGCGCACGCCGACGCCCTGGTCGATGCTGAAGCTGCCCGACTTGACGATGCCTTCCTCGAGGCTCCACGCTTCGCTGCGGGTCGCCTGGAAGTACAGGTCCGCGTAGTCGACGCGATGCGTGAAGATGTCGGCGATCGTGCGCGTGAGCAGGCTTTCGTCGAGGCCGTACGGCGTGAGCAGGATGTCCTTCGCCAGCGCGAGGTTGCGGATGCCGGGTTCGATGATGTTCATGCGGATATCGGGGTTTCTCAAAAAGTTGTCGGGTGCTTCTGGGCAGATGGGTGGGCCGCGCGGCGTTTCAAGCGGTGCGGCGGATTCAGGTCAGCACGCGGTGCCGCCACGCGGGCAGGCTCTGGCGCACGTCGGCGATGCGCTGCGGATCGATCGCGCCGAGCACGACGCTTGCGCCCACGTCGCGGACCGCGACGACTTCGCCCCATGGGTCGATCAGCATGCTGTGGCCCCAGGTGCGCCGGCCGTTCTCGTGCTTGCCGCCCTGAGCGGCCGCGAGCACGTAGCACTGGTTCTCGACGGCCCGCGCGCGCAGCAGCGTTTCCCAGTGCGCGCGGCCCGTCGTATACGTAAACGCCGACGGTACGACGATCATCGCGCAGTCGCCCATCCTGCGATACAGCTCCGGAAAGCGCAGATCGTAACAGACCGACAGGCCGACCCGCCCGAACGGCGCGTCGAACGCGACGACCGTATCGCCCGCGCGGATCGTGCGCGCCTCGTCGAACGACTCGTCGCCTTTCTCGAAGTTGAACAGGTGGATCTTGTCGTAGCGCGCGGCCTCGTTGCCGGACGGATCGAACACGAGCGTCGTGTTCAGCACGCGATCGGGCTCCGGCGCCTTCAGCGGCAGCGTGCCGCCAATCACCCAGATGCCGTGGCGGCGCGCGGCGTCCGCGAGGAAGCGCTGGATCGGGCCGTCCTGGTAGGGTTCGGCGAGCGCGAGCTTGTCGGTGTCGCGGTGGCCCATGAAGCAGAAATACTCGGGCAGCAGCACGAGCTGCGCGCCTTCGCCGGCCGCTTCCGCGATCAGGCGGCGGGCTTCGGCGAGATTGCGCGTGACGTCCGGCGTGCTCACCATCTGCAGCGCGGCGACCCGAAAGGGCGTGGCGGAACGGGTGTGGTCGGTCATCGCGGGATCGGTTGCGTCATAAATGGGGTGCGGCCCGGCAGCGCGCGGAACTCAATGGTTCGTTGCATCGGCCGGACCGTGATTCATCTTACCCTGATCGCCCCGCACCCGCTCGATGTGCGGGTGCGCCCACGAGCCCGTGATCGCGTAGTCGAGCGCGAACGCGCGCGACAGCGTCTCCGACAGCGCGTAGTTCGCGGCCAGCACGCCGACGCCGAGCAGCGGATTGACGATCGCGGCTGCGATCGCCGCCGTGCCGGCGCCGATCTTCGGTGCGACGTGCGCGTGCAGGTCCTGCGTTTCGGCGCCGAGGTCGACTGCGCCGCGCACCGTCACGTTCGCGGGCCCCGTCGTCATCGAGAAGTCGTCGGTGCGCGCGATCCCGTTCGAGATCCGGCCGGTGCCCGTGATCTTGTCGAACGGCAGCCCCTTGCCGACCACGTCGCGGAAATTCAGCGTCAGGAAGCGCGCGAGGCTCTGCAGGCTCAGCACGCCGAGCAGCTTCGCCGCACCCGGATCGACCTTCAGGATCTGCCCGTGCTCGAGGTCGAGCGCGACCTGGCCGCCGAGCGACGGGAAGTCGACCGCGGTCGGGCCGCCGCGCCAGCCGACCTTGCCCGTTACCGTGCCGTGTCCGTCCGCGAGCGTGCGCGGCAGGCCGACGCGGTCGAGCAGCGCGCCCGCGTTGTCGATGTCGAGCTTGAAGTCGAACACGGTGCGGCGCGGCGCATCGTTTTCGTCGGCGCCGCCGGCGAGCGTGCGACGCGACGTGCGCCAGTTGCCGGTCGCCGTCAGCTTCGCGGCCGGATTCGACAGTTCCAGCTTGTCGAGCTGCCACACGGGCGTGCCGTCTTCGTCGATGTTGCGCGCGTTGACGACGAGGCGGCCGATGTCGTGGGCGCGCGCGACGACCTGGTCGACGATCAGGTCGATCGACGGTATCGGGCGGTCGGTCGGCGTCGGCAGGTTCATCGCGCGGCCGACGAGGTCTTGCTGCGCGCTGTCCGGAATCACGAGCTTCGCGAGCCGCGCGTTCAGTACGCCCGCGCCGTTGTGGCCGCCGCCCGGCGCCCACGACAGGTAGCCCGACACCTGGTTCGACGCGATGTTCGCCTGCCACAGCTCGTCGACGTGCGATGCGCCGACGATCACGTTTTCCCAGTTGCGCTTGAGCAGCTTCAGCGTGCCGAAGTGGAACGCGAAGCGCTTCGGCGCGAAGCTCGCGAGATCAATGCGCGGCGCGGCCTGCGGCTCCGGCGCGCGCGGCGTGTCGGGCTTCAGCGTGCGGGCGAGCGCGAGCCACGCGTCGGCATCGAGTTCGTCGACGTCGACGGCCGCGCTCACGCCGTCCTGCGGCATGTCGGGCATCCGGTGGATGCCCATCGCGCCGCGCACCGCGCGCAGCGGCTGGCCGCGCGTCGCGTCGAGCAGGTAGGTCGCGGACACGGGGCCGAGCGTCAGGTCGGCGTGTTCGAGGCGCCTGCCGTCCGCCTGCGGCGCCGGCTGCAGCGTGAAGCTGAACGGCATCGGCGTGCCGGCCGCTTTCGCGAACGGCGCCGGGAAGTCCAGCGCGACGCCGGTCAGGTCGGAGCGCGCGGCGACGTCGGGCAGGCGGCCCGGCACGCCGCGCACGGCGACCTTGTACGGCGCGTCGCCGATCACATGTTCGAGCAGCGCCGCGGCCGCGCCGTGCAGGTTCAGCCCGCGCGCGGCGTCGAGCGCGAGCCGGCCGTCGACGTCCACCGCGTACGGGCCGTGCGACCGGAAGCTGCCGTTCGCGTGTACCGGACCGCCGAGGAATCGGCCCGACAGGTCGTGCAGCGACGCGCCGGCATCGGTGAAGCGGACCTGGCCGCGCAGCGCGGACAGCGGCGGCACGCCGTCGGCCGACAGCGTGTTGCCGCCGAACGCGAGCGCGCCTTCGATGGCCGTGTGCTTGTGTGCGATGCGCTGCGGAATCGTCAGCTTGAGCGACAGCGCCGCGGGGCCCTGCGCGTCGAGCCGCTGCGCCACATGGCCGCTCATCGCGCCGAGCGAGCTGTTGTCCGCGTAGTCGAGCAGGTCGGCGAGCGGGCCGTTCGCATGGCCTTCGATCACGAGCGGCGAATCGGCCGGGCGGCCGAGATCGTCGATGCGGCCCGCGACCTTCGTCAGCGCGACGCGCTTGTAGTGCGCGCGGTCGATGTCGAAGCGCAGCTTGTTCTGCGCGAGCTCGAACACGCCGTCGATCCCGTCGAGCGCCGGCCAGACGCTCGGCGTGCCGTTCGCGAGCTTGCGCGGCGGATACGGCGTCGGCTCGAAGCGGCCGCCGGTGAACGGCGCGACGATGTGGAACACGCCGGCGTCCGGCTCGTGTTCGAACGGGAATTTCTCGAGCGGGCCGCGGGCGACGATCGACGCGCCCTTGGTCACCTTGCCGTCCTGCAGCGCGTGGCCGAGATAGTTGCGCAGGTGCTCGGACATCCCGGTCGGCAGGTAGCGCGGAATGCGCGCCACCGACGCGCGCGCGAAATCGGCGCGCAGGTCGAGCGAGCCTCGGCCGTGGCCGGGGTTCGTGTACGAGCCCGACACCGCGATTTCTGCATCGGGGTTCGAGACGAGCAGGTCGGGCAGCGTCACGTCGACGCGCGCGTGCTTGTCGCCGGGCGCGGGCGTGATCGCCCATTTGGCGTTGCCGCGCAGCCGGTCGAACGTCAGGCGCGGCTCGTCGAACTCGCCGGGCACCGTGACGGCCGCGTTGACCGTGTCGAAGTGCGCGGCGCCGCCCGTCTCGTTCGCATCGACGCGGCCCCACAGGTTCTCGACGCCCGGCCAGCCGGCACGCGGGTGGCCGCGCGGCGACAGGCCCGGCGGCGGCTCCTGCGCGGCGAAGCTGATGCCCTGCAGGTCGCCGAGGAAGCGGTAGCGGACGACCGGTGCGGCGCCGGTGCGCCGCTCCTCGTCGGCGAGCTCGGCCCGCGCGGGTTTCGCGCGCTCGACCTCGATGTGATAGTTCGACACCATCCCGCGCGGGTCGATCTTGATCAGCTCGTTGCGCAGGTGCGCCGGCAGCGGCAGCCCGCGGATGAATTCGCTGAGGATGCCGAGATCGACGCGGTCGCCGACGACGCTGATCAGTTGCCCCTGGCTGGCCGTCGGCACGCGGTAGCGGGCCGTCAGCGTCGACAGCGCGAGCGAGCGAGCGAGCGGCGTGCCGTCCGGCAGCGGCGGCTGGCCGAGCTCCGCGTTGAAGCGCGTCAGGTGCAGCGTGTAGTCGTGACCGGCATCGAGCACCATGTCCCAGCCGAAGCCGACCGTCGGCACGTCGAGCCGCGGCTGCGTCGGGCGCACGCGCAGCGCGACGTCGGCACCCTGCAGGTCGCCGCCTGCCGAGCGCAGGTGGCCGTCGCTGAAGGTCGCCCAGATCGCGTTGTCGATCCGGCCCGCGTGGATCATCAGCGGTATGTCGAGGTAGCGGGCGAGCGTCTGCAGGTCGACGGGGCCTGTCGACAAGTAAGCGTCGCCGGTCCAGTTCGACGGCTTGCCGACCGGCGCGAGCGCCTTGTGCGTGAAGCGCGCGCGGAAATCGAGCGGGCCGAGCAGCAGCGTGCCGTTCGCGGGCGCCTGCAGCGCGGCCTTGTGTACGCGACCGTCGTTGAGCACTGCGATCCGGATGCCCGACAGCACCAGCTCCGGCGCGTCGTGCTGCGCGTCGCGCCAGCGCAGCGTGCCGCCGCGCAGCACGATTGCTTCCTGCCTCAGCAGCCACGTGCCGAACGTGTCGCTGCCGCCGTGGGTGGTCGCCACGCCGACGCCCGCGACGCTCAGCGAGCCGTCGGCCGCGCGCGCGACGACGAGGTCGGGCTGGTCGACGATCAGGCTCGACAGCGCGGGCGACAGCCGCAGCAGCGACATCCACGACAGCGCGGCCGTCGCGTGCGGCACCGACAGCGCGACTTTGCCGTCGCGGCCGCGGATCGTCAGGTTCGTGAGTTCGACGCCCGGCTGCATGCCGGACCAGTTCGGGGAAAGCTTGCCGATCGAAAGCTGCGTGTGGAGCTTGTCGGACACGACACGCTCGATGCGCGGGCGGAATTCGTCGATGCGGGGCAGCAGCACGTAGCGCAGCCCGAGGAACGTGCCGGCCGCAACGAAGTAAGTGCCAATCCCGACTGCCAGCGTCACCTTGAACACGCGACGCAGGACCGGATGATCGTGCTTCGGAGGTCCCGCTTCGGGCTCAGCTACGGCGGATTCCTGACGGTCGGACATGCGGCGGACGGGCGGCGATATGGTAGTTTTGCAGATTGACGTTGAAATGTATCACATGGGTTCGTGCCGGCGGCCGTTGCGGCCGCACGGCACGGGCTTTCCGGCGCGCGGTTTCGCGGCGGACGCACGCGCGTCCCGCGATGCCGCGCCGAGTCCATGGGGCCGGCCGGCAGCGGGGCGCACACGCGTATGCCCGCGCCGGCCGGCCTTACCGCCAGGCCCGCTTCTCGATGACCGACGCTTCCGCCCTGATCAGCACGTCTTATTCCCGTTATATCGCGCGCGCGGCCGCCGCGCGGCCCGCGCTGGCCGGGCAGGTGGCCGCGTGGGCCGCCGCGCCGCTCGCCCGCGCGCAGCTCGATGCGCGCCTCACCGAACTGCTCGCGATGCCGGACGGCGCGGCGGCACCGTCCGAGGAGCAACTGAAGCGCGCGCTGCGGCAACTGCGCGCCGAGGCGTTCGGCGCGGTTGCGGAGCGCGACCTGCGCGGGCTGGCGGACGTCGCCGAGGTGACGGGCGCGATGACCGATCTCGCCGAAGTGGCCGTGCAGCGCTCGCTGGCGCTGCTGTCGGCCGAACTCGAGGCGCAGTACGGCGAGCCGCGCGGCGCCGACGGCCAGCGCGTCGTGCTCGGCGTAGTCGGGATGGGCAAGCTCGGCGGCCGCGAGCTGAACGTGTCGTCGGACATCGACCTGATCTTCGTGTACGAGGACGACGGCGAGACGACCGGCGGCGCGCGCGCGCCGCTGTCCACGCAGGAATACTTCACGCGGCTCGGCCGGCGCCTGATCGGCGTGCTGTCCGAGGTCACCGCCGACGGCTACGTGTTTCGCGTCGACATGCGGCTGCGCCCGAACGGCGATTCGGGGCCGCTCGTGTGCAGCATCGGGATGCTCGAGGAATATTTCTACGTGCAGGGGCGCGAGTGGGAGCGCTATGCGTGGATCAAGGGGCGGCTCGTGTCGGAAGGCGACAGCGATGCGGCGCGGCGGCTGGAGTCGCAGCTCGAGTCGATCGTCAAGCCGTTCGTGTACCGCCGCTATCTCGATTTCGGCGTGATCGGCGCGATCCGTTCGCTGCACCAGCAGATTCGGCAGGAAGCCGCGCGCCGTGCGTCGATGCGCCCCGACAAGGCCGACGACATCAAGCTCGGCCGCGGCGGGATTCGCGAGATCGAGTTCAGCGCGCAGGTGTTCCAGCTGATCCGCGGCGGCCAGGATGCGGAATTCCGCGTGCGGCCGACGCTCGCGGTGCTGCGCCATGCGCAGGCGCGCGGGCTGATCGGCGAGGACGTGTGCGCACGCCTGACCGACGCTTACCAATTCCTGCGCACGCTCGAGCACCGGCTGCAGTACCGCAACGACGCGCAGACGCACGCGATGCCGGTCGAGCCCGACGAACGCGCGGCATTGGCCGCGTCGCTCGGCTTTGCCGACTATGCGGCGCTGATGACGGTGCTGGACGAGTACCGGAACTTCGTCGAGGCGCAGTTCGACCAGATCTTCGCGGACAAGGTGAACGGCGCGCCCTGCGGCGCGGGCGAAGAGACGGCCGCCGCGTGGATCTGGAGCGGCGCGCTCGCCGACGACGGCGAGGACGACGCGCTCGCGGCCCGCCTCGACGGCCTCGGCTTCGCCGATCCGGCGGCGGTGCTCGCGCGGCTGCGCGCGGTCTGGCAATCGTCGCGCTACACGGGCCTGCCGGAAAAGAGCCGGCATCGCTTCGACCGCGTTGCCCAACGCGCGCTGGAGGCCGCGCCGCGGATCGACGCCGCGCGCCGCGACGACACGATCGTGCGCCTGTTCGACCTGCTCGAGACGGTCAGCCGGCGCGGCGTCTATCTCGCGCTGCTGACCGAATATCCGGCCGCGCTCGACCGTGTGCTGTCGGTGCTCGGCGCGACGCGCTGGGGCGGCGGTTACCTGATCCGCCACCCTCAACTGCTCGACGAACTGCTCGACGACGAGGCGATCGCGAGCCCGTTCGACTGGCCCGCGTTCAAGGACGCGCTGCGCGCGCGCCTCGCGGCGGCAGACGGCCCCGAGCAACAGATGGACCTGCTGCGGCACGCGCAGCACGCGGAGGTGTTCCGGATCCTGCTGATCGATCTTGCCGGGCAGCTGTCGGTCGAGCATGTGAGCGACCGGCTGTCCGAGCTGGCCGACGCGGTGCTCGACGTGACGATCGAGGTCGTCTGGTCGCAGCTCGCGAAACGCCATCGCGACGTGCCGAAATTCGCGGTGATCGCGTACGGCAAGCTGGGCGGCAAGGAGCTCGGCTACGCCTCGGATCTCGACCTGATCTTCCTGTACGACGACCCCGACGAGCGCTCGGCGGACGTCTACACGACCTTCACGCGGCGGCTCATCACGTGGCTCACGACGGCGACCGGCGCGGGCGCGCTGTTCGACATCGACCTGCGGCTGCGGCCGAACGGCGAGGCCGGGCTGCTCGTCACCGATCTCGACGCGTTCCGCCGCTACCAGCTGCGCGAGGGCGACGCCGCGAACACCGCGTGGGTATGGGAGCACCAGGCGCTGACGCGCGCCCGCTACAGCGCGGGCGACGCGCAGATCGGCGCGGACTTCGAGGCGATCCGCCAGCAGGTGCTGACGACGCCGCGCGACGGCGGCGTGCTCGCGAAGGAGATCGTCGACATGCGCGGCAAGGTGTTTGCCGGCCACCCGAACCAGACCGAGCTGTTCGACCTGAAGCACGATCGCGGCGGGATGGTCGACATCGAGTTCATCGTCCAGTACTGGGTGCTGCTGCACGCGTCGAGCGACGCCGAGCTGATCCGCAACACGGGCAACATCGCGCTGCTGCGCGAGGTCGCGCGCTTCGGGCTGATGGGCGAGGACGAGGCCGAACGCGTCGGCGCGGCCTACCGCAAGTACCGGAAGCTGCAGCACAAGCTGCGACTCGACGGGATGGAGAAGGCGCGCGTCGATCCGGCCGTGGTGGCAGACGAGCGGGCGGCCGTGACGGCGCTGTGGACGCGTGTGTTCGGGGCGGTTGAAACGAACGTTTGACCGAGGGGCGGGGCGGGTTGCGGGCGCTCCGTCCGCAGGCGCTTTGCCGCGAAAGCCGAACGGTGCGAGCCCGTTCGGCGTGGACGGGACAGTGGGGCAGCCCGACGGCCGCGTCAGGCCGCCAGCATTTCCTTCGCGTGCTTGCGCGTCGTCGCCGTGATCTCTAGCCCGCCGAGCATCCGCGCGACTTCCTCGATCCGGTTGGCGCGGTCGAGCGCGACGACCGTCGACACCGTGCCGCCGCGGTCGTCGGCGCCCTTCGCGACCTGGAAGTGGTGGTCGCCGCGCGCAGCGACCTGCGGCAGGTGCGTCACGCACAGCACCTGGCGGTCGCGCCCGAGCTGGTGCAGCAGGCGGCCGACCACTTCGGCGACGCCGCCGCCGATCCCCGTATCGACTTCGTCGAAGATCAGCGTCGGCGTCGGGCTCGCCGCGCTCGCGATCACGGCGAGCGCGAGGCTGATCCGCGCGAGCTCGCCACCCGACGCGACCTTCGCGAGCGGCCGCAGCGGCACGCCGGCGTGCCCGGCGACCCGGAACTCGACCTGCTCGAGCCCGTGCGGGCCGCCGTCGGCGAGCGGCACGAGCGCGACTTCGAAACTTCCGCCCGCCATCGACAGTTCCTGCATGCCGGCCGTGACGGCCGTGCCCAGTGCCTTGGCGGCCTGCGCGCGCGCCTTCGACAGGTGTTTCGCGTCGGCGAGATAGGCTTCCCGCGCCTTGGCCTGCACCGCCTCGAGCGCGCCGAGATCGGCGGCCGCGTCGAGCGCGGCGAGCTGCGCGCGGCGAGCCGCATGTTCTTCGTGCAGCGTGTCGGGCGGCAGCCGGAACTTGCGGGCGGTCGAGTGCAGCGCATCGAGACGCGTTTCCACCTGCGCGAGCCGCTCGGGATCGAGATCGACGCGCTGCGCATAGTGCGACAGCGAATAGACGGCTTCCTGCAGCTGGATTTCGGCCGGTTCGAGCGACGCGAGCGCGTCGCCGAGCGCGGTGTCGTAGTCGGCGAGGCTGCGCAGCTTCGACACGATCGCGCCGAGCTGCGCGAGCATCGCGTCGTCGGACTCGGACAGCGCGTTGAGCGCGCCGCGCACGCCTTCGATCAGGTTCGCCGAATGCGACAGGCGCTTGTGCTCGTTGCTGACTTCGTCCCATTCGCCGGCTTGCGGCGCGAGCTTGTCTAGCTCGGCGAGCTGCCACGCGAGCTTTTCGCGTTCGAGCTGCAGCTCGCGCTCGTGCGCCTTCGCGGCGTCGATCGCCTGCGTCGCGTCGCGCCAGACGCGCCACGCGCGCGCGACGTTCGCGGCATCGGCGACGAGCCCCGCGTGCGTGTCGAACAGCTCGCGCTGCGCATCGGGCCGCATCAGCAGCTGGTGCGCGTGCTGGCCGTGGATGTCGACGAGCATCTCGCCGAGTTCGCGCAGTTGCGCGAGCGTCGCGCTGGTGCCGTTGATGAACGCGCGCGAACGGCCGTTCGCGTCGATCACGCGGCGCAGCATCACGGTGTCCTCGGCGTCGAACGCGTGTTCGTCGAGCCAGCGCGCGACACGATCGTGCGGCGTGAATTCGGCCGTGATGTCGGCGCGGCCGCAGCCGGTGCGCACGACGCTCGCGTCGGCACGTTCGCCGAGCGCGAGGGCGAGGGCATCGATCAGGATCGATTTCCCGGCGCCGGTTTCGCCGGAAAAGACGGAAAAGCCGCTGTCGA
The DNA here is from genome assembly GCF_058781685.1 of Burkholderia sp. FW306-1C-G01B. NCBI lineage: Bacteria > Pseudomonadati > Pseudomonadota > Betaproteobacteria > Burkholderiales > Burkholderiaceae > Burkholderia > Burkholderia sp. FW306-1C-G01B. The sequence continues at coordinate 216,563 of NZ_JBYSWZ010000013.1, forward strand.
ATTCGAGATCGAGCGCGGCCACGATGACGAAGTCGCGGATCGAGAGGTGGCGGAGCATGGTGTCGGGCGGTGGGGCGTCAGGACGCTGCGTCGTCGTCTTCGTTCGACGCGTGTTCGTTCCAGTGCAGCTTCTTGCGCAGCGTCGCGTAGTAGCTGTAGCCGATCGGGTGCAGGAACGGCACCGTGTGCTTCGAGCGGCGCACCTCGATCGTGTCGTTCAGTTCGAGCGAGGTGAACGACTGCATGTCGAAGTTCACGTTGACGTCGCGCCCGCCGACGATCTGGATCGCGATCTTCGAATCGTCGGGCAGCACGATCGGCCGGTTCGACAGCGCGTGCGGCGCGATCGGCACGAGCACGATGCCCTGAAGCTGCGGATGGAGGATCGGGCCGGCCGACGACAGCGCGTACGCGGTCGAGCCCGTCGGCGTGGCGACGATCAGGCCGTCCGAACGCTGGTTGTACATGTACCGGCCGTCGACCGACGCGCGCAGCTCGACCATCCCGGAGAAGCCGCTGCGGTTCACGACGACGTCGTTGAACGCGAGCGCGTGGTAGATCGGTTCGCCGTCGCGCACGATCCTGGCCTCGAGCAGCGAGCGCTCCTCGCGCTCGAACTTGCCCGCCAGCATCACGGGGACGAGCGCGTGCATGTCGGCCGCCGCGATGTCCGTGATGAAGCCGAGCCGCCCGTGGTTGATCCCGATCAGCGGTGTCCGGTACGGCGCAAGCTGGCGGCCGATGCCGAGCATCGTGCCGTCGCCGCCCAGCACGACCGCCACGTCCGCACGTGCCCCGATTTCGGCCGGGGTGAGCGCCGGATAGCCGGCGATGCCGAACTCGCGCGCGGTATCGCCTTCGAAGACGACCTCGAAGCCCAGCTTCGCCAGGCTGGCAGCCAGGGTGGCGAGCGGCTCGGCGATGCCGGGCGTGTTGCTCCGGCCGACGAGCGCGACGGTGTTGAACTGATTACCGGTTTTCATGCCGGCATTACACCATAGCTCGTTGACGAAAAGAACCGGATGTGCGCGGACGGGGCCGGATCGGGCCGGCCCGCGCAACGGTGGCCGACGCCACTCGCCGCGGTCGCGTGGTTGCGCTAAAATTTTCCACCATGCTAGATCCTCGCGCACGAACCCTCCTGAAAACCCTGATCGAACGGTATATCGCCGACGGTCAGCCAGTCGGATCGCGCACGTTGTCCCGTTATTCCGGGCTCGAGCTGAGCCCGGCGACGATCCGCAACGTGATGTCCGACCTGGAGGAACTCGGCCTCGTGTCGAGCCCGCACACGTCGGCCGGCCGCGTGCCGACGCCGCGCGGCTACCGGCTGTTCGTCGACACGATGCTGACGGTCGAGGCGCCGATCGATGCCGAGGCCGTCGCGCGGCAGGTGCAGAACACGCTGCAGGCCGGCGAGCCGCAGCAGCGGGTGGTGGCCGCCGCCGCGAGCGTGCTGTCGAACCTGTCGCAGTTCGCGGGCGTCGTGCTGACGCCGCGCCGTAGCCACGTGTTCAAGCAGATCGAGTTCATGCGCCTGTCGGACAAGCGCATCCTGCTGATCATCGTCACGCCCGAGGGCGACGTGCAGAACCGGATGCTCGCGACGCCGCGCGACTATTCGCCGTCGCAGCTGACCGAGGCGTCCAACTACATCAACGCGCATTTCGCCGGCCTGTCGTTCGACGAGGTGCGCCGCCGCCTGCGCGACGAGATCGACCAGTTGCGCGGCGACATGACCACGCTGATGCACGCGGCCGTGACGGCCAGCACCGAGGTGCCCGACACCGAGGACACCGTGCTGATTTCCGGCGAGCGCAACCTGCTCGAGGTGGCGGATCTTTCCTCCGACATGGCGCGGCTGCGCAAGCTGTTCGACGTGTTCGACCAAAAGACGGGCCTCCTGCAACTGCTCGACGTGTCGAGCCACGCCCAGGGCGTGCAGATCTTCATCGGCGGCGAATCGACGCTCGTGCCGATCGAGGAAATGAGCGTCGTCACCGCGCCTTACGAGGTGAACGGGCAGATCGTCGGCACGCTCGGCGTGATCGGCCCGACCCGCATGGCGTACAACCGCGTGATACCGATCGTCGACATCACCGCGCGCCTGCTGTCGCTCACGCTGAGCCAGCAGTAGCCGGCAGTAGCCAGCGGTAACCAGCCCGATCCCGCCCCGTCATCGTGCCGCGGCGCCGCCTGCGCCGACAGTCGGCCGAACGGCACGGGGCGGCCCGCTATAATTGAGAGCCGTCCGGTCCCGTGCCCCGAGCACGTTCTTGCCCATGCGTTTCGATCTTGAGCCGCCTTCGAGCACCGCGGCCGCCCATCGTATCGGCGTGCTGCTGATCAATCTCGGCACGCCCGACGCCCCCACGCCGCGCGCGGTGCGGCGCTATCTGGCCGAATTCCTGTCGGATCCGCGGGTCGTCGAAATCCCGCAGGCCGTGTGGCAGGTGCTGCTGCGCACGCTGATCCTGCCGCTGCGCGGCCGCGCGTCCGCGAAGAAATACGCGGCCGTATGGATGCCCGAGGGCTCGCCGCTGCGCGTGCACACCGAGCGCCAGACCGACGGCGTGCGGCATCTGCTCGTGTCGAACGGCTATCACGTGCTGGTCGATTACGCGATGCGCTACGGCAGCCCGAACATTGCGCACGCGCTCGCGCAGTTCAAGCGCTCGGGTGTCGAGCGCGTGCTGCTGATGCCGATGTATCCGCAATACTCGGCATCGACCACGGCCACCGCGTTCGATGCCGCATTCGGCGCGCTCGCGCGCATGCGCAACCAGCCGGAGGTGCGCACGGTGCGGCACTACGCCGACCATCCGGCCTATATCCACGCGCTTGCCGAACAGGTGCGCCAGTACTGGGCGCAGCACGGCCGGCCCGACTTCGCGGCCGGCGACAAGCTCGTGCTGAGCTTTCACGGCGTGCCGAAGCGCACGCTCGACCTCGGCGACCCCTATCACGACCAGTGCCGGCAGACGGGCGCGCTGCTGATGGCCGCGCTCGGGCTGTCGACGACCGAATGCCGCGTCACCTTCCAGTCGCGCTTCGGCAAGGCCGAATGGCTGCAGCCGTACACCGCGCCGACGCTGCGCGAGTTCGGCGAGGCCGGCGTGCGGCGGGCCGACGTGTTCTGCCCTGGCTTCACGGCCGATTGCCTGGAGACGATCGAGGAGATCGGGATGGAAGTGCGCGACGAATTCCTCGCCGGCGGCGGCAAGGCATTCCACCGCATTCCATGCCTGAACGGCGCGCCCGCGTGGCTCGGCGCGATCGGCGAGATCGTCGCCGAGAACCTGCAGGGCTGGCCCGTCAGGGCCGCGCAGCCCGAAGCGGTGAGCTGACATGGAACGAATCGCGCGCTCGCTTCATTCGCTGCGCTCCGGGGAGGCGGTCGGCCTCCTTGTGGCGGCCCGGCAGAGGCTGACGTGAAACGACCCCCACGCTCTCTTTGTTCGCTGCCCCCCGAGGGGGTGGTCAGCCTCCTTGTGGCGGCCCGGCGGAGGCTGACATGAACTACAAGATTTCCACGCAACCGGGCGCGAAGCTGCGCATCGACAAATGGCTGTGGGCGGCCCGGTTCTTCAAGACGCGCTCGCTCGCGACCGATGCGGTCGACAAGGGGCACGTGAAGATCGGCGGCGCGGCGGTCAAGCCCGCGAAGGAGGTGCGCGTCGGCGACGAGGTCGAGATTGCGATCGACGGCATCGTCTGGCACATTGCCGTGCTGGGCGTGTGCGACGTGCGCGGACCGGCGAGCGTCGCGCAGACGCTTTACGAGGAAACGGAAGCGGAGCGGGCCGCGCGGCTCGCCGAACTGGAGCGGCGCCGCACGTATCGCGAGCCGGCGGCCGAACTGCACGGCCGGCCGACGAAGCGCGACCGGCGCATCATCGACAGATTTTCTGGTGGGAGCTGAACATCTGGTCGAAGGTCGCCCGCGCGCTTCCGTATTCGGTCGTGCGGTCGGTAACGGCTCCCGACAGGCAGATGGTGGTGGTGCCGGCAATGAGTACCAGCGCGACCAACGATATCGCAAAGGTCAGTTTCACGGTACTCCCCCTCGAAAGAAGGGTAAAAGCGGCGCCAGGTAGATGTAAGGCGACGGTCAGCTAGGGTAAACACGCTTTTCCGACGCTTGAGTGGAGTGTAGTGCAGCGGGCCTGTGCCAAGCTAGTAGTTGCCACGTAAGCGTTGTTACAGGCCGTTTCGCCCGATCTGGCGGACTATGCGAGGCCTGCACCGGCGGAGCGAGCGGTTGTTTCGCGGTATTGGAGAATGCCGGCGAATAACCGTCTTGAAATCGCAGTTTTCGTCCTTATTTGCACCAACGATGTGCGGTGCCGCCGGGTATACGATCCGGCGGTTGCCGATTTGGCTTCAACCTCTAATCGACTTTCAGCGACATGGAAAATACGCAAGAGAACCCGGCTACCCAATCGGCCGAAGACATCGGCAGCGAGAAGCCGGCGGCGCAAGGCGCTGCTCCCGCCGCCGAAGCAGCCGACGCGGCGCTCGCGGAGGCTCAAGCCAGGGTCGCCGAGCTGCAGGAGAGCTTCCTGCGGGCGAAGGCCGAGACCGAGAACGTGCGCCGCCGCGCGCAGGACGACGTCTCGAAGGCGCACAAGTTCGCGATCGAGAGCTTCGCGGAACACCTGCTGCCCGTGCTGGACAGCCTGGAAGCGGCCGTCAGCGATACGTCCGGCGACATCGCGAAGGTGCGCGAAGGCGTCGAACTGACGCTGCGCCAGCTGACGAGCGCGCTCGAGAAGGGCCGTGTCGTCGCGATCAACCCGGTCGGCGAGAAGTTCGATCCGCACCAGCACCAGGCGATTTCGATGGTGCCGGCCGAGCAGGAGCCGAACACCGTTGTCACGGTGCTGCAAAAGGGCTATACGATCGCCGACCGCGTGCTGCGTCCGGCGCTCGTCACCGTCGCGCAGCCGAAGTAAGGCTGCAGCGATGGTTCCCGCCGGCGTCGATCCGGCCGCGTTCGACGCGTTCGACATGCAGGCGCTGGCCGCCGACACGTTCGACGCGGGGATCGAAGGCGCCGGCGACGCGCTGGCGGTGGTGTTCTTCTGGGGCGTCGACTGCTTCAACTGCGAGATCGCGAAGAAGGCGATGCTCGCTCAGCCCGATGCAATTCGCGCGCTGGACCTGAAGTGGTTCCATTGCAACGTGTACGAACACCATCAGCTCGGGCGCCGCTTCGGGCTGCACGGCGTGCCGACGTGGTTCTTCTTCCACTGTGGCAAGCGCCACGGCCGCGCGACGGGCTGGCATGGGCTCGCGCAGTTCCAGGCGGCCGTTTCGGCGGCGCGCGCGAAGATCGCGGCGGCGGGGCATGTTCCGGCGGCCGGCGATCCGGCGACCGGCGATCCGGCGGCCGGCGATCCGGTAGCCGGCGGCGATTGAAAAAATTTAATATCCGCATCGCTTGTCGGGTCTTGAAAACGGACCGGACGGACGCATGTCGGGAACAGAGTTGAATTCTGGCGCGCGAAACCGCCAAAAAAAGCGGGGTTTCGCGCAGCAAACAGGCATTTCTGGAGATTAGGAAAAATGGGAAAGATCATCGGTATTGACCTCGGCACCACGAACTCGTGCGTTGCCATCATGGAAGGCAACCAGGTCAAGGTCATCGAGAACTCGGAAGGCGCGCGCACCACGCCGTCGATCATCGCGTACATGGACGACAACGAAGTGCTCGTCGGCGCGCCGGCCAAGCGTCAGTCGGTGACCAACCCGAAGAACACGCTGTTCGCGGTGAAGCGCCTGATCGGCCGCCGCTTCGAAGAGAAGGAAGTCCAGAAGGACATCGGCCTGATGCCGTACACCATCATCAAGGCCGACAACGGCGATGCATGGGTCGAGGCACATGGCGAAAAGCTCGCGCCGCCGCAGGTTTCGGCGGAAGTGCTGCGCAAGATGAAGAAGACGGCCGAAGACTACCTCGGCGAGCCGGTCACGGAAGCCGTGATCACGGTGCCGGCTTACTTCAACGACAGCCAGCGCCAGGCGACCAAGGATGCCGGCCGCATCGCGGGCCTCGAAGTCAAGCGGATCATCAACGAGCCGACGGCAGCCGCGCTCGCGTTCGGTCTCGACAAGGCCGAGAAGGGCGACCGCAAGATCGCCGTGTATGACCTCGGCGGCGGCACGTTCGACGTGTCGATCATCGAGATCGCGGACGTCGACGGCGAAATGCAGTTCGAAGTGCTGTCGACCAACGGCGACACGTTCCTCGGCGGCGAGGACTTCGACCAGCGCATCATCGATTACATCATCGGCGAGTTCAAGAAGGAGCAGGGCGTCGACCTGTCGAAGGACGTGCTCGCGCTGCAACGCCTGAAGGAAGCCGCCGAAAAGGCGAAGATCGAGCTGTCGTCGAGCCAGCAGACCGAAATCAACCTGCCGTACATCACGGCGGACGCGTCGGGCCCGAAGCACTTGAACCTGAAGATCACCCGCGCGAAGCTGGAAGCGCTGGTCGAGGATCTGGTCGAGCGCACGATCGAGCCGTGCCGCATCGCGATCAAGGACGCGGGCGTCAAGGTGTCGGACATCGACGACGTGATCCTGGTCGGCGGCCAGACCCGCATGCCGAAGGTCCTGGAGAAGGTGAAGGAGTTCTTCGGCAAGGATCCGCGCCGTGACGTGAACCCGGACGAAGCCGTCGCGGTTGGCGCGGCGATCCAGGGCCAGGTCCTGTCGGGCGACCGCAAGGACGTGCTGCTGCTCGACGTGACCCCGCTGTCGCTCGGCATCGAGACGCTCGGCGGCGTGATGACGAAGATGATCAGCAAGAACACGACGATCCCGACGAAGCACGCGCAAGTGTATTCGACGGCGGACGACAACCAGGGCGCCGTGACGATCAAGGTGTTCCAGGGCGAACGCGAAATGGCGGCGGGCAACAAGCTGCTCGGCGAGTTCAACCTCGAAGGCATCCCGCCGGCACCGCGCGGCGTGCCGCAGATCGAAGTGACCTTCGACATCGACGCGAACGGCATCCTGCACGTCGGCGCGAAGGACAAGGCGACCGGCAAGGAAAACAAGATCACGATCAAGGCCAACTCGGGTCTGTCCGAGGCTGAAATCGACCAGATGATCAAGGACGCGGAAGCGAACGCAGCGGAAGACCACAAGCTGCGCGAGCTGGCCGATTCGCGCAACCAGGGCGACGCGCTGGTCCACAGCACGAAGAAGGCGCTCGCCGAGTACGGCGACAAGCTGGACGCGGGCGAGAAGGAAGCGATCGAAGCGTCGCTGAAGTCGCTCGAGGAAGCGCTGAAGGACACGTCGGCCGACAAGGCGGCGATCGACGCGAAGGTCGAGGAGCTCGGCAAGGTTTCGCAGAAGCTCGGCGAGAAGATGTACGCCGACATGCAGGCCCAGCAGGCGGGTGCCGCCGGCGCGGCGGGTGCAGCGGAAGGCGCGGCCCACGCAGGTGGCGCGCAGCAGGCTGCCGACGATGTCGTCGACGCCGAGTTCAAGGAAGTGAAGAAGGACTAAGCCGGGTTGCAACGGCACCGCACGCCGCGCGCTCAAACGCGCGCGGCGCGGCTGACAAGCGGCTGAAAAGCGGTCTGTCTTTCCTTCCGGATGGCCGGATCGACTCCACGCCTGGCGGGCTTCGCGGCCCTCCGGGCACATTTGTTTTTTGGCGGGTGCTGCGCGAGCCGTCCGCGGACGGGCGCAGCGCCAGACGAGTCGAGAGACTTTACTGCGGGCGAAAGGAGCCGCCGCGTGCGCGATGCGTGGCGGCACAGTGAATCGATATGGCGAAACGGGATTACTACGAGGTTCTGGGCGTCGCGAAGAATGCGAGCGACGACGAAATCAAGAAGGCGTATCGCAAGCTTGCGATGAAGCATCACCCTGACCGCAATCCGGACAACAAGGATGCGGAAGAGCATTTCAAGGAGGCGAAGGAAGCCTATGAAATGCTGTCGGACAGCCAGAAGCGGGCCGCGTACGACCAGTACGGCCACGCGGGCGTCGATCCGAACATGGGCGGTGCGGGCGCACAGGGTTTCGGCGGCTTCGCGGATGCGTTCGGCGACATCTTCGGCGACATCTTCGGCCAGGCCGCGGGCGGCGCCGCGCGCGGCGGCCGCGGCGGCCCGCAGGTGTACCGCGGCGCCGACCTGCGCTACAGCATGGAAATCACGCTCGAGCAGGCTGCGCACGGCTACGACACGCAGATCCGCGTGCCGAGCTGGGTGTCGTGCGAGGTCTGCCACGGGTCGGGCGCGAAGCCCGGCACGAAGCCGGAAACCTGCCCGACCTGTCACGGCCAGGGCACGGTGCGCATGTCGCAGGGCTTCTTCAGCATCCAGCAGACCTGCCCGAAGTGCCATGGCACGGGCACCTATATCCCCGAGCCGTGCGTGCACTGCCACGGGTCGGGCAAGGTGAAGGAAACCAAGACGCTCGAAGTGAAGATCCCGGCCGGGATCGACGACGGGATGCGGATCCGCTCGGCGGGCAACGGCGAGCCGGGCATCAACGGCGGGCCGCCGGGCGACCTGTACGTCGAGATCCACATCAAGCCGCACGCGGTGTTCGAGCGCGACGGCGACGATCTCCACTGCCAGATGCCGATCCCGTTTACGACCGCCGCGCTCGGCGGCGAGATCGAGGTGCCGACGCTGGCCGGTCGTGCGTCGTTCCCGGTGCCGGAAGGCACGCAGTCGGGCAAGACGTTCCGCCTGCGCGGCAAGGGCATCAAGGGGCTGCGTTCGAGTATCGCGGGCGATCTGTACGTGCACGTGCAGGTCGAGACGCCCGTGAAGCTGACCGACCACCAGCGCGATCTGCTCAAGCAGTTCGAGAAGTCGCTGGCCGAGGGCGGCGCGCGTCACAGCCCGCAGAGCAAGAGCTGGTTCGACCGTGTGAAGAGCTTCTTCGAGTAATGGCATGACTGAAGGCAACGAGAGCGCGTCGTTTGCGCTCTTGGACGATTGCGATTCGACCGCGTTCGCGCGGTCGAGTCGTTTGTATTCGGGATTCGTGCACGAACGCGTGTGCACGGATCCGGCGCGGCTCGACGAAATCGACGCGGCGGTTGCGCAGGACCTGCGCGACGGGCTGCATGCGGTGGTCGTCGGCGACTACGAGTTCGGACGCAACCTGCAACGAGCGCAGCCGGGCGATGCCTCGCTGCGCTTTTTGCTATATGCGCGCTGCGAGCGCCTGTCGTGCGACGAAGTCGACGCGTGGCTCGCGCAGCAGGACGGCGGCGGCTCGCCGTCGATCGCGGGCGTCGCGCATGTGACGAAGAGCGTGTCGCGCGACGCGTTCGACGCGGCGATCGCCGCGGTGCACGACGCGCTGCGCGCGGGCGATTCGTATCAGATCAACTACACGTACCGGCTGAATTTCGACGTATTCGGCACGCCGCTCGCGCTGTACCGGCGGCTGCGCGCGCGTCAGCCCGTGCGTTATGGCGCGCTGATCGCGCTGCCTGACGGCGCGTGGGTCGTGTCGTGCTCGCCGGAACTGTTTGTCGAGAAGCATGGCGACGTGCTGCGCGCACGGCCGATGAAGGGCACCGCGCCGCGTTCGGCCGATCCCCGCGACGATGCGGCAGCCGCCGCGTTCCTCGCGAGCGATCCGAAGAACCGCGCGGAAAACGTGATGATCGTCGACCTGTTGCGCAACGACGTGTCGCGGATCGCGCGCACCGGTACGGTCCGCGTGCCGGCGCTGTTCTCCGTCGAACCGTATGCGTCGGTGTGGCAGATGACGTCGACGGTCGAGGCCGGCTGGCGCGACGGCACGACGTTCGCGCAGATGCTGCGCGCGCTGTTTCCGTGCGGATCGATCACGGGTGCGCCGAAGCACATGACGATGCAGTTGATCGACGCGATCGAGTCGACGCCGCGCGGGCTCTATACGGGCGCGATCGGCTGGCTAGATGCGCCGCAGGAAGGCGCCGGTTCCGATGCGCGCGGCAATCGCGCGGCCGGTTGCGGCGATTTCTGCCTGTCGGTTGCGATCCGCACGCTGACGCTGGACGCGGCCGGCGAAGGTGCGGCAGGCGAAGGTGCGGCTGGAGAGGGCGCGGCCGCCACCGATACCGAAGAAGCACGAGATCCGGCAACGGCAACCGCCGATTGGCGCCGCGGCACGATGGGCGTCGGCGCGGGCATCGTGCTCGACAGCGTCGCGGCCGACGAATATGCGGAGTGCGAATTGAAAGCGCGATTCCTGACGGATGCCGATCCCGGCTTCCAGTTGTTCGAAACGACCGCCGCCACGCGTGCGGGCGGCATCCGGCATCTCGATCGTCATCTCGCGCGGCTGCAGCGCAGCGCGGATGCGCTCGGCTTCCGCTTCGATGCCGCTGCGTTGCGCCGCGAGATCGACGCGCGCTGCGCGGCGCTCGACGGCGACGACCCTTACCGGATGAAGCTTTCGCTCGCGAAGGACGGCACGGTCGAGATCGTCGCGGCACCGCTCAAGCCGCTGCCGGCGGGGCCGGTCGGCGTGCTGCTGGCGTCCGCGCACGGTTTCGCGCCGACCCGCGCGAGCGATGCGCTGCTGTTGCACAAGACGACGCGCCGTGCCGAATACGACCGCGCGTGGCAGGCGGCGGAGGCGCTCGGCGGTTTCGACATGCTGTTCGTCAACGAGCGCGGCGAGGTGACGGAAGGCGGGCGTTCGAACCTGTTCGTGAAGCTCGACGGCCAGTGGGTGACGCCGCCGCTGGCGTCCGGTGTGCTGCCGGGCGTGATGCGCGGTGTGCTGCTCGATGACCGTGCGTTCGGTGCGGTGGAGCGTGTCGTGACCTGCGACGATCTTGCGCGCGCGCAGGCGCTGCTGCTGACCAACGCGCTGCGCGGTGCGATCGACGCGGTATTGAAGTAACGAAGCGATGGATCGCGCACCGCGCTCGCGCTGGTGCCGCGAAGCTTTTCACCGATTCAGCGGTACCGACAAAACAAAAAGCGCGGCGCCCCGCAAAGGGCGCCGCGCTTTTTCATATCCGGGTGCCGGCGAACGCGCCGCCGGCCGTACACGTCAGAACGAATGTTCCGGACCGGGGAACGAACCGTCCTTCACCGCGCGCACGTACGCTTCGACGGCCGCCTGGATGTTCGGCTGACCCTGCATGAAATCCTTCACGAAGCGCGGCCGTTTGCCGGGGAAGATCCCGAGCATGTCGTGCAGCACGAGCACCTGCCCCGAGCAGTTCGCGCCCGCGCCGATGCCGATCGTCGGAACGCGCAGCATGTGCGTGACCTCGGCCCCGACGAGCGTCGGCACGGCCTCGAGCAGGACGACCTGCGCGCCGGCCGCTTCGACCGCGCGCGCGTCGCGCAGCAGTTGCGCAGCGCCAGCCTCGGTCTTGCCCTGCACCTTGAAGCCGCCGAACGCGTGCACCGATTGCGGCGTGAGGCCCACGTGCGCACACACGGGCACCGCGCGCTCGACGAGGAAGCGGATCGTATCGGCGAGCCATTCGCCGCCTTCGAGCTTGATCATCTGCGCGCCCGCGCGCATCAGCTTGACGGCGCTCGCGAATGCGTCGGACGGCGTGCCGTACGTGCCGAACGGCAGGTCGGCCATGATCAGCGCGCGCGGCTGTGCGCGTGCGACACAGGCGGTGTGATACGCGATGTCGTCGAGCGTGACGGGCAGCGTGGTCGTATGGCCCTGCAGCACGTTGCCGAGCGAATCGCCGATCAGCAGCACGTCGGCGCCCGCGCGATCGAGCAGCGCGGCAAAGCTCGCGTCGTAGCACGTGAGCATCGCGATCTTCTCGCCGGCGTCGCGCATTGCCTGCAGCTTGGGCACCGTCACGGCAGGCCGGCTCGATTCCTGGAGATAGGTCATGGGAAATTCGGTTCGATGGGTGAAGAACGACAGGCGGGACGCGTCAGCGCGTCGTCTCGCCCTTGACGAAGAATTCCTTGCGGCCGCGCATCGTCTCGATGCGCTCGATCAGCAGCGCAAGATCTTCGGGGGAATCCAGCGGGTTCAGGTGTTCCGCGGCGACCGTCAGCACCGGCGTGCGGTCGTAGTGGTAGAAAAATTCGTTGTACGCGTCGACGAGCGAGCGCAGGTACGTGTCGCTGATCTGCAGTTCCATCGGCAGCCCGCGCTTCTGGATGCGCGAGAACAGCACTTCGGGGCTCGCCTGCAGGTAGACGACGAGGTCGGGCGACGGCGCCTGCGGCACGTCCACGTGCGTCGCGATCGACCGATAGAGCTGCCATTCGTCTTCCGGCAGGTTCAACCGCGCGAAGATGTCGTTCTTCTGCGGCATGAAATCGGCGACGACGGGGCGGCCCGTTTCCAGTGCGCCGACCAGTTCGCGCGCCTGCTGCGCGCGCTGCAGCGCGAACGACAGCTGCACGGGCAGCGCGTAGCGCGCGGTGTCGCGATAGAAGCGTTCGAGGAACGGATTGTCCTGCGGGCGTTCGAGCAGCGTCTGCATCGACCAGCGCTCGGCGAGCAGGCGCGCGAGCGTCGTCTTGCCGACGCCGATCGGGCCTTCGATCACGAGATAGCGGTGCGGGGCGCGCAGGTCGGGGGCGGTGACGGTCAGCGGAGTGGGGTTCATCGGCAGCGGTTCTTGTCGGTGTCGTCGCCGGCCGCGAGCGCCTTCTGCATCAGGCACTGGCAGGTCTGCACCTTTTCGACGCGCTGGTCCGCGACGGCGGCGAGGAACGCATCGGCGCGGCCGCGCGCGGGGATGTCGAGTGCCGGCTCGATCTCGACGAGCGGCACGAGCGCGAATGCGCGGTCGGTGAGGCGCGGGTGCGGGACGATCAGGTCGGGTTCGTCGATCGAGTCGGCGCCGAACAGCAGGATGTCGAGGTCGAGCGTGCGCGGCGCGTTGCGATACGGGCGCTCGCGCCCGAAGTGATGTTCGATCTTCTGGCAGAGCGCGAGCAGTTCGCGGGCAGACAGCGTCGTGTCGAGCTTGACGGCGCAGTTGTAGTAGTCGTCGCCGCCCGCTTCGAACGGCGCCGTGCGATACAGGCTCGATTTGCCGAGGATCGAGATGGTGCGCTGCTGTGCGAGACACACCACCGCGTCCTTCAGGGTCTGGCGCGCATCGCCGAGATTCGCCCCCAGTCCGATATATGCAACCGTCATGGCATCACTTCCTACGTCGTTCGCCGGCGCGTGCGTCAGTCGTCGGAACCGCCCGCGGTGTCCGGTGCCTGCTCGGCGGCACCTTCACCCGGCTTGCGGTTTCGCGCGCCGCCGCGGCGGCGGCGCTTGCGGGGCGACTTTTCCTTCGAGCCGCCCTGCGTGAGCAATGCCTCGCGGGCAGCCGCGTCGCCTTCGATGAAATCCGTCCACCACTGTCCGACATCCGCATCGAGCTCGCCGGATTCGCAGCGTAACAGGAGGAAATCATACCCCGCTCTAAACCTTTGGTGTTCCAGCAGCCGCATCGCGCTGCGGCCCGAGCGTTTCTCGAGGCGCAACTGCAGGCCCCAGATCTCGCGCATGTCGGCCGAATAGCGCTTGTGGATCGCGAGTTTCTCGGTCTGCATGTCGATCACGTCGTCCATCGCGCGATGGAGCGCCGGCACCGGGATCTCGCCTTCGGCCGTGTATTGCTCGAAGCGCTGGCGCATGTCGTGCCACAGCAGCGTCGCGAACAGGAAGCCGGGCGATACCGGCTTGCCGGCGCGCACGCGTGCATCGGTGTTGTTCAGCGCGAGCGTGATGAACTTCTCGCCCTGCGGCTGTTCGAGCACGACGTCGAGGAGCGGCAGTAGCCCGTGGTGCAGGCCTTCCTTGCGCAACTGCTTCAGGCACGCGAGCGCGTGGCCCGACAGCAGCAGCTTCAGCATTTCGTCGAACAGGCGCGCGGCCGGCACGTTGTTGATCAGGTCGGCCAGCGCGTTGATCGGCTCGCGCGTATGCGGCTCGATCTCGAAGCCGAGCTTCGCCGCGAAGCGCACGACGCGCAGCATCCGCACCGGATCCTCGCGGAAACGCGTGGCCGGATCGCCGATCATCCGCAGCAGGCGGGCGCGCATGTCGGCCATCCCGTCGTGGTAGTCGAGCACCGTCTGCGTCGACGGGTCGTAGTACATCGCGTTGATCGTGAAGTCGCGGCGCGCGGCATCTTCGTGCTGCTCGCCCCACACGTTGTCGCGTAGCACGCGGCCGCTCGCGTCGACCGCGTGCGTGCGGCGATCGAGTTCGTCGCGCTTCAGGCGCCGCGGCGGTTCGGCCGACGGGGCAGCCTCGGGCGGCGCGTCGACCAGCGCGCGGAACGTCGATACCTCGATCAGTTCCTGGCCGAACTGCACGTGGACGATCTGGAAGCGGCGGCCGATCAGGCGCGCGCGGCGGAACAGGCGCTGCACCTCGGTCGGCGTCGCGTCGGTCGCGACGTCGAAGTCCTTCGGCGCGATGCCGAACAGCAGGTCGCGAACCGCACCGCCGACGATGAACGCGCGAAAGCCTGCCTGCTGCAGCGTATCGGTCACGCGCACGGCATTCCTCGAGATCAGCGACGGATCGATCTGGTGCACGCTGGCCGGCACGACGGTCGGCTCATGGTTGCTGCGCGGTTTCTTCGCGCCGCCGCGTGCGCTTTTCGCGGGGCGCGGGGCAGCAGGGGCCGCTTCGTCGGCCGGAGCCGCTTCGGGGGGCGTTTGCTGGGCTTCGTCCTGGCCGAGCAGCTTGCGGATGAATTTTTTGATCACGACGTTCAGAATAAATCGAGGATACGCCAGCCGCGGGTGCTTGCATGCGCACGCAGCGTGTCGTCAGGGTTGGTCGCGATCGGGTCGGTGACTTTCTCGAGCAGCGGGATGTCGTTGTGCGAGTCGCTGTAGAAGTAGCTGTGCGCGAAGTCGTCCCAGTGCTTGCCGAGCGACGCGAGCCATGCTTCGGTACGCACGATCTTGCCTTCGCGATAGCTCGGCGTGCCGGTCGGCCGGCCCGTGTACGGCGAATCGGGATGCCCGTCGGTCGTTTCGACTTCGCACGCGATCAGCGTATCGACGCCGAACGCGGTCGCGATCGGGCGCGTGATGAATTCGTTGGTCGCCGTCACGACGCAGCACAGGTCGCCCGCATCGAGATGCTTGCGCACGAGTTCGAGCGCGGCGGGCGTCATCGCGGGCCGGATCACCTCGTGCATGTACTGCTCGTGCCATTCGGCGAGCTGCGCGCGCGAATATTTCGCGAGCGGCGTGAGCATCGCCGTGAGGTACGCATGGATGTCGAGCTTGCCGGCCTTGTAGTCGGCGAAGAACTGATCGTTCTGACGCGAGAAGCTTTCCGCGTCGACGATGCCGAGCTTCACCATGAAGCGACCCCATTCGTGGTCGCTATCGGTCGGGATCAGCGTGTGATCGAGGTCAAAGAGTGCCAGATTAGTCATGGAAGCGCATTTTACTCGAAGCGGTTCGGGCCCGTGCCCGGTGGTGTGATGTCGTCGCCGGGACGCGCAAGCATGCGGCGCAGCAGCGGCAGCGTGACGGCGCGTTTCTGCTCGAGCGAGAAGCGGTCGAGCGCGTCGAGCAGCGCCATCAGGCTCGGCATGTCGCGGCGGAAATGGGTCAGCAGGTAGGCGGCGATGTCGTCGGTGAGCGCGATCCCGCGCTCCTTTGCCGCGAGCTTGAGCACGGCGATCTTGCCGGCGTCGGACGGCGGCGACAGGTGGAACACGAGCCCCCAGCCGAGGCGCGTGCGCAGATCCTCGCGCACATCGAGCGCGAGCGGCGCCGCGGGGCCCGCCGCGACGAACGCGCTCGACGGATGCGCGCGGACTTCGTTGAACAGGTTGAACAGCGCGACCTGCTGCGTGTCGGTCATCCGGTCGCAGTCGTCGATCGCATAGATGCCGATGCGCGGGTCGAACGTGAACGCGCCGAGCGGGCTCTGCGGCGTCAGGTAGCGCGCATTGCCGTACGACGCGTCGCTCACGAGCGCCTGCAGCAGGTGGCTGCGGCCGCTGCCGGGCTCGCCCCAGATGTAGAACGACCGGTCCGGCACGGGGCCCGCCGCGAGCGCGAGGTCGAGCTTCTGCAGCCGCGTGACGAGCTCGTCGTTCTCCTCGCTCATGATGAAGTTGTCGAACGTGGCGGGCGGCGGCGTGCCGAGATCGAGCGTCAGTTGACGGGACACAGTCACAATGCGGGTCGGTTGAAAATACGCGCGCCGTACGCCGGGCACGCGCCGGGGACCGCGGCTCCGTGGGCTGCACGCGCGACCGCACGCACGGCGGCGCGCCGGTTTCGGCGCGGCTCGCTGGGCGATGAAAACGGGGACGTGTTGACCAAGATGCAATCCCTGACGATTCGGTGCGGGGAATTCCGGCCAACGGGCCGGCTTCGGGTAAAATCGCATTTTACCGACCTTCTCGCATTCCCCCATGAATCCTCCGAAATCCGCTCCCGACGCTCAGGGTCTGTCCTATCGCGACGCAGGCGTCGACATCGACGCTGGCGACGCGCTCATCGACAAGATCAAGCCTTTTGCGAAGAAAACCCTGCGCGACGGCGTGCTCGGCGGCATTGGCGGGTTCGGCGCGCTGTTCGAAGTGCCGAAGAAGTATCGCGAGCCCGTGCTCGTGTCGGGCACCGACGGCGTGGGCACCAAGCTCAAGCTGGCGTTTCATCTGAACAAACACGACACGGTCGGCCAGGATCTGGTCGCGATGAGCGTGAACGACATCCTCGTGCAGGGCGCCGAGCCGCTGTTCTTCCTCGATTACTTCGCGTGCGGCAAGCTCGACGTCGATACGGCCGCAACGGTCGTCAAGGGCATCGCGCAGGGTTGCGAGCTGTCGGGCTGCGCGCTGATCGGCGGCGAAACGGCCGAAATGCCGGGCATGTACCCGGACGGTGAATACGACCTGGCCGGCTTCGCAGTCGGTGCGGTCGAGAAGAGCAAGATCATCGACGGCAGCACGATCGCCGAAGGCGACGTGGTGCTGGGCCTCGCATCGAGCGGCATCCACTCGAACGGCTTCTCCCTCGTGCGCAAGATCATCGAGCGCGCGAACCCCGACCTGTCGGCCGATTTCCACGGCCGCTCGCTCGCCGACGCGCTGATGGCGCCGACCCGCATCTACGTGAAGCCGCTGCTCGCGCTGATGCAGAAGCTGTCGGTGAAGGGCATGGCGCACATCACGGGCGGCGGCCTCGTCGAGAACATTCCGCGCGTGCTGCGCGAAGGCCTCACCGCCGAGCTCGACCAGAACGCGTGGCCGCTGCCGCCGCTGTTCAAGTGGCTGCAGGAGCACGGCGGCGTCGCCGACGCGGAAATGCACCGCGTGTTCAACTGCGGGATCGGCATGGCCGTGATCGTCGCGGCGGCCGATGCCGACGCGGCGATCGCCGACCTGAGCGCCGCCGGCGAACAGGTGTGGAAGATCGGCACCGTGCGTGCGACCCGCGAAGGCGAGGCGCAGACGGTCGTGGTCTGACGCACCGCCAGCAGCAGATGCAGCAGGGAAAGCCGCCCGGAGTCGATCCGGGCGGCTTTTTTTTCGGGCGCCGCGCGCGGCGCCGATGAAGGAGGGACGACGATGACCGAAGACGAACATGCGATCCGCGAGCTCGTGGAAAACTGGTTCGTGTCGAGCCGGCGCGGCGATCTGGCGACCGTGCTCGACCTGATCGCCGACGACGCGATCTTCATGGTGGCCGGCAAGCCGCCGTTCGACAAGGCGGCGTTCGCGGCCGCGTCGCGTGAAGCGAACGCGGGTGCGGAGCATGCACCGAAGGTCGACGGCCGCTACCGGATCGACGAGCTGCGCGTGATCGGCGACTGGGCGTACATGCGCAATTTCCTCGAGATCGACGTGACGCCGCCGGGCGGCGAAACGATCCGCCGCTCGGGCCATACGCTGACGATCTTCCGCAAGGCCGGCGGCCGCTGGCAGCTTGTGCGCGATGCGAATCTCGTGACGCTCGCGCACTGAGCGCGGCGATGCGTATGGCGGCGCCTGCCGCCGCTCAGGCGGACGGCCGCGGTGCGCCCGCCGGCCGCGTGCCGGCCAGCAACGGCGGCACGAGCAGATAGAGCAGCGCGGCCGCGGCCCAGACGAGCCCCGGCCACGTCGCGCGCGTCGCCGCATAGGTCGCGGTGACGACCAGCGGGCCCGCCACGCCGATCAGGCTGGCCACGCTCGCGAGCGTGCCCTGCAGTTCGCCCTGGCGCGCATCGTCGACCTGCCGCGCGAGCATCGCCTGCAGCGCCGGCAGCGTCATGCCGCCCGCCGCGAACAGCGGCAGCAGCGCGAACGGCACCCATGCGGCGGTCGCGAACGCGATCACCGCGAGCCCGAGCGCGTCGCCCGCGAGCCCCAGCGCGAGCGCGCGACGCTCGCCGAGCCGCGCGATCAGCGGCCCGATCGCGAACGCCTGCGCGAGCGCATGGCACGCGCCGTAGCCCGCGAGCGACAGCCCCGCGATCGGCGTCGACCAGCCGAAATGTTCCTGGCCGTACAGGATCCACAGCGTCGCGGGCGCCTGCGACACCAGCGCGACGATCACGTAGATGCCGATCAGCGGCACGAGCGCGGGTGCGCCGCTCAGCCGGCGCAGGCTCGCGAACGGGTTGAGCGCGGCGACCGTGCGGCCTGCGCGGGCCGAGCGCGGCCGCGATTCCGGCAGCGCTCGCCACACGAGCAGGAGATTCAGCGCATTGAGCAGCGCGGCCGCGACGAACGGCGCGCGCAGGTGCAGCGCGCCGAGCAGCCCGCCGATCAGCGGGCCCGCGATGAAGCCGATGCCCATCATCGCGCCGAGCTGGCCGAAGCGCCGTGCGCGGTCGGGTTCGGCCGTGACGTCGGTGACGTACGCGGTCG
Organism: Burkholderia sp. FW306-1C-G01B; assembly: GCF_058781685.1. Taxonomy (NCBI): domain Bacteria; kingdom Pseudomonadati; phylum Pseudomonadota; class Betaproteobacteria; order Burkholderiales; family Burkholderiaceae; genus Burkholderia; species Burkholderia sp. FW306-1C-G01B. The sequence continues at coordinate 235,374 of NZ_JBYSWZ010000013.1, forward strand.
CGACCGCCACGTTCGCACCCGTGATGCCCGCGATCAGCCGCCCCGCGTAAAGCCACGCAAGCGTCGGTGCGAGCGCCATCAGCAGGTAGTCGAGCGCGGCACCCGCGAGCGACGCGAGCAGCACGGGCCGGCGGCCGAAGCGGTCGCTCAGCGCGCCGAGCAGCGGCGCGCACAGGAACTGCGCGAACGCGTACAGCGCGAGCAATACGCCGTAGTGCGTGTCGGTGCTGCCCGCGCCGGCGAGCGAGCGCAGCAGGCCGGGCAGGATCGGCATCACGATCCCGACGCCGATCGCGTCGAGCAGGACCGTGGCCAGGATGGCAATCAGGGACGGATTCAAGCGGGTGACTCTATCGGTGATAGAGTGGCGATTATTCCATAGTTCCCCTATCGGTGATAGAGATGAAGGACACAGGGGCGCGATTGACGCGCGACACGGTATTGCGCGCGGCGCTCGAACTGCTTGATGAAGTCGGTATCGACGGGCTGTCCACGCGGCGGCTCGCCGAGCGGCTCGGCGTGCAGTCGCCGACGCTTTACTGGCATTTCAGGAACAAGGCCGAGCTGCTCGACGCGATGGCCGAAGCGATCATGCTCGAGCGCCACGGCGCGTCGCTGCCGCGGCCGGGCGAAGCGTGGGATGCATGGCTTGCCGGCAACGCGCGCAGTTTCCGCCACGCGCTGCTCGCTTATCGTGACGGCGCGCGCCTGCATGCCGGTACGCGGCCGCGCGCGCTGCATTTCGGTTCGGTCGAACGCAAGGTCGCGCTGCTCTGCGATGCGGGCTTCGCGCCGGATGAAGCGGTCGACGTGATGTATGCGCTCGGCCGCTTCGTGGTCGGATGGGTGCTGGAAGAACAGGCGAAGCCGGACAGCGAAGCCGATGCGCCGCTGCCGGACGCAGCCGGGTATCCGCTGCTCGCGAAGGGCTGGGCCGCGCTGCGCGAGCGCGGCGGCGACGAAGCGTTCGAGCGCGGCGTCGCGCTGATCGTCGATGGCGCCCGCGCGCATCTGGCAGCGCGCCGGCGAGGCTGACGCGGGCTGCCGGCGGCGCGGTCAGCCCGGCGCGCGGCCGTCGAGTACGCGTTCGAGCGCGTCGAGCGCGCGGGCCGTCGAGTCCGGCGCGATGCAGTCGACGACGATCCGTTCCGGCATCGCGCGCAGCCAGGTGAGCTGGCGCTTGCACAGCTGGCGCGTCGCGAAGATGCCCTTGTCGCGCATCGTCCGGTAGTCGGTGTCGCCGTCGAGGAATTCCCACGCCTGCCGATAGCCGACGCAGCGCATCGACGGCAGGTCGGGATGGAGATCGTCGCGACGGCGCAGCCGTTCGACTTCGTCGATGAAGCCCGCGTCGAGCATCGCGTCGAAGCGCTGCGCGATGCGTGCGTGCAGTACCGCGCGATCCGACGGTTCGAGCGCGACCGGCACGAAGCGGTACGCGGCGGCCGCATCGTCCGCGCGCCGCGGCGCGGCAAGCAGCGCCGACATCGGCTGCCCGCTCAGCATGAAGATTTCGAGCGCACGCTGGATCCGCTGCGAATCGTTCGGCGCGAGCCGCGCGGCCGTGTCGGGGTCGACCTGCGCGAGCCGCGCATGCAGCGCGGGCCAGCCGTCGCGCGCGGCGTCGGCGTCGAGCTGCGCGCGCACGTCCGGATCGGCGCCCGGCAGGTCGTTGAGCCCCTGCGTCAGCGCCTTGTAGTACAGCATCGTGCCGCCCGCGAGCAGCGGCGTGCGGCCGCGCGCGGCGATCTCGCCGATCAGGCGCAGCGCATCCGCGCGGAATTCCGCGGCCGAATACGCATCGGCCGGATCGATGATGTCGATCAGGTGATGCGGCACGCTCGCGCGTTCTTCGCGAGTCGGCTTCGCGGTGCCGATATCCATGTCGCGGTAGACGAGCGCCGAATCGACACTGACGATCTCGATCGGGCGGCGCGCGGCGAGTGCCAGCGCCGCGGCCGTCTTGCCCGAAGCGGTGGGGCCGAGCAGGCAGGCGATCGTCGTCGGGGTGGACTGCGAAGACGCGCTCATTGCCCGCGCATGAAGAGGCGGTCGAGATCGTTCAGCGTGAGCTGATACCACGTCGGCCGGCCGTGATTGCACTGGTCCGCGCGCTCGGTCGCTTCCATCTGGCGCAGCAGCGCGTTCATCTCGTCGAGCGTCAGGCGCCGGTTCGCGCGCACCGCGTGGTGGCACGCGAGCGTGCCGAGCAGTTCGTGCTGACGCTCGGTGAGCACGCGCGAGCCGCCGAACGCGTGCAGATCGGCGAGCACCGCGCGCGCGAGCGACTGCAGGTCGGCATCCTTCAGCAGCGCCGGCACCGCGCGGATCGCGAGCGTCGTCGGCGACAGCACCGCGAGATCGAAGCCGAGCGATTCCAGCGTGTCGCGTTCTTCCTCGACCGTGCCGATCTCGACCGGCGTGGCCGTCATCGACACCGGCAGCAGCAGCGACTGCACGGCGACCGAGCGATCGGCGAGCGCGTTCTTGAACTGTTCGTACAGGATCCGCTCGTGGGCCGCATGCATGTCGACGATCACGAGCCCGTGCGCGTTCTGCGCGAGCACGTAGATGCCGTGGATCTGGCCGAGCGCAAAGCCGAGCGGCTGCTCGTCGTGCGCGGTGGCGGCGATCGGCGACGCGGTGAAGCCCGGCAGCGGCGCACCCGGCGCGTCGGCCGAATCGCGGGCGACGGTGGTCGTGCCGTCCGGCGTGCCCGCGCCGCTGTCCTTGCGGCCGAACAGCGCATCGTAGAGCGCGAGCGGCTGCGCGACGGGCAGCGTGCCCTGCGTCATCCGCGCCTGGCGCATCCAGGTGTTGCCCGCCGACGATGACGACGGCGACGAGAAGCCGCTGCCGCCGGTGGCCGGGCCGTGGCCCTGGCCGAGCGGCGTGTCCAGGAACGAGGCGGGCCCGCGCGGCGCGGGTTCGATGTGCGCGGCGTGACCGCCCGCGGTGGTTTCCGGCGACGCGCCCGCGTGGCGCGCGAGCGCGCGCTGGACCGCGTGGAACACGTACTGGTGGATCGAGCGCGAATCGCGGAAGCGCACCTCGATCTTCGACGGATGCACGTTCACGTCGACGGCTTCGGGCGGCAGGTCGAGGAACAGCACGTACGACGGGTAGCGGTCGCCGTGCAGCACGTCCTCGTAGGCCGCGCGCACCGCGTGCGTCAGCAGCTTGTCGCGCACGAAGCGGCCGTTGACGAAGAAATACTGCTGGTCGGCGCGCCCGCGGCTCGCGGTCGGCAGGCCTGCGCAGCCGTAGACGGCGAGCGGGCCGGCCTGTTCGTCGAGCGGCAGGTGCGCGGTCGCGAAGCTGTCGCCCAGGATCTTCGCGACGCGCTGCGCGGGCTCGGTCGCATTCCAGTGCTCGACGGCCTTGCCGTTGTGCAGCACAGAGATCGCGACGTCCGGCCGCGCGAGCGCCGCGCGGCGGATCATTTCCAGGCAGTGGCCGAATTCGGTCTGCTCGCTTTTCAGGAACTTGCGCCGCGCGGGCGTGTTGAAGTACAGCTCGCGCACCTCGATCGTCGTACCGGTCGAGCCGGCGGCGGGCGACAGCACGCCGGTCTGCGCATCGATCTTCATCGCGTGCGCGGCATCGGTTGTCCGGCTCGTGATCGACATCTCGGCGACCGACGCGATCGACGCCAGCGCTTCGCCGCGGAACCCGAGCGTCGCGACCGCCTCGAGCTCCTCGAGCGAGCGGATCTTGCTGGTGGCATGGCGCATCAGCGCGAGCGCCAGCTCGTCGGGCGGAATCCCGCAACCGTCGTCGGTGATCGAGATGCGCTTGACGCCGCCTTCTTCCAGCACGATGCGCAGCGTCGTCGCGCCGGCATCCATCGCGTTCTCGAGCAGCTCCTTGACGACCGACGCCGGGCGTTCGACGACCTCGCCCGCGGCGATCTGGCTGATCAGCTGGTCGGGCAGGGGCTGGATTGCGCGCAGCGGGCGCGGAGCGGGGGCGGGCGCGGCGCCCGCGGCCGTTTCGGTGATATCGGACATGGCCGAATTATAGCGAGGCGGCGGATGCGTGCCGGGGCGACCGGCAGTTACGTTTTTTCACGGAGCCTTAAGGTAGTTTCGGTATGATGGCTCCGTCGCGCGCGCCGCCTTGGCCGGCGGGTGCTTCCGCCTTTTCCGACCGTTCCGGTCCTTTCGCCCTTTCGCCTTCGAGGAATCGCATTTGGATACGCTGCTTCATTTCGTCAACCTTGTCCTGCATATCGACGCATTCCTCGGCGATTTCATCCGGCAGTACGGCGCATGGGTCTATCTCGTTCTGTTCCTGATCGTGTTCTGCGAGACGGGGCTCGTCGTGTTCCCGTTCCTGCCCGGCGATTCGCTGCTGTTCATCGGCGGCGCGTTCGCGGCGACAGGCGAAATGAACGTCGGCGCGCTGATCGTGCTGCTGCTCGTCGCGGCGATCTCCGGCAACACCGTGAACTACCTGATCGGCCGCTGGGTCGGCCCGAAGGTATTCAATACCCATATCCCGGTGCTCGAGCGCTTCCTCGATCGCGCCGCGCTGCAGAAGACCCACTCGTTCTACGACAAGCACGGCGGCAAGACGATCGTGCTCGCGCGCTTCATCCCGGTCGTGCGTACGTTCGCGCCGTTCGTCGCGGGTGCGTCGTCGATGAGCGCCACGCGCTTCCAGCTCTTCAACGTGATCGGCGCGCTGGTCTGGGTGCTGTTGCTCGTGCTGCTCGGCTATTTCTTCGGCAACATCCCGTTCGTCCGCCAGTACCTGAACGTGATCGTGCTGGTGGGCATCGGCGCGGCGATCGTGCCGGTCGCGCTCGGCGCGGTATGGAAGCTCGTGCGCGGGCGGCAGTCGGACAAAGCGCGGGGGACGGGCGGGCGCTGAGCGGGCGCGTTTCAGCTCCTGTTCCGATGTCAAGTCCTTGAATAGGTTGACAGTATCCAGGCGCTAGAACGCCCGATGCACCGCGTCGGGCGTTTTGTATTTCAGGGCGGCATGTGGCCGCTCATGGTTGTAGATGCG